>DKMK01000106.1 GCA_002469545.1 Rhodobacterales bacterium UBA7416 | reverse complement strand
GAATTTGGATTGGTCGAAAACAGGGTTGGGTAAACCGCAAAAGGTTTCCAGCTGGACCAAGCAGGGTGTGAAATTGCGCGGCAAGGCATCCAGTAAGTTGAACGCATCGTTGTTGTTGCCAGAGGGCCGCAAGGGGCCAGCGTTTTTGGTGTTTGATAACTTTGACGTTTATTTCAAATGGAACAAGTCGTTGGTGAATGTGACTTCGGCGGCCTATTTCGCCACACGTTTGAACGGTGCGCCGCGGTTTAATGCGGGTAGCCCTGATGCGCCGTTGTCGGGTGCGGATATGGTGAAATTGCAAAAGAAGCTGAAGGCCCGTGGGCATGATGTGGGTAAGGTTGATGGGATTTTAGGAGCGAAAACCCGAGCGGCTGTTCAGAAGGAGCAGAAGCGTGTGGGATTGCCTGCTGATGCTTGGCCGACGAAGGCGTTGATTGGGAAGTTGTGATTTAGTTTCACACAGAATGAATGTGGGATTAGTCCCACATTCCCTGTTCTACTTCTGCTTCGCGCTTCGCTTCTAGCTCTGCTAATTGCTTCTTAAAAGCATCATAACGTGGATTTCCCGTCATTCGCGCATCATGCTCTTCCTCGGACTCAAGTTTTTGTAAAAAGTCGCTGAAACTATTTTCTATTTTCATGAACTGTCCAGGCATTCTAAATAAGCGTGGTTCCCAGTCATGTAAGTAAAGCCAAACCGAACCGTTTTTTGTGTTAATCGCAAGTTGTTCGCCTGTTCCAGTATCAGCAAAAACAACGAACTTCTTTAATTTCCATTTCCATGCTTGAAGGTCATATTTTTCGTATAATTTCCAATTTTTTAAAAGTTGAAAATAGTCTGGGCCTTCGTGCAAACCATAGACGTGGCCAATTCCAATTGCTTCCCAGCCATCATCTGATGAGGTGTAAATATCCTTCTTAAAGCAAGAACCATTAAACGCTAAAAGGTATTCGCGAAAATCCGAAGGCAAGGCATGACCAACTTCTATTTCAAAGTCTGATAAGGCCTCTAGGTCAACGGGGCCAAATGGAAATGGCGCTTCCAAAATTTCCGCTAGATTATCCATCCTAATCAATCATCTCTTCCGCGGCCTGCAAATCAACTGATACCAGCTGGCTCACACCCTGCTCCGCCATTGTTACGCCGAACAGGCGGTCCATGCGGGACATGGTTACGGCGTGGTGGGTGATGATTAGGAAACGGGTGTCTGTGGCGGCGATCATTTCGTCCAGCATGTCACAGAACCGGTTTACGTTCGCGTCGTCCAGTGGGGCGTCGACCTCGTCCAATACACAGATCGGGGCGGGGTTGGCCAAGAAGACGGCGAAGATCAGGGCCAGTGCCGTTAGGGTTTGTTCGCCGCCTGATAGGAGTGACAGGGTGGAGAGTTTTTTGCCGGGCGGTTGGCACATGATTTCGAGGCCAGCTTCGAGTGGGTCATCACTTTCGACCAGTACCAGATTTGCTTCGCCGCCACCGAACAGGGTTTTGAACAGGCGTGAGAAGTTTTTGTTTACTTCGTCGAAAGCGGCCAACAGGCGTTCGCGGCCCTCTTTGTTTAGGGATGCGATGCCGACGCGGAGGGCTTTGATCGCTTCCTCTAGGTCTTCTTTTTCGACGACTAATGTATCGCGTTCTTCGCTGACTTCTTTTGCGTCTTCTTCGGCGCGTAGGTTGACCGCGCCAAGGGCGTCGCGTTGGCGGCGAAGGCGTGCAACGTCTGCTTCGATGCGGTCGGCGGGTGGCATTTTTTCAGGGTCGGTTTCCAGCGTTTCAAGCAGTGCCTCGGGAGCGACGTCCAAGTCTTCGCGGATGCGATCGGCGGCGGCGGCCACTTGGATTGTCGCGGCTTCGGCAACGGCATCAGCGCGGGCGCGTTTTTCGCGATTTTCAGAAGCGCTGCGTTCGGCGTCGCGTTCAGCTTGTTCGGATTTTCGCAGTTCGCTTTCGCCGATAGCCAATGCATCAGAGGCCTGTTTTAGGCGGGTATCGGCGGTGGTGATTGCGTTGGAGAGTTCGTCGCGTTTGGCGGCGATTTCATCGGGGGCTTGGGTTGCTGATTTCAATTCGATTTCTGAGTGGTCTTTGCGTTCGGCCAATTCAGAAATCCGTTTTTCCGCGGTGGAGAGGCGGTGACGCCAGCCTGAAACCTCTTGGATGATTTCTTGGCGACGTTTTGTGCGTGCTTCGCCTTCGCGACGGGTTTCGTCGAACATCGAGCGTTTGGTCAGCATCGTCATGCGGGCCGCTTCGACGGCGATTTTGGTAGCTTCGACTGCATTGCGCGCGGCGTCCAGATCACCCAAATCGGTGATGCCTTTTTGCGCTTCTTTTAAGGCTTCGTCGGCGGCGTAGGTTTCTTCTTCGAGGCGAGCCTGTGCGAGTTTAAGGTTTTCGACTTTGCCGCTTAGTTGATCGCGGTCTGCTTCGCTCCGCGACATTTGGCGGGTGGCGTTTGTGGCGGCGTCGTCTGCGGATTTGCGTGCCGTGCGGGCGTCGCGGTCAGCTTGAACCAAATCTTGGAGTGTTTTGTGAACGCGGTCGAAGTTTTCTTGGGATGCCTCGAGGCGTGATGTGGCCAAGGCCAATATTTCGCGTAACTCTTCGAGGCGGTTCATTTGTTGGAGACGTAGTGCGGCGGCGGATGGGGCGTCATCGCCACCTTGGCGGAAGCCATCCCAGCGCCACAGGTCGCCGTCGGTGGAGACCAAACGTTGGCCCGGCTTTAGATCGCCTTGGAGACGGGGGCCGTCGGTGCGAGAAACAACGCCGATTTGGCTGAGGCGGCGCTTTAGGACAGTAGGCGCGTTTACGTGTGCGGCCAATGGTTCGGCGCCTGATGGTAAGTCGTTTGCATTGGCATAATCAGACAGTTGCGCCCAGCCTGAAAGCCCATCTGTGTCCACAACGGGAGCTTTTAGGTCATCGGCAAGTGCCGCGCCCAGTGCGGCCTCGTAGCCCTTGGCGGCGCGGATGCTATCCAGCAGTTGCTTACCGTCAGCGCTGTCGCGTGCGATCACCCGTTCCAATGCCGCGACTTCGGCGCGAAGGGCGTTTGCTTCGCCTTCGGATTCGGACAGGGCAGCGCGCGCATCGCTGTCGTATGCTTGGGCGTCTGAACGTTGGCCTTCGATTTCAAGGAGTTTTGCTTCGGCTTGGAGCATTGCTTCTTGGGTCATGGCGCGAGTTGAGATGGATTGTTCGAGACGCTCCTGGGCTTCTTCTAAACCTTGTTCTGCGGAGAGGACATTTCCAACGGCGGCGTCTGAATCTGTTTGGCGTTTTTCCAGTACCGATTGCGCCTGCGTTAACAGACGGTGCGCGGATTGGTGACGTGCGGATAGGCGAGCAGAATCTTCGGTTAGTTTATCGAGATCGCTTTCTTTTTCTTGCATGATGCCGGCAGCGTCACGGGCGGCAAGATTGTCGGCGTTTAGTTTTTCTTCGTGGCCCAAGGATGCCTTTTGAATTTGATCTTGTTCCCAATCGAGGCGTTTGATTGTTTCTTCGGCGTCTTTGTTTAGACCTGCTTCGCGGTCGATATCATTGCCCAGTTGCGCGATGCGTGATTGTAGCGTTTCGATTTGATCGCGTGCGCGCGCCTCTTGGTCTGCTAAGGTATCACGCTGGACAGTCAGGCGTTGAACAACTGCTGCGGCGATTGCTTCTTCTTCGCGAAGTGGTGGAACTTTGCCTTCGAGTAGCTCGCGTGCTTTGAGGGATTGAGATGCTTCTGTTTGGGCAGTTGCGGCGGCTTTGGTTGCCAATGTCAATTCATCGCTGGCAGCTTGACGTGCGACGTCTGCTTCGCGCCAGCGGCGGTATAATAACAGGCCTTCAGACTGGCGCAGTTCAGTACCAATTTCGCGGTAACGTTTTGCTTGGCGTGCTTGACGGGCAAGTGATCCGAGTTGGCTGTCGAGCTGTTCGACGACATCATCAACGCGGCTCAGGTTTGTTTCTGCGCCGCGTAGTTTCAGTTCTGCTTCGTGGCGGCGTTGGTATAGGCCGGAAATCCCCGCAGCCTCTTCCAGTACGCGGCGGCGTGCCTTGGGTTTGGCGTTGATCAGTTCTGAAATTTGCCCCTGACGCACGAGTGCAGGGGAGTGCGCACCCGTTGAGGCATCGGCGAACAGCATTTGAACGTCGCGAGCGCGAACCTCTTTTCCATTGGTTTTGTAGGCGGACCCGATATCACGGGTGATGCGACGGTGAACTTCGAGCACGTCTTGGGTATTGAATGCGGCAGGTGCGAGGCGTTGTGTGTTGTCGATTAAAAGCGAGACTTCGGCATAATTTCGTGCCGGGCGCGATGATGCTCCTGCAAAAATCACATCTTCCATTCCGCCACCGCGCATTGCTTTGGGGCGGTTTTCGCCCATGACCCAGCGCAATGCTTCGAGTAGATTCGATTTACCACAACCGTTTGGGCCAACGACCCCTGTCAGGCCATCAGCGATTACCAGCTCCGTGGGGTCCACGAAACTTTTGAATCCTGTCAATCTGAGTTTGCTAAACTGCAACGGTTACGCCTTTTGATTCTTATTCAAATTAAATTCCATGTTTCTGGGGCTTCGAGTCAACATAAAAACCCCGTATTTAGGGGTTTGGGCGGAGTTATCCACAAGATATTGCAATATATGGCCCAAACAGGTGGGATACAGATGGCGAGATTTCGCATCCTTTGGTCGGAATCACACTTGCGCGGGGTTCAAAGAACCTGCACAAAGGGAGGGCATGGTTCCCCGTTAAGAGTGTTTCAACATTCGGGGATCAAATGGGAATGTGGAGAGGGACGACCCAAAAGGGGCCCACAGCCACGACCGCCCCCGCGACTGTATGCGGAGAGCGATGTCCAAAACCACTGGCGCAAGCTGGGAAGGTGGACAGAGCGATCGATCCGTAAGTCAGGAAACCAGCCTTGCGAAACGTTAATCACAGGCCGTCGGGGATGACGGTGAGGAGAGATAAAATGAACACACAAGTTAAAACACAGGCACGCGTTAACACATCAACTGCACAAATTGTATTTGCAGCGTTGATTGGTTTGACGATTATGATCGTTGCAGGTCACCTGCAGGCAGCAACATTGCACGATGCAGCACACGATACGCGTCACGCAACTGGCTTTCCCTGCCACTAAGATATGCTTTACAGACTGGTCACCAGCGCGTTGTTCGCTGGTTTTGCAGCGGGGCTGATTGCCGCCTTGCTGCAATTGGCATTTGTGCAACCACATTTATTGCATGCGGAAATGTTCGAGAGTGGAGCGCTGACACATAGTGTGACCGCAGGAAGCTTAACTCATGGACCTGCGTATGAGTTTGATGCGATGCGCGATGTGTTGAGCGTATTATTTTCGGCACTGATTTACGTTGGCTATGGTTTGATGTTGGTCGCGGGCATGGCGTTTGCAAGCGAACGTGGACATGTCATAACCGCGCGTTCAGGCATCATCTGGGGTTTAGCTGGTTTTATCGCCGTGCATTTTGCACCCGCGATTGGATTACCCCCTGAATTACCCGGATCTTCGGCGGCCGATGTTGGTGCACGCCAAATTTGGTGGTTCTCCACGGTTGGCGCGACTGCGCTGGCGTTGTGGTTGATCGCCTTTGGGCGTTCGATGATTTCGTGGGGCGTTGCAGCCGTATTGTTGGCCGCGCCGCATATTATCGGCGCACCACATCCTGAGAAATTCCATGGTGGTGTGCCACCTGAATTGGCTGGCTTGTTTGCCAGCAACGCAATGGGCGTAGGCATGGCCGCATGGGTTGTGTTGGGGTTGTTGGCCGCGCATTTCTGGAACCAAGAAGAGGGTATTTAGCCATGCGCAAGTTTATGTTGTTGTTTATTGGCCTGTTCTTTGGTGTCGGTATCGGATTCCTGTTGGCGTTAAGCAGTGGTGCCGAATTAGAAGGCCATCCGCACACAGAAGCCGGTCATGAAACGGATGATGGCAGCGTACACAACCACGACGCCCACGATCATTCGATGTTGCTGGAAAACGGTGCGGGCCCTGCCCCGAGTGTTGAGATTGCATTGTATAAAGACACCGTCACGGGTTGGAATTTACAGGTGGTGCCACAGAACTTCACATTCACGCCGATGGCTGTAAACCAAGAGCATGTGCCAAATACTGGTCATGCGCATGTGTTCGTAAATGGTGAGAAGTTGGCACGGATTTATGGGCCGTGGACGCATATTGGCGAACTGCCAGCTGGTGAGGTTACTGTGTCTGTGACGCTGAATGCAAATACCCACAGTCCCTTGGCCGTCGGTGGCATTGGCGTAGAAGCACAAAAAACGATCAAGGTAAAATAATTATGCGGGGATGCGTCCCGTTAGACAAAAACGAAGGCGGCCGCAGGGGCGGGCGTCTGTGATCCAGCCATCATCCGTTTGGGTGTATAATTTGGCGAATGCCAGAATATCATCGTGATCTGCGGAAGGATCGATGCCGGAGAATAAATATGCGGCCTTATCAGTCGCACGAAATGATAAGGATGTTGGCGTGTCGCACATCGACATGCATTCCACGGTTTCAATGGAAATCGCGCGAATGGCGGCATCATCAGAATTGGCAAACAGTTGGCGCAATTCGGTTGCCAGCGTTTCGCCCTGTGGGTCTGTTTCGGTGTCTTTGAGACATGTCGAACAGACGTGAAGTTTATGTGTGACGTCCATTGGGCATTCCTAGCCCGTTGTGGAAGGTCGCGCAATTTAATATGACGAATAGAAATGAAATGGAAAGATTATCATGGCTCAAAAAATTCCAGCGACTGTTGTAACCGGTTTCCTTGGCGCGGGGAAAACCACGTTGATCCGACACATGTTGCAAAATGCACAAGGCAAACGCATCGCATTGATCATCAACGAGTTTGGCGATCTGGGTGTTGACGGTGACATATTGAAAGGGTGCGGCGATGAGACATGCACCGAAGACGATATCGTGGAGTTGTCCAATGGATGCATTTGTTGCACCGTTGCCGATGATTTTGTGCCAACAATTACCAAGCTGTTAGAACGTGAAAACAAGCCCGATCACATTGTGATTGAGACATCTGGGTTGGCATTGCCTCAGCCATTGATCCGCGCGTTTAACTGGCCAGAAATTTCAACCAAGGTGACTGTTGATGGTGTTGTAACCGTCGTGGATGGCAAGGCCGTGACCGAGGGGCGTTTTGCCCATAATGTGGCGGCAGTTGATGCACAGCGTGCGATGGATGAAAATCTGGATCATGAAACGCCATTGTCAGAATTGTTTGAAGATCAAATCGCATGTGCGGACATGATTGTTGTTAATAAATCCGATTTGTTGACCGAGGCCGAAAGTGTGAAAATCATTGCCGATCTTAAGGCATCAAGCCGTGATGCGGTGCAGGTTGTGAAATCATCCATGGGTGTATTGCCCGTTGATGTGTTGTTGGGCCAAGGAAGTGGCGCAGAGGCGGATATGGATGCGCGTCACGAAGTGCACCACCACCACCATGACCACGATGATGATCATCATGACGATCACGAAGACGATGATCATGCGCATGAACACCACCATCACCACGAGCATGATCATGACGAATTCGAAAGTTTCGTTGTGGCGCGTGGCGAGGTGACTGATCCTGTGGCGTATGCGGCGCGTGTTGCAGATATTATTCGCGAACATGACATCCTGCGATTGAAGGGTTTCATTGCTGTTGAAGGCAAGCCGATGCGTATGACCATTCAAGCTGTTGGGCCGCGTGTTGATACCTATTTCGATCAACCGTTCGGCGCAGCGCCGCGTGAAACGAAATTGGTTGTCATTGGCCAAGCAGGATTGGATCAAGCGGCGATTATGGCGGCGTTAACGGCATGACAGTGATTGTTGAGCCTTGTGATCCACATGATCCAGCAGCGGTTGCGCTGTTGGAACAAAGTCATGCGTTGATGACGGCAATGTATCCTGCGGAAAGCTGTCATTTTCTGTCTTTGGATGCGTTGTGCACGCCTGATATTTCGTTTTTTGTAGGTAAAGTTGACGGCGCAGTAATGGGGTGTGGCGCGATTGCGCGCCGTGTGGATTATACCGAAGTGAAGTCCATGTTCGTTGATCCCGCCGCGCGTGGAATAAAAGTGGCACAGCACATTTTGGAAAAATTGATTGCGGTGTCACGCGAACAGGGATTTGGCCAGATGCATCTGGAAACAGGGGTTGGCTTAGACGCCGCGATTGCATTGTATGAAAAGTACGGTTTCGCGTTTTGCCCACCGTTTGGAGATTACGTCGTAGATCCGTTAAGTCTGTGCATGCACAAAGTGCTGAATTAAGACCCACCCCAATATCCATAACAGGTAACAAACGATGCATTTATTAGCCGCCACCCCGGGACAAATTGACGATGGAACCGAGGCTGTTGATCTGGGGCAAACGCCTGCGGATATCGTGTTTAT
>DKMK01000060.1 GCA_002469545.1 Rhodobacterales bacterium UBA7416 | reverse complement strand
TATTCGGCAACATCCAATCCAGCCTGCGCGGGAACCAGCAAACAAATACCCCGTGCTTGACCCAATTTCAGCGTCCCTGCCCCATCTTTGTTCACAAAGGTTTTTTCCACTGCCGATGTCGTCGGCTGATGTGTATAAATCACATGGGTCAACTGTTCATGCAATTCACGCAACCGTTCAGCCAATGTTCCCGTTGAAGATTTACAAACACCGTTCGCCACATGGCCCATTTTCGTGCCAGCAACATCAACAATACCCCAGCCCAAGTTTCGAAGACCCGGATCAATTCCAATTACACGCATTTGCCTGCCCTGCTTTTTTCACAGGCATAGCACGAAACAAGAACATTCGCCAAGTGATGAATTTGTTTCGTAGGTTGATGGTTCAAAAGTTCAAGAACATTCGCCTATGCGTTTTTTGCATTTCGGCAATGCAGAACCAGCATTGGTAATGCCCGATGGTGGAAGCTAGATAGAGGGCAACAACGAAACATTCACTGATAAAAGGAACTTTATCATGGCTACTTACCAAAACACAGCTTCACAACCTTTCGGCGCAGTTGCAATCTTTCGCGCAACAAACGCTTTGGAAAACATCGTTAACGCAGCGATCACTTGGAACCAAGCACGCGTAACTAAAAACGAATTGTCAAAATTGACTGCACGTGAATTGGCAGACATCGGTTTGACACGCGGTGACATCCACAACTTCTAATAGGTCACAAACCTATTATTCATTCGCATTATCAGACGCCTCGGAACTTGTTTCTGGGGCGTTTGTCGTTTCAGGGTCATTGCCACCAGAAAACAAAAGCCTTTCAAACAACATCATTAACGGATCGCGGCCAACAACAATGGCGGCATATGGCTCCCAACCATCGCCGGCGCGCAATTCGACCAAACGTGCTTGATACGATTCTTCACCCATTTTATTCACGGTAAACGCTTTGATTAGAATCAATCCGACGATGCCAATCAAAACCCATGCAATCAAGCGACGCCAAGGAAATTTGGCACTTTGGCGTCGTTTCTCTTCGTCAAAATCATATATTCCGACACGGTCTGTGCGCGGCACTCGTGCTTGGACATTGGGCTTTTCACCCAAAGAGGCCAGTCGTTTGTGAAAGTCTTCTCGGTTATCGTTTGACATGCGTCCCCCTTTTGCAAAAGCTTAGCGGCAAAATCTCCGCATGTTAAGCTTTTCGCAGGGTCAGTGTCGTCCATTCACCCAATTTTGTGTGGTCGATCAGCTCAAAAGATTCATCCTCGTACGCTTCGATCACCGCCTCGGCCTGAGGGTTTAAAATACCAGACAGAATCGCATGACCACCGCTTGCACAATTTTTTCCCATATCTGGGGCCAAGGCAATCAGCGGCCCCTTAAGAATATTGGCCAAAATCAAATCATAGGGCGCTTGCGCCAACAAATCAGGATGATCAAAACCCGCGCATGTGACGACATCAATACGATCGCCCAAATTGTTCGCAGTTGCATTTGCTTTGGATGTTTCTGTTGCAATCTCGTCGATATCACTAGCCAGAACCTTACCCGGCCACAACAATGCTGCACCCATTGCCAACACGGCCGTGCCACACCCAACGTCGATCACGTTTTTACCAACAAACCCCTGTTGGGATAATGTATCTAACGCAGTCAAACAGCCCTTGGTGGTGCCATGATGACCAGTTCCGAACGCCATCGCCGCCTCGATTAACAAGGGCATACAGTCATCTGGAACTTGGTCCGCATCATGTGCGCCATAAACGAAAAAACGACCCGCAGCGACCGGTGCCAATTCACGGCGTACTTCGGCAACCCAGTCTTTGTCGGGAACTTTGGACACAACAAATGGTTTCGCACCATAAGCCGTTGTCAAAATAAGCAATGCAATTTCTTCGGGCGCATCGATGAAATATCCACCAACTTCGTACAATCCAGAACCGTCTTCGATTTCAAAGACCCCAATGCCGTATGGCGCGGAATCCAAGTTTTCAAGCGCCAAACCAAGTTCTTCAGCGGCGTCTTTTCCAGCAAGTGTGGTCAGTGCGGTAAATGTTGGCATCTCGCCCCCCAAATCTATTTGGTTTGGCGATAAGTCAGATCACCCAAAGGGTCAAGCACCCACACCAATTGGACAGGTGACGCCCGTACCACCGATACCACAATATCCATCTGTATTTTTTGCTAAGTATTGTTGGTGATATGTTTCCGCATAAAACAGTTCTGTTGCATCCAAAATCTCAGATGTAATCGTCCCCATACCGCTGGCATCCAGACGTTGTTGATACAGGTTCTTACTGGCAAATGCCGCCATACGTTGATCCACATTGTAAAAATAGATACCTGAACGGTATTGCGTACCTTGGTCGTTTCCTTGGCGCATACCTTGCGTTGGGTTGTGACCTTCCCAGAATGTTTTCAGCAATGTTTCATAGCTAACGACAGATGGATCAAAGACAACCCAAACAACCTCGTTATGGCCCGTTTTACCTGAACACACTTCTTCGTATGTTGCATTCGGAGTGTGGCCGCCAGCATATCCAACTGCGGACGTCCAAACGCCCTCTATCTGCCAAAAGATGCGTTCTACACCCCAAAAACAGCCCATACCAAACATTGCTTGTTCGAACCCATCAGGAATTGGCCCCTTGATTGGGGTTCCTAACACAAAGTGCTTAGAAGCTGTCTCAATGGCTTGGTCGCGACCTGACAATGCAGATGAAGCGTTGGGTACTTCGACGGGGCGTTTGGTGAAAAACATTTGGCTCTCCTGTTGTTGGCGATAACTTATCGTAAATCACTGTTTTCGCAATGCACCATTGCGTGATTTTGCGGTCCGTGCCTCGACTTGGCCGATAAAGCGCCAGCCAAAGATTGCGCTGGCAAGACCCGCGATGACCCAAGCGGCACCTTGACCGTAAATAACGCCCTGTGCACCATAAATACTGGCGCCCCAGATACACAATGGCAACATCAATGCGCCGTCTTTGATCCAATTAAACAGCGTTGAATACAGTGGTCGGCCTAGATTGTTAAATGATGCATTAGACACATATAATGCGCCTGCAAAAGCAAAACTGCCCGCCGCCACATAATTAAATGCGGTCACTACATCCGCCGCGTCGTCCGACAAACTGAAAGCCCCAATAATAAAAGGGGTCAGTAATGCTAGAATTGCCCAAACGACCAAAACGTAGCCTGTGGAAAAAAGAAGCGCATCACGATACGCATCGCGCACTCTGCCAAATTCACCTGCACCAAAATTCTGTCCAACAATACCGCCAATTGCACCAGACAACGCGAAAACCCCGCCAAATGCCACAACAGTGATACGTCCCAACACGGCCCAGCCAGCGACCGCTGCTTCACCAAAATCAGCAATAACACTCGTTGCCAGCAGGTTCCCCGTCGGCGACGCCATCTGCGTCAAAATCGTTGGCACCGCAATCATTGTGAACGGTAAATACCAGCGTTTGATGTCGGTGAATGTAATGCGCCCTGCCAAATCTTTAACAGCGATCACGAAGTATATGGCGAGGAAAGCAGAGGTGGTCCGTGCGATTAATACCCCCCAAGCCGCGCCCTGTACGCCCATGTCTAAACCAAAAATCAACAACGGATCAACAATCGCCGCAGTGATCCCCGACGACACTGTAACCATCATCGATCTCACGCCATCACCTTCAGCGCGCAGAACAGCGGAACCGATCATGCCAAGTGCCATAATCGGCAAGCTTGGCACCGATACCAACAGAAAATCAGATGCAACTTTACGCGTTTCGCCTGTAGCCCCGACTGCGGTTAAAATCTGGTCTCTGAACATCAACAATGCAACAACTGACAATGTAAGCGCCACCACAGTTAGCAATGCTGAAACTGATGTCTGTTTGCGCGCATCTTCCCAATTTTCGGCACCCAAGGAACGCGATACCAAGGCTGTTGCCGCGATCATAAATGCGATTGCCACGGATATGGTAAAAAACTGAACGCTCCATGCAAATCCCATCGCGGCCAT
>DKMK01000078.1 GCA_002469545.1 Rhodobacterales bacterium UBA7416 | reverse complement strand
CCTCCTCGCGCAATCGACGAGCCATTCTTGATGCCAATCGAAGATGTGTTCTCAATTTCTGGTCGCGGTACTGTTGTAACTGGTCGTGTTGAACGTGGCGCTGTTAACGTTGGTGACGAAATCGAAATCGTTGGCATCAAAGACACATCAAAAACAACTTGTACTGGTGTTGAAATGTTCCGCAAACTGCTTGATCGCGGTGAAGCAGGCGACAACGTTGGTGTTCTTCTTCGCGGTGTTGACCGTGAAGGTGTAGAGCGCGGCCAAGTTTTGGTTAAGCCAGGTTCAGTGAAGCCACACACACAGTTCGAAGCAGAAGTTTACATTCTGACTAAAGATGAGGGTGGCCGTCACACGCCGTTCTTCGCGAACTACCGTCCACAGTTCTACTTCCGTACAACTGACGTAACGGGTACTGTTCAATTGCCAGAAGGCACAGAAATGGTAATGCCGGGCGACAACTTGAAATTCAACGTTGAATTGATCAACCCAATCGCGATGGAACAAGGCTTGCGCTTTGCGATCCGCGAAGGTGGCCGTACAGTTGGTTCAGGTGTGGTTTCTAAAATCATCGCTTAATTTAGGTAAGATTTTGTAAAAGGGCTGCCAATTATGGTGGCCCTTTTTCGTTTCAGCAGGTTATAGTACCGTTAAAGCTGTACGGATTTTACCTTGAACAAATTTATTTCGACGACCCTTGTTGGTCTTACCCTTTTTACAATCACCGCAACGACCTCGATCGCCCAAGGGGCCAAAGAGCTGCTACTTTCACAAGTTTGTTTAACAAACGATGCGGACGATGTTGAACTCATCAAAGCATGCCAGGCCGCCTTGTTAGAAACAGAAATTGCCGACGCTACTCGTGCAGAAATGTATGACAATTTGGGTGGTGCTTTTTATGGCGAGGATAATTTCGAAGACGCGATCACAGCGTATCAAAAGGCCATGGAACTTGATCCCAGCAGTTGGATATACGCGAAAAACCTTGGCTGGAGTTATTGGGAAGTCGACAAATACGAACAGGCTGTGGTCATATTTAATAAATCGCTGGAAATCGCGCCTAAGTCAGTGTCGTACAGGGGTAAAGCTTCTTCACTCAGTTACCTAGACCGTCACGATGAAGCATTGGATGCCATTTTTAAAGCTATGGAAATTGTTCCTTTGTACCGAAGGAACATGCTCCAACTTGGCAAGATTTACGTAAGGGCAGGCCGTAACGAGGAGGCAATTGATGCCTTTAATGCGTTGCTATTGGAACACCCAACTTACGTTTACGGTTGGGCTAACAAGGGTGACATCCTTCTTGATATGGAGCGTTACGAAGACGCGATAAAACAATTTAAAATGGCCGTTTTGATGAAGCCAGAGAACAGGTATTATCAAGCTGATTTAGGTTGGTCGTACTGGGGTGATTCAGATTACGATAAAGCATTGGAGAGTTTCAATGCCGCTTTGGAAATCGAAAGGAATGCGAATGCACTTGCTGGCAAAGCGTCAACACTTAGCTTTCTTGACCGCCACACAGAAGCGATGGAATTGATCAACCAATCAATTGAAATAGAATCCGATGATATCTGGAACTTGAACGAAAAAGGTTGGATATTTTACCGCGCTGAAGCCTACGAAGAGGCCACGGTCGCATTTGATGAAGCGTTAAAAATTGATCCAGAATATGGCTCATCATGGTACGGAAAAGCACAGATATATGTCCAAGATGATAACTATGCCAAAGCACTGGAAATGATAGACCATGCAATCGAAGCTGATCCAGGAATTACTTACTTACACCGCCACGTCTATTATTTAAGATCGCTGGAATATAATGGCCAGGCCGCAATCGCGGTTGATGAATACCTCAAGGAGTTCCCCCATCAATTCGACCTCGTGTATCAAAAAATGTGGACATATTATGATATCCACCGCATCGACGAAGGCGTCGCATATATTCAGGATGAAATCAAAAACGACCCTGAAAATATAGGGCTGATCGAAGCATTGGTTGAGTTTTCAGAAGAAACAAAGCGTTGGCAAAACGCAATCGATGCGACGCAAAAAATCGTCGATTTAGATGAAGCAGAGGCAGAAAACCACCGCGATCTTGCTTGGTATCACCTGAAACTCGATCAGCATGATGCCTGCATCAAAGAAGCGGACAATGCGGTGCGTCTCAGTCCGGAATGGTCGATTGGTTATTATTACCGAGCTACGTGCAATTTGAAACTTGGTGATGCGGCCGAGGCGTATGAACAAATCAAGACATCCGTTTTAAAAGGCCTAAGCAAAGAAACTCGTGACGAGTTTGTCGAGGATTTTATCGAAGCGGGATCGCCGATTTATGCGACGCGTTTGGCCATAATGCGAATTCGCGACGAAGACGCCGAGTAAGATATTTTACGCTTGAACTGAAAACGAAAAGGCGGCCCATATGGGCTGCCTTTTGTGGTTATTTGGAAATTGATTATTTAGTGTAGTTGAAAATCAAAGAAGCAACACCTTGGCGTGCATCTGAGTCACTGCCGCCGTGCAAAGTGGCGTCGATGATATTCAATTCAGTTGAGCTTAGTTGGCTTACAACCTCATCAGAGTAACCCATGGATTTAAGTTCTGCGGCTGTTGCTGAATTGAAGTCCATTGCAAAACCAGAAGAAACGGTTCCCAAAATTACGGCTGCTGCAAGTGCTGTTGTTTTCAATGTGTGTGTCATTTTATATTTCCTTTTTTTTGATCCAATTCGGACCGGGAGGTTTGATTTGTGTCGAAACGTTTTGTTCCGATGTCACTTGCCTAGCTGGTCATTTTGTAAGCTTCAAATCACAAAAGGCATCACGGGTTTTCACACCAATGTGCGTCACGCGGAACCAAGTTTTTGTGATCGATTGTCGTGACAGCGTAAATGAGGGAACGAATGAAATATTGGCTCGTAAGTACGAAGATGTTCATCATATTATAAAGGCAAATATAAATTCCCTTTACCGACCGGCGGTCCAAAATAACACTGTAACGTGTATGATGCCGATCACGGTTTTCTTGCTTTTCTGGCTTTAAATACCCCCTCGTCACGGACCCGAGAATACGAAGTGTTCAATGTGTGATCGACGCTAGAAAATTAAATCTAAATCTGGAGTTATTCGAAACAAAAAATCACACATTTTCGCCTGCGCAGACATGTATTCCAATCAGAACAGAATCAAAAAACAATAAAATTCGGTACAATACTGGGCCAGAGGCCACAAAAAACTTGGTATTTACCTGAAAGGCATCAGAAGTACCTTGCAAAGGTGCTCTAGCTTTCGTATTTCAATCCTACTTTGGTACAGGGGTTTAGCTCAGTTGGTAGAGCGACGGTCTCCAAAACCGTAGGTCAAGAGTTCGAGTCTCTTAGCCCCTGCCAAAGTCATTCTCCCAACTGTCCAACCTTCGTGAATGTAATTTGCTTTCTATTTGGATACTTGCCGTGATGGGCTTGATCAGGAACGCCACAACCACGCCCTTGTTCAGCATTGCGCAAACTTGTATTCCATGGCTGAAAAATATGGATGATCGTTATGGATGCAAACTGGATAGCAGTTGATTGGAACGCGACGAATTTACGTCTTTGGGTCATGGGCTCAGATGGTTCAATTCTTGATGAAAAAGTATCTGATCAAGGAGCCGAAAACGTTAATCAAGGCAGTTTCGAAACTGTGATGATCGATTTTGTTCAACCCTTTTTACCCACTACTGGGACTCTGCCAATTATCTGTTCTGGTATGATCAGTGACATCCATGCACCATATCAACCTGTGCCTTACAATCTAAACAACATTCCCGAAGCGGTGCGCGTGACGACAACAGATCGCCGTATTTCTGTTCACATATTGCCTGGCATAAAACAACAATCACCCGCAGATGTTATGCGCGGTCAGGAAACCCAAATCGCTGGGTTCCTGCAAATAAACCCTGATTTCGATGGCGTTATCTGTCTTGCTGGGCGACATACAAAGTGGGCCCACATCAGTGCCTCTGAAATTGTCAGCTTCCAAACATACATGACAGGAGAGCTGTTTCAGTTTCTGTCACAACAATCGACTTTACAGCGGGCCATTTCAATCGATGAATTTGACATACCCGCCTTTACCACGGCGGTAGATGATGCAATGTCCCACCCACAGGCATTGAGTTCTAAATTATTTGGTATTTACGCAGCCTCACAGGTATCAGATCAATCGCCACCATCCGCAGCCGCGCGCTTATCTGGCTTACTACTCGGTGCAGAACTGGCGGCAGCGCGGCCATATTGGTTGGGACAGAACGTGGCAATCATTGGCTCTGACGATGTGGCCAAACAGTATCAATTGGGATTGGAAAAGCAGGGCGTTATGGCAACGATAACGGATGCAAATGATATGACACTTGCTGGATTATCTGCCGCATACCATCAATTATACCCATAAAGATCTAATCGGTCTTAAATTCCACAGGTCCGCCGTGTTTTTCCCAAGTTGAAAAACCCTCTTTCAAATGTGCCGCATCAAACCCCATCGCATTCACCGTCTGCACCGTCAGCGCTGAACGCCACCCTGATGCGCAATGGAAAACAAACCTCTTATCCAATCCAAAGATTTCCTTGAAATAAGGACTGTCAGGATCAATCCAAAATTCAATCATCCCGCGTGGCGCATGAAAGCTGCCGGGAATAAAACCACTGCGTTGGCGTTCACGTGGATCACGAATGTCCACGACAACCAAATTTGAATCGCCCAACATTGCAATCAATTCAGGTGTGTCGATTTCTTCGATCTGGGCACGTGCGCGTGCGACCATATCGGCCGCTGTGGTTTTTAATGGTTTCATATGCATTTCCTTCATTCATGAACAGATTGCCCGTCACGTTTGAAAAATTCAATTGCCTAATTGCACAATTTACCCCCATCATTCGACAAAGGTCGCTAATTGCAGTCATACTTCGTAAGCATACTTGCGCCATCTTGGCACCTTGGGGTCTGCTGATCTTACACAAGTCGGAGAGAACAATGTCAGAGCCACAACGCACACGTACAGGCGGTCGCGCATCACGGCGCGCCATTCGTAGCGCCCCAAATCATCTGATGTTGCCGGGACTAAAACGAAATTTGCCTTTGTGTGAACCGATGGACGACGAGCAAATCGAAAAAATGGACAACGCTTCCATGGATATACTGGAAGAGGTGGGCGTGGTGTTTCGCGATGACATCGCACTGGCTGACTGGCGGGCGGCTGGCGCTGATGTGCGCGGTGAAACCGTGCATTTGGATCGTGGGTTGGTACGCGAACTGATCAAAACAATTCCATCCGATTTTACGTATCATGCCCGTAATCCGAACAATAACGTGCGCCTTGGTGGCAAGCATTCAATTTTTGTGCCTATGACTGGCGCACCTTATTTACGCGATCTTGACGACGTGCGCCGCAATCCAACGCTGGACGATTTGGCGATGTTTCACAAACTATCCCATATGTCACCGGCTATGCATTCATCGGCGCATCATATTGTAGAACCCTACGATCATGCGATTTCACAACGCCATTTGCGGATCACCTATTCGTCTATGAAATACTCCGATAAGACTTTCATGGGCATGACAACCAGCGCTAAAAACGCCGAAGATGTTATGGATATGTGCGCGATTTTATTTGGCGACGAATTCATGGAAACCCATCCCGTCACCACAGGGAACTGCAACGGAAACTCACCACTTGTATGGGATGAAACAATGCTGGGTGCGATGCGTGCATTTTCCAAACGCAACCAGCCCGTTTTGTGTTCACCTTTCGTATTGGGCGGCGCAAACACACCCGCATCCGTGGTGCCCACAGTGGCGCAACTCAACGCCGAAGCCCTAAGTGCACTCGCCTATACCCAAGTCATTCGTCGCGGCACCCCTGCAATCTATGGCCATTACTTGTCATCTGTATCAATGAAATCGGGCGCCCCAATGGCAGGCACACCTGAAATCAGTTTGATGAACTTTATGATCGGTCAAATGGCACGGTTTTATGATGTCCCTTGGCGCACATCTAACACGCTTGGCGGTTCGAAAACATTCGATGCTCAGGCAGGCTACGAAAGTGCCACAACCCTATCCGCCGTCATGCACGCCGGTGCCAATTATATCTGGCATTCCGCAGGCTGGAACGAGGCAGGTATGCACTGTTCCGTCGCCAAATTCATTGTTGATGCCGAACAATGCGCCATGGCATACCGCATGGCCGAAGGCCCGCGATGGGATGACTTCGACGAAGGCCTTGCTGCAATCCGCGATGTTGGCCCGGGTGGACACTATTTGGGGCATGAACACACCCAAGAGAATTTCCAACGTGCATTTTTCATGCCAGAAATGTTGGACAATAACTCGATTGAGCAATGGCAAGCCGAAGGCGGTATCGAGATCACTGAACGCGCGCTGAACTTTGCACGAAAACAGCTAAGGGAATACCAAGAACCGCACTTGGATCAGGCCAAAAACGAAGAGCTGTTAGAATACATTGCAAGGCGCGAACGCGAAATTCCAGCCGCAGAGGCACTGAACACCGAATACTAAGGGGATAAGGTATGAAAATTAAGGAAATCCATGTCTATCAACATGATTTACCGGTCAAAAATGGCCCCTACACGATGGCCAACGCGCGGGTCTATGCATTGGATACAACGCTGGTCAAAATCACATCTGACAACGGCGTGGTCGGCTGGGGCGAAACATGCCCAGTTGGTCCAACCTATGCCGAAAGTCATGCCAAAGGCGCGCGCGCAGCATTGTGTGAAATGGCCCCAAACCTAATCGGCACCGATTTGATGCAACCACGCATGTTGCATCGCAAAATGGACAACCTGCTGAACGGCCATAATTACGCCAAAGCCGCAATCGACATCGCTGCTTATGACGCGATGGGTAAACATCTCGGCTTACGTGTGGCCGATCTGTTGGGTGGGGCTACAACGCACCGCGTACCATCATATTTCGCCAGCGGTGTCGGCACACCTGATGACATCGCCCGTATAGCGTCAGAAAAATTGGCCCAAGGTTTTCCCCGCATTCAGATAAAGGTAGGCGGTCGTCCCGTCGAAATTGACATCGAAGTCATTCGCAAAGTTTGGGAAACGGTTGGAACGAATATGAAGCTGGCCGTTGATGGCAATCGTGGCTGGACGACACGCGATGCCCTGCGCGTCAGTCGCGAATGTGTCGACATTCCATTCATCATGGAACAACCTTGCGATACCGTTGAAGATTTGCAAAAAATCAGACCCCAACTGAATCACGCCCTTTATATGGATGAAAACAGCACCGATTTGACACGTGTCGTCCACGCAGTTGGCACGGGACTGGTCGATGGTTTCGGCATGAAAGTCACCCGTATTGGCGGCCTGCACCCAATGACAACGTTTCGCGACATATGCGAAGCACGCAACCTTCCACACACATGCGATGACAGCTGGGGCGGTGATATTATCGCCGCCGCGTGTACCCATATTGGTGCCACTGTGAAACCAAACCTGCTCGAAGGTGTGTGGATCGCACAACCCTATATTGACGGCCACTACGACAACGATGGGGGCATCGAAATCAGGGATGGCCATATTGATTTACCGACCGGTACAGGTCTTGGCCTCAATATCGATGTGGATCAATTCGGCCCATCCATTGCTTCATTTTAAGGGGAAACAATGGATTTTACAGGTAAACATGTTTTGGTCACAGGTGCCGCGGGCGGTATCGGACAGGCCATCGTTAAAATGTTTCGCGCCAGTGGTGCAACTGTCGCGGTGGCGGATTTGGATGTTAGCGGTGTCGATGCTGATGCTCATTTGTCAGGTGACTTAACGGATGCGAGCTATGCTGATACGCTACCCAAGGCCGCGCACCAGGCATTAGGCGGCTTGGATATCGTTATCAATAACGCAGGCATAATGCGCCGTGGACCTGTGACAGACAGCACCGATGCTGATTTCGATCTGTCGATGGACGTCAACGTAAAGGCACCGTTTCGAATTTGCCGCGCCGCGATACCGTTACTCGCTGAAAACGGCGGCGGTGCAATTGTGAACACAGCTTCTTGTTGGGGTGTTCACCCAGGGCCAAATCACGCGATCTATTGCATGACCAAGGCGGCCATCGCATCCTTAACCCAATGCATGGGGCGTGATCATGCTCATTTGGGTATTCGCATTAACGCCGTCTGCCCAAACGAAGTAGATACACCAATGTTGCGCACTGGCTTAGAAATGCGGGGTTTCGATCCAAATACTGCAATCCAAGAACTGGATAAAACCGTCCCCATCGGACGCATCGCACAACCTGATGACATCGCAGAGGTGGTGTTGTTCCTTGCCTCAGATCACGCGCGTTACATGTGTGGTGAACTTGTCGAAATTAATGGGGGTAAACCTGTATCATGATGCGCTTTGACAAAAAAATTGCCCTTGTAACCGGTGGACGCAGTGGCATTGGCGCCGCGATTGCAAAACGTTTGTCCGACGAAGGTGCGCGCGTCTTTACGGCGCAACGCGGTCGCGATGATAACTTCGAATATATCCCCGCAAATTTGTCCGATCCCGATGCGCCACAACATGTCATTGATACGCTTATCGCATCTGCAGGAGGTTTGGATATCTTGGTCAATAACGCAGGCGTCATGACCGAAAGCTCGGTCGAAAATATGGCATTGGATGATTGGCAACATACGTTGCACGTCAACCTGACAGCCCCATTTTTGTTGATCAAGGCCGCAATGCCACACCTACGTATTGCCAAAGGTTCAATCTTGAATATCGGCTCAATAGAGGGTTTGGGTTCCAATCCTAACCACGCTGCATATTGCGCATCCAAGGCAGGGCTGCATGGGCTTACGCGGGCAATTGCAGTGGACCACGGCGTGGATGGTGTGCGCTGTAATGCGATTGCACCTGGTTGGATCGACACAGACTTAAACGAAGATTTCATCAACAGTATGCCAAATGCCTCGTCATTTCGTCGCGACATCGGTAAAATCCACCCCATCGGTCGCACCGGAACGCCCGCCGAAGTCGCCGCCATGGCGGCTTTCTTATGCGCAGACGAAAGTGGTTTCATCACAGGACAAATTCACACAGTCGATGGTGGGCGCATGGCAAAACTCAGCTTGCCATAAGCAGATTCAATTCCCGATATATTGAACTCTAATGCCGCTGGTTTGGGTTTGATTTTTTTGTGTACTAATCCTCACGCTTTTCGCATTCGGTTGTATCGCACCAAACAAGTTCGCCTCCATATTGATTAAATATGAAACGGAGGATGAATAATGCCTGAAAAGCAAAACATGCAACATAAAGCCCATCAAAGTAATGGACTGTGGGGTGAACGCCATGTCAGTTGAAGGAAAGATTACGTTCACGGGTGTCGGCCAAGAAGGTGCGCACATTGCAGTAAGTATAGAGGTCACAGACCCCGATCATGAAGCAATGTACACACTTGCAGATGCCTACGAAGTCAAATGGTACGATGGTTCAAAAAAGCTCGGCGGCTTTACTTATACTGGTAACAGCGAACGTGTTTTAGGAATTGTTGGACAAAACGTTTTGCCCGAAAATACCAAAATTAAGGTAAAAGCATGGGCCAAAACGTCAAAGAACGGCAATGCGGCACGCAAAAGACGTGTGAAACATAACGGTGAGAAAAAGGTGTATTTTGACACCGATATTATCTCAACTTCGAACGCGCCAGTCTTACCAATCCGCAAAAAGGATTGGCTAACGCCACTTTTATACCAAATGCATTCATAGGAAATTTATTATGACAGATTCAGTTCACGGAAAAATCACCAGAGTCTACACAGACGAAAACCAAGTTTACATCAAATCAGATGCGGTTCTAAAACCCAAAAGCGGATATTTCAGGCTTTTGCTAACGCATCCTAACTACAACGCCGTTTATTCGCTGCTTCTTTCGTCCGCGATCAATAAGAAAACTGTGAAACTCAGAACCATGCAAGATATCTCACCCACTGAATACGGTGAGATTAATTACGTCTCAGTCGATTTCTAAACAAAAAACAACTGCTCATTCTACATGGGCAGTTGATCTATTCGGCACCCGAACGCCACTCTTTGAATTTCAAATATGCGTTGGCCCCAATCGTGGTCAGTGGTTCTGGTGGCAATTTTTGCGGCACGGGTTGGCCGGCGAAATGCGCAGAAATATCTGACCCACCATTTACGACTAAATCCGCAATGCCCATGCCCTGCAACGTTCCCCGCGCAATGCCCAAACCGTTCTGGCAACACGCGGCAAAAACCCCGGTATCCAATTCGCCAAACGCAGGTGATCCGTTTTTTGACAAACATAACAATCCGGCCCAACGATGTTCCATCGCCAAATCACTCAACATTGGAAAGCGTTGCACAAACTTACGATCGTGCGTCTTTCCTGCACGCGTTACGGCACCCGCTGTGGTTTCCATACCTGCGTGGTATTCAGCCCCTGTGCGGATCAATATACGATCCCCTCCGACGCCCGAAATGCGCCGCACAGATGTTCCCATAGGATCAGATGGTGTAACACCCCAACGCGCATCTCCACCCAGCCTCTTAATCTGTTCAGATGTCATCGGCGCGGTCATCGACGCATACAAAAAAATATGCATTAAGCGGCGTTTGAAAAACCCAAAACTTTCAACATGGCTGTTGTTTGCCAAGATTATCTTGCCCGCTGACACATGTGCCTTTGGCGTTAATATCCGCCATCCCGAACCTTTGTGCGAAAAGCCTAAGGCTGGTGAATTTTCATAAACTCCAACCCGATGCGACAAGCCCGTCGATAACATCCTGATATACCCAGCTGGCTGGATCATCACGGCCCCAGGCGTATGTAATCCAGATGTATAATGTGGACTGCCCGTCAAATTACGCATGTCGTCATGGGTTAAATGCGTGGATGCTTCGCCCATTCGCGCCAAATGCACGGCGTAATCCATATTGTGTTGATCGCCAGCAGAAGTTGCGGCGGCATTGACCTTGCCACATGGATCGAAAAACTCTTGGGGTATTGCAAACTCATCCGCAATGTCATGCCCAAACGCAATTGCATGGCGGTTCATGGTTATGGCCTCTTGATCAGTGGCCAATGCATCGCCCGCATAATTGTCCGATGCCAAATCATGTGGCAAATCAATCATAAACCCTGAATTGCGCCCAGACGACCCTTCGCCAAATTGTCCAGCTTCTAAAACAACAATCTTCAGTTGAGGGTCAAGAATATGCATTCGACGCGCCGCCGAAAGCCCAGCAAACCCACCGCCGATAATTGCAACATCGGCGGTGATATCTTCGTCCAGCTGGGGCAGGGCAGTGCGGTTTGGTAAAATTGCATTCCACCCGGAGGCACCCGTCACCTTGGGCAATCGTTTTGCGCTATACGTCATCAGTCGACAGCATCGGCATCGTCATCGGACAAATCCAACCAAATGGTTTTCAGTTGCGTATATTGATCATGCGCATGCACGGAATTGTCGCGCCCACCAAAACCAGATTGTTTGTATCCACCAAACGGTGTGGATATATCACCTTCGCCATATGAATTAACTGTCACAGTACCTGCCTTAATCATCCGTGCTCCGCGAATGGCACGCTTTGCATTTGCTGTAAAAATCGACGCCGCCAGTCCGTAATTCGTATCATTCGCCACGCTAATCGCTTCTTCGAAACTGTTCACCGTCACAATGGCCAATACAGGCCCAAAGATTTCGTCGCGCGCCAAAACATCCGTGTTCTTAACATCGTCTATGATCGTTGGTTCAACAAAGGCCCCATCAATCGCATTGCCACCCATCAAAACCGAACCCTTGGGTGCCTGTTTTAGATAACCGCAAACTTTGTCAAAATGCGCTTTGGAAACCAACGCACCAACGCGCGTCTCTGGATCCAAAGGATCGCCAACATTCCATTCACGCGCATGGGCTTTTATTCTCTCAACTAAGGCATCTTTAACGTCGGCATGCACAATCAAGCGCGATGCCGCGGAACAGTTTTCGCCCATATTCCAAAACGCACCGTTCACAACATGCGCTGCAACCACATCCAAATTTTCTGCGTCATCCATAACAACACAGGGGTTCTTGCCTCCCATTTCCAAAACAATCTCTTTAAGGTTACTTTCAGATGAATAATTCAGAAACCGTCGTCCAGTCGCGGTGGAACCTGTAAACGAAACCATATCCACATCCATATGGCGCCCCAACGGTTCACCGACTTTGGCACCACCGCCTGTAACGATATTTAATACACCCTTTGGCAAACCAGCCTCGGATGCCAATTCAGCCACGCGTAATGTGGTCAACGATGTTTCCTCTGCTGGTTTCACCACAACAGAACACCCAGCAGCCAACGCTGGTCCAATTTTCCACGCCAACATCAGCAATGGGAAATTCCACGGCAATACCAGCCCAACAACACCAATTGCTTCGCGCACAACCAATGCCAAATGATCATCAGATGCGGGGGCGACTTGATCATACATTTTATCAATCGCTTCGGCATGCCATTTGATACAGTCTATGGTTTCAGGAATGTCTACGGTTTCACAGTCGTAAATTGTCTTACCACTGTCCAAGCTTTCCATGACCGCCAATTCGCGCGCATTACGCGTGATCAACTTTGCAAAACGGATCAAAATGCCCTTACGCTCAGACGGATGCATTCCCGCCCAACGCCCATCATCAAACGCTTCGCGCGCCTTGGATACGGCGAAATCCACATCCTGACTGTCACATGCCGCAACTGCGCCCAACGCTGCACCAGTCACAGGATTCACAGTGTCAAACGTCGCACCCGAAATTGCGGGGCGATACCCGCCATCAATGTACGCGTTTTGGGGCAATTCCAGTCCCTTTGCGATGGCCATATATTCGTCTTTGGTCAAAAGATCAGTCATGTTTAGTTCCCCGCCTGAATGTCGTTGATGGTTGTTTTCAGCACCGTAATCACTTGCGCCAATTCGCGTTTTTCGCCCTTGTTCAAACCTTTCAATGGTGGGCGCAAACCGCCCGCTGTTCCACCGACGATCTCAACACCGTGCTTCACGTTTTGAATGAATTTTCCGCCCTGTTCCAACACGCGCATCAACGGCATCATCGCCGACATAATGCGCCGTCCCTTGGTGAAATCACCGTTCACTGCACAGGCTTCCCATAATGCAACATGCTCGCGCGGTAAAAAGTTTGACCCCGCACAAATCCAGCTGCGCGCACCCCACGCGAAAAACTCTAACGCTTGATCATCCATGCCACATGACATCTGAATATGTGGGTAATCACGCGCCAGCAAATGTACACGATTAATGTCGCCGGAACTTTCCTTGATTGCACAGAAATTCCGTGAACGCCCAACACGATCCAAAAACTCTTCGCCCATGCTAACACCCATCCGACCCGGATAATTATACAAAATGATCGGCAAATTCGCCGCACGATCAATTGCCAAAGCATTCAGTGCATTTTCACGTTCCGTCGGCACAGAATAAGGTGGCGTCGCCAACAAGATCGCATCGGCTTTCATGTCTCGCGCCGCCGTCGCCATTTCGATGCTATCCTCGGTGCGCAGGGTCCCTGTTCCAACAATCAAAGGCAAGCGCCTATCCAAATGTTCGGATGTGAACCGCGCCAATGCGATGCGCTCTTGCGTCGTTTGTGTATAATTCTCACCGGTTGATCCACCAGAGATGAGCCCGTGAACGCCTGCATCAACTAGATAATCAATGTGTTGCGCCAAAGCAGGCAGATTGAATGACCCGTCATCATTGTGCGGGGTAATCAAGGGCGTATATATGCCGTCCATTTTAAAAATTGGTGTCATGTCGTCTACTGTCCCATTTGACCGTCAAGCGCGCTTGGCATGACGAACGTTTCGATTTGATCGCGTGAAAGGTTCCAATGCTCATTCGCCAGATGTGCCGCGCGACCTTCATCACGGGTTTCAATGGCATCTATAATCGCATCGTGGTGTTGGCTTGCCGTTTGCACACTTTGTGCCATCTTGGCATCTGTTGGGTTGTAAAACGTCACGCTGATCCGTGCGTGATCAATTAACAACCGATTGAAGCTGGGGCTTAAATATTGATTGTCTGCCATGTCGCCTGTGATGGCGTGAAACTGATTATTGGCCAGCATACGATCAATGGATGAACCTGATTGAATAGCGGCTTTAAACTCCACCTGAGCCGCCTTAAGTTCTACGATTTGCGCGGCAGTGGCATTCGACGCGGCCACCCGTAAAACAGCGCCATAAATCATCGGGGCCGTTAAAAAGAAATTGCGCAACGTATGATGCGACATCTCGGCTACGCGCACGCCGCGATTTTGATGGATCTCTGCATACCCTTCACCGGCCAATTGACGAAAAACTTCGCGCAACGGTGTTCGCGACAAAGAGTATTCATCCGATAATCGTGTTTCGTCCAAATCCGATCCAGGGCGTAATTCCATCGTAATGATGGCACGCTTCAAATCCTCATACAGGCGGGCTTTGTTTTGTTTCGACGTAAAGGCCAAGTTCGATTCTTTCGTTTTCAAAATAAATACACAGAAAAAACAATTTGTATACAAAAATGATTTAGCGTAGTTTCACCTCAAACGCCAAGGATTCGCCATATGAGCAAACCCGAACACTTTGTATTCCTACTCGTCGAAAACTTTTCACATCTCGCATTTTCTTGCGCGGTTGAACCTTTACGTATCGCTAACTTGATCAGCGAACAGAAGCTCTACAGTTGGTCATTCATATCCGAAAACGGCGAACAGGCAGTGTGTTCAAACGGCTCTGTCACGTTAATGCACGACGGATTATCGCCTCTAAAATCAGACGATCGACTTTTTGTTCTATCAGGCCTCGATGTCTGGAAATATATCACACCAGCAATCCTTAATTTCCTACGCCGCGAGCGGGTGCATGGAACACCTATCGGTGCCTTGTGTTCAGGCGCATTCGTATTGGCAAAAGCGGGCTTTTTGGATGATGTTCGCACTGCATTACATTGGGAATACCACGACGCGTTCATGGAAAAATACCCCTCTGTTGCACTGTGCCGCCATGTGTTCGTCGCCGACGAAAAACACATTACGGCATCGGGTGGCACTGCCACTGCCGATCTGATGCTACACCTGATTGAACAAGCGCATGGTCATGAACTGGCCACAGCAATTGCTGATCAGATGGTTTATAATACGGTGCGCAATGCCAGCGCAGAACAGCGTGTCTCTCTTCAGGCGCGCCACGGCATGCGTAATGAAAAATTGGCGACCGCAATTAAAATGATGGAAAACGCGATCGAAGAGCCGATTTCACCTTCCGTGATCGCCACGGATGTCGGTATATCCGTACGTCAACTTGAACGGCTATTTGGGCGGTTCCTGAATTGTAGCCCCGGTAAATATTACATGGAATTGCGTATGGCAAAGGCGCAAAAATTACTGTTGCAAACTGAACAATCGATTACCGACATCGGCCTTTCCTGCGGCTTTACATCATCGTCACATTTTTCACGCGTATATCGCGCGCACTTTGGAACAACACCCTTTGCACAATCAAATCGTTAAGGAGACAGAATGTTAAACTGCTCACGGATTTCGCGATCCTGCGCATCCGATAGATAAGCAGGATGATGACTGTCCAAAACTGCCCGTGCCTTGATCCCCGCCATTTCCCACGCATCCTGCGCACCCGCATCCGCCCATGTTTTGGGGTTTTCGCGATCAGCCAAAGCAGGGTAAAAATAATCACGCTCCATCGCCGCCAATGTATGCTGGCCACCCAGAAAATGCCCATCACCTAAAACGGCAGAACAGATCGCATCAAATCCAAGGTTTTCCTCCGATACTTCTACACCACGTAAAATCCGATACGTGTTTGAGTGCATTTCATCGTCCAAAATAAACGCTTCAAAACTGGCCCCTAACAATGATGCGGTCATGCCTGAACTTTCGTAAATCAGATTTCCACCCGCCAATGCCGCCGCCAATGACGTCATCCCTTTTTCAACACCATATTGCGCATCCAGCGCTTTGGCATCGCTCATGGATGCAGCCACTCCACTGGGCAACCCCAACCAATTCGAAACCTGCGCTGACGCTGCATTCAACAACGCGGTTTCACCACCGCCACCCGCAAAGGCACCGGTGCGTAAGTCAATCACCAAGGGCCAGTTCGAAAAGATCATCGGATGCCCGGGTTTAATCACATGAACCATAACTAAACTAGCCAGCGTTTCCGCCAACGATTGTGCCAAAAAACCAGCCATCGTCGCAGGTGCAGTTGCCCCAGCTTGCGCTGCTGTAATGCACGACACAGGAATATTGTGTTTTAAACACTCAAACACCACATCAACGGCATCTTCACCGTAACGCATCGGTGAAATCACGGGACTGATGTGTGCTTTTACAAATGGCCGCTTGGCGAACTCACCAACACCGCCTGCCGCAATATCAAACATTTTTACAATGGGTTCTACATTCTCTGCCACTGTAAACGCGGTCGCTACTGGTTTGGTCGTATTCTTCATTAACGCATAAGCAGTGTTCACATCCAAATCCAAAACATCAGGCACATCGGTTGCAATGCAACACCGCGTGAACCAGCTGACATTTGCCAATGTGTCCTGAAGGCGCGTAAATTGATGCAGGTCATTTAACGTGCTTTCGCGGTAAATCCCACTATCCAAATCCAAAGTTTGAACCGCCGCACCACCGGTTCCAAAATGTACGGCATCGCCACCAACTGTGATGGTGCGCGCAGGATCACGCCCGTGCAATTCAAATGTCTTAGGCGCTGATGAAATCGCGGCCTCGACCAATTCTTTGGGAAACTGCAAACGCTGGTTATCCGTTTGAACTGCACCATGTTCCAGCAATAAATCGCGCAACTGATCAGGTACTTCACCCATGCCCAATTCCGCCAACAACCGGATGGCGGTGTCATAAATGCGTTCTACATCCATATCGGACAACGGTCGATATGCACCACCTGATTGCCCTGGCGGGCAGGGATCAAACACAGGTTTGGCAGCGCGCTTCGCCAGACGAGCATCGCGCCCTGCGCGCTTGGGTGAATCATTGCGATCTGACATGTGCATTCCCTTTGTTTGAAACCAGATTATGTCAATTGTTTGTATGCACAATATAATTCTGAAAACTGGACGATAGAATTCTGAAAACTGGGCGAACGTGCTGCCACTAAATTTGTCACGAACTTGATCGGTGGTTTTTTAGGCACATTTTGAAATATTTATTAATAATTTTATTAAAAACTTAGTTTTCCCTGAACGGTTTAAGTATCCGAGCAATAAGTGCTGCCAATTAAATGGGGCATAGAAAATTTAAAACACCAAATACGCACCACAGAATGAGCGTATTCACAAAGGGGATTACAAAATGAAAACGCTTTTATGGGCACCTGTTTTTGCAGACGACACATCCAATTTAGAGGTTAATTTCAGCTATCTAACAAAGCAAAAGGGTAATGACACACTGTTGTTCAGAGATGGCGCGCCAGGCGGCACGCCTATTACTCACCTAACATCAGACGCTGGTGGAAACGTTTCAGGTGCTGGGGATCATTATTGAATACACAGCGGATGAACTCCGTTTTCCCACGTCATTTAAGGCCATTCTTTCACCCAACCAAAGCACAGTCTTGTCTGATCCAAATTACACAGTCTTTAACGGAGGCGTTTCCGTGGCAAGTGGCGACCCGTTTGGAAATGGTTTATTTGGCCCGATTACTGACTTAGATCTATCGGCAAAATTCGAAAATTCTTTCTTGGGATTCGAAGTGAATACACAGCTCGCGCAATATCGCGGCACGGCATTCACCGCAGGTTTAAAAGCCATTCGATTCACAGATAGCTTGGAAATCGATATGGATGCTGGACCCAGTGGCTTTGTGGGCACAGGGAACTTGATCACGCAAAGCGCAGTGAATGATATGGTTGGACCACAAATTGGATTTCAAACCGAAATTCCTAGCGCAAATGAAAAACTAAACGTGTCATTCTTTGGTAATCTTGGATATTTGAATAACTCAGTTGGTTATGCATTCGGATCAGCAGGCTATGGCCTTGCAACATTTAGCACACCAAGCAGCGCAGTTTCGGATCACAAAAAGACCAAGGTCGCAGAACTTGGCGTAAACTTTCGTTATGACATTGGGAACAACAGTCTTTTGAAACTTGGTGCCAATCTAATTTATATCGACAGCGCGGCAACAAGCGTTGCGTCTCTTGGTACAACAGCCTTTTCCACTGGTACCGCTACGATCGGATATGAATCTGTTTTGTACCACGCCCTTACAATCGGCTGGGAACACAAGTTTTAGTCAGTCCAAAAATACGTCTTCTTGAAAAAACTGACCGAGCGAACATAGTTGTTTGCTCGGTTTTTTTTGATTTTAACGTTACACCACATCAACGCCACGAAAACAACTTTCGGAATTTAAGAAAAGCCACACCGAAAAGTAATTCTGCTAGACAAGTTCACCAATCTGTATTCCCATCGCCCAAACAATCAGGGCAATCGCATGAAAACCAGAACCAAAGCAGTCGTAATCGGCGGGGGCATCGCAGGGTGCTCAACATTGTACCACCTAACACAAGAGGGTTGGACAGATGTTGTTCTGGTTGAACGCAACGAATTGACCAGTGGCACCACATGGCATTCCGCCGCACAGGTGACGAATTTCGGCATGACACAGACAATGGTCGGTTTGAAAACCCATTCGATCAATCTGTATAATGAATTGGCCAATGACCCCGAATACCCAATCAACTATCACCACGGCGATGGCGGCATTCGTCTGGCAAACACTCAGGCGCAAATGGATGGGTACGCCCATTTTGCATCTATGGCACGCGGTATGGATGTAGAATTCGAAGTACTGGACGCTGCCGAATGCGCACGCCGACACCCACTGATTTCAACCGACAACATGATTGGCGGCCTTTGGGATCCATCCGATGGTGATATCGACCCCGCACAATTGTGCCAAGCATTGGCACGCCGCGCCCGCAAAGCTGGCGCCGAAGTTTACCGTAACACCCCTGTAACGGGCCTGACTCAACACAAAGATGATACATGGACAGTTCACACCGAACATGGCGATATCGATTGTGATGTTGTAGTCAACGCTGGCGGTTACCGTGTGAACGAAGTTGGCGCAATGATGGGCGTACATCACCCAGTTGCATCAATGGAACACCAATATTTCCTGACAGAAGACATCCCAGCAATTGTTGAATCCGAAAAACGCATGCCATTGCTGCGTTGCCCAATTTCCGATTACTACTGTCGTCAGGAAAAGAACGGCCTGCTGGTCGGTTTCTACGAACAAGATTGTAAAACATGGGGCATGGACGGCATCGACCCTCACTTTGTGAATGCGTTATGCCCAGACGATCTGGATCGCGTATCCGACGTTCTAGAAGGTGCGATGGAACGCATGCCTGCCTTGATGGAAACAGGTATTCACACGATCGTAAACGGCCCCATCACATATACAATCGACGGCGCACCACTGGTTGGCCCAATCCCTGGAAAACGCAACGCATTCTGTATCATCGGCCTGCGTGCAGGCTTGGGCGAAGGCGGCGGTCACGGTTGGTTACTGGCCCAACAAATCGTGCATGGCGAAGCAGAATACGACACATGGGTCATCGACCCACGCCGCTTTACAGCTCACTGTAATGTCGAACTAACTGCCCTCAAAGCGATCGAAGATTACCAAAACGAATTCCGCTTCCATTTCCCACAAGAACACCGCCCAGCGGGGCGTCCGATGAAAACCACGCCACTCACGCCAATCTTGGCGGCCGAAGGCGCGGAATTCACAACCGTCAACGGTTGGGAACGCATGGAATACATCAAACCAACACCAGATTTCCACGAAACACTGGGTTTCAAATTCAACGAAGCTCAGGACATCATCAAAGGCGAAGTTAACGCGGTACACACATCCGTGGGCCTTTGCGAAGTCAGCGGTTTCAACCGTTTCGAAATCACCGGTGCAGATGCGCATGATTTCCTTGATCGCATGATCTGTGGTCGTGTCACACGCAAACAGGGGCGCGTCGGTTTGGGCTATCTTCTAAACCACAACGGCATGATCAAAGCAGAGGCAACAATCGCAAACATGCCAGATGGTTCCATCTGGTACGGTTCTGCGGCCGTTGCCGAATTTCACGACATGGATTGGCTCCAAAACAACATCGGTTCAGGCGAAGATGTTCAGGTTAAGTCACTGACCAACGATTACACGATCCTTGTTCTGGCAGGGCCGAAATCGCGTGTTGTCATGTCCGCTGTTTCACGCGATGATTGGTCTGCAACAGCAATGCCATGGTTATGCGTCCGCGACGCATTCATCGGCATCGCACCAGCCAAAGTCATGACCGTCAGCTTCTCTGGTGAACTCGCATACGAAATCCACATCCCTAACAACCAACTTTACGCGGCCTACTTGGCATTGCGCGAAGCGGGCAAAAAACACGGGCTGAAATTATTCGGTGCGCGCGCCGTTGACAGCATGCGCATGGAAAAAGGCTTCCTACATTGGAAAGCAGACCTATTGACCGAGTTCACACCATTTGAAACCAGCCTCGATCGCTTTATCAAAATGGACAAAGGCGACTTCATCGGCAAAGAGGCCCTTGAACAACGCATGTTGGATGGCCTGCGCACCAAATTGGTCACAATGGTGATCGATGATGATATTGCACCTGCACATGGTGGCGCATCGATCATGGTCGATGGACGTGTGATTGGCACAGTTTCATCGGGCGATTACGGACACCGCGTTGGCAAAAACATCGCCTACGCATTCGTTGATCCAGAATTCGCGGCACAAGGCACCAAATTCGAAATCGACATCATTGGTAAACTGACACCCGCAACGGTGGTTGAACAATGCCTGTACGATCCAACCTACGCGTTGATGCGTTCTTAAAGGTATTGTTGTAATTGGCGTCTCAACGTATTTGACACCAAACAAGAATTCGAAAAATCTAAGTTGCGCGCGATCAACTGCGCGCTTCTTACAAACGCCTTCTCGCCCGACAATGCCTGTGCATGGGCATATGTGACCGCAGGACTTTGTTGCGTCCACGTCAATCCCATTTCTGCTAATCCATCGAACACTTCAACAGCTTTTGCCGTGTGCCCAAATTCTAACAATCGCACACCATACGCTGCGACATATGCAGGCTGATCGCCGCTGCGTTCCACGGCCATATGCAATGCCTTTAAGCCTGCATCACATTCACCAACGCGAAAACATCCGGTCGCCAAACGCTTGGCGGCCAATGCATCACCGTCTTTGGCAATCGCTTGCAGGGATGCCAGCGATCCACCCGATTGCATAACAGTATTCAGCGCCGCAATGTCATCGGGCAGACTGTTCACAATATCGCGTGCCATGATTGACCGCATTTGCAATCTGCGCCGCGTCTTTGGATTCACAAATTCCAACCAATCCATCAGGGCAACTGGCGCCATATGGTTTTTCAAATGGAACGGGCTGTCCACCGCATCCGCAAAGGCACCTTTGCCCAGAAACCGTAATCCCTTGTGGGGCGGTATCGCGGATTTCAAACCCAAGGAATCGTAACCCATACCGTCAAACCACGCACCACCATCGCCCATCAAGATAGACGAAACATAACTGACAAACTGTGATTCAGGATAAAACCAATTTGCCCAGCCCAAACACTGCAAACCTTCATCACGTTCACCCGCCAAAACACGGGCATATGCCAAGGCCGCGAATGGTTCGCCCAATGCAGATACATGATGAAACTCATACGTTTGCACCATCGGCTGTAACCATGAAACAGGCCCAAGATCACCGGTATCCAATGTGTGCTTCAAGCTGGCATCCAGCAAATGTACGGTCGCAATTCCATGGTTTTGCGCCAACGTTGCAACATCGATTACATTCATTTGTGGATCGGTAAATGCGCTGTATTTCATTAACGCATTCAGAGACTGCTTAAAGTCACCTTCGGAATGAAATGCGCTGACACCGATTTTGATATCCTGCGCCAATTTTCCAATCGCACGACGCATTTGCGCAGGCGACAATAAATCCTCAACGGGTTCGCGATCAATTGCAGACAGATCCGCGGCGACCATGGAAAATGCGCTGCTTCGTGGGCATAAAATTCGTGCACATCGGCTCATCAAATACATCTCTGCCAAATCGATATGCAGGGCAGGTTGTCCATCGGCACCCGTGATCTTGGCCGCACTAACCGCAGTTTCGTATCGCGTTTGATAGGTCTGTAAAACAGCCGCGTCATCACAAAACAAAACAAAACGTACATTCGATCCAATCAGTGTATCCAACGCTTCAAAATAGATTGCATCAGGCACAAATTGACCATGCCAAAAACCTTCAGACGTATTGGGATTGCGAATAACATCGCCACGTCGAATGTGAACGGCGACGTATTCTAAATCATCATTCAACACATCATCAATGTGATCTTTGGTCGTTCGAAATGCATCTGAAAAATCAAGGTTCTGAAATGTCTTTGCAAAACCAACACGCGCGGCCTGCTGATCTTCAAACGGCAGCGCAACAGCACCTTCGCGGGTGGTGAACCCAAAATCTTCGCCCGCGGCGATGCGCGCTGTAAAATCCGCCCGTGCCATCGGTGCTGATCTTTTCGGTATGGCCGTAAACTTCAAACTGCCTTGGGCCGTGTCCTCAGACATAAAATGATTTGCAATAAACGTGTCAGAAAAAATCGCTTCTGGCGTCACCAATTCGGGGTATGCATTTTTTGGCTTGCTCCAAAAAACCTGCAAATCCAAATCAAACATATCTGACAACCGCTTAGCATTCACGATGGCCGATAATCGCCCACCCAGACGATCTGGGCGTACTGCAAATACTTTGGTTTTTGACATGTTGTCCCTTTGGCGCAAATTCAGACTAATTTGCGCCAATCAGGCGGGACGCGCAACGCTTATTCGCTGGTTTGTGCACGCGACCACAGGCTTGATACTTCGCAAATCACGCCTTTGCGTGTCCCTTGCGCAGATTGCACTTCGACAACCGCACCATCATGGGCATGCTCAATGGCAATCATAACAAAGCCGATATTTGCACCGTAATCGGGTGAAAACACTGCGGATGTCAAAATGCCAACTTTCACATCATCCACAACAACATCCTCGGGCTCTGGCACAGGCGTCATTTCTTCGCCGTCCATTTCGATCCCCATCAAACGCTTTTTAATGCCGACATCACGTTGCGCGATCAGGGCCTCTTTGCCGATGAAGTCACGATCGCTATCCAGATTGATGAATTTCTCTAACCCAATTTCTAACGGAGTATTTTCGCGGTTCATGTCATTGCCATATGACAACAATCCGCCTTCGATACGTTCGATCAGATTTGGACAACCTGGGCGTAAATAATATGGCTCGCCCTTTTCCCAAATTGCATCCCACAGAACTTCACCCAATGAACCGTCATCCAGATAAATCTCAAACCCACCCTGTTTTGACCAACCGGAACGCGCAATATTTAACATGCGACCTTCGAACGGAAAGGCTTTGAATTGGAAAAACTTGATATCACGAATTTCTTCACCAAATACGTCGACCATCAAATCCTCGGCCATAGGACCTTGGATCGCCAGTGGCGACACATCTGGTTCACAAATATCCACGTCCAAATTCAGTCCCAACGCCAACCCTTGAACCCACAGTAATAAATCACTGTCAGCAATCGAAAACCAATACTTGTCATCCGCCAAACGCAGCGCAACAGGATCATTGATAATTTTGCCATGCTGATCACAGATGGGCGCATAATAACAACGCCCAACTTTTGCATTGGTCAAATCACGTGCGGAAATCATACAGGCCAACTTGTGTGCATCAGGCCCCTTAATCTGCACTTGGCGTTCCACAGAAACATCCCAAATCTGTGCATATTTTTTCAAATGCGCATAATCTTGGGCCAAGCCACCAAACATTGTGGCAAGCCACATGTGATTATAAACAGTATAGCCAGAGGCTCCCATTTGGGCGACACGGGTGGAATAAGGCGTTGCACGTAAACGACGTGACGCAAGGATTGTGGCGCGGGACATATCAAAGACTCCAATTTGTTTCAATTCTCACTTTAAATGTCTTACATTTCAGAAAAATGTTTTGTAGGGTCATTTAAAGGCCTAAAAACGGCATAAGTATCCCATATTCTCGGAGGAAATGATGACTGGTGATTTCAAATTCGACACGCTCAGCTTACACGCAGGGCATACGCCAGACGCACGCCACGGATCGCGCGCCGTCCCCATTCATCAAACCACATCCTATGTGTTCCAAGATACCGAACACGCCAGCGCGCTGTTTAATCTAGAAGTTGGGGGACACATCTACTCCCGCATCTCAAACCCTACCGTTGCTGTTCTCGAACAACGCGTCGCCGCCCTCGAAGGCGGCATTGGTTGCGTCGCCACTTCATCGGGTATGGCCGCATTGTTCCTAACAGTTCTGGCACTTTGCTCCGCTGGCGACCATATCGTTTCATCATCGCAAATGTACGGCGCAAACGTAAACCTGTTCCAACACACATTATCGCGCTACGGCATTACCACCACCTTCGTCGCGCCAAATGACCCACAGGCATTCGCTGACGCAATCCAAGACAATACCAAAATGGTGTTTGGCGAGGTCATCGGAAACCCGGGCATGGACGTCATGGATGTCCCCGCCATCGGTAAAATTGCCAACGATGCAGGCGTACCGCTGATCATCGACGCCACCTTCAATACACCGTACTTGCTCAAACCACTGGAAAATGGTGCAAACATCGTGATCCATTCCTTGACCAAATGGATGGGCGGTCACGGCATCGCGCTGGGCGGCGCCATCATCGACGGCGGCAATTTCGACTGGGGACAAAACGACCGTTTCCCGACGTTGACACAACCCCACTTTGGCTTCCAAGGTGTGAACCTATACGAAGAATACGGCCCCGCTGCATTCATCACCCGTGTCCGCACCGAAGGCATGTATAATATCGGCCCATGCCTGTCACCAACCAACGCGTTTCACCTGATCCAAGGTATTGAAACCCTTGGCCTTCGCATGGAACGCCACATGACAAACACCGCTAAAATGCTGGATTTTCTTACCAATCACGAAGGTATCTCATGGGTCAAACACCCAACGTTGCCTGATCACCCGGATCACGACGTTGCTATGCGCTTAATGCCCAAGGGATCGGGTTCGATCATCGCATGTGGGATCAAGGGCGGTCGCGACGCAGGTCGTGCATTTATCGAAAACGTGCAACTCGCATCACATTTGGCAAACGTCGGCGACGCCAAAACATTGGTTATCCATCCGGGTTCAACGACCCACAGCCACCTAACACCTGACGCAATGACTGCCGCTGGCTTAACTGATGACTTGTTGCGTATATCAGTCGGCCTCGAAGACTTCGATGACATCAAAGCAGACTTCAAACAGGCCCTTCGCGCCGCATCCAAAGTAGGGACGTAACATGAAAATCGACCTTCACGGCAATCAAACATTCGCATCCACAGGTGGACGCCCATTTGACGCTTCTGGCGACACGCTCATCTTCATCCACGGTTCAGGCCAAAGCCATCTGTCCTACATGCTCCAAGGCCGGTTCTTCGCAAATCGCGGCTGGTCCGTTTTGGCGCCTGATATGCCCGCACATGGGCTGTCCAAAGGTGCGCCATTGACCACAATCGCGGCAATGGCGGATTGGCATATCGACCTGATGGATGCGCTGGGCATCAAAACGGCCAACATTATCGGCCATTCACAGGGCGGCTTGATCGGCCTTGAATTGGCCGCGCGCTACCCTGATCGTGTCACTGGCTTGTCGCTGGTCGCATGTGCAATGGCGATCCCCGTGAATGATGCGCTGGTGGACATGGCCAAAAACCGTGAACCTGCCGCAATCAACGCGATGACTGATTGGGGCCACGGCCCTGATGGCCACGCCCATGATCACACCATGCCGGGCCAAAACCATATGAATTATGGCGTACAAATGATGGCCGCCAACGAAAGCGGCGCACTACATGCCGATTTGCAAGCATGTGTTGATTACACAAACGGCCCAACCGCCGCCGCCGCAATTAAATGCCCAACACAGGCGATCTTGGCGCAACGTGATAAAATGACTCCAGTAAAATTTGGCCTAAAAATGGCTGAAACCTTGGGCACATCTGACGTCACAGTGGTTCCAAACGCTGGTCACATGATCACTACCGAACGTCCAGTCGAGCTTAACCGCGCCCTGCGCCCCTTCTTCACAAAGAGTTAAACCATGCCAGAATTCAAACGTATCGCCGTCATCGGTGCAGGCACAATGGGCAGCGGCATCGCCGCCCAAATCGCAAACGCAGGCCACCAAGTTTTGCTTATGGATTTGCCTGGCAAAGACGATCCACTGGCCGTCGTAAATGCCGCTAAAACACGCCTTCTTAAATCTGATCCTCCTGCGTTGGTGCACAAATCCCGCATCGATTTAATTCAAGTGGGCAACATTCGTGATGATTTTGAACTGCTCGCCGAATGCGATTGGATCGTCGAAGCAATCGTCGAACGTTTGGACATCAAAAAGGACCTCTATAACCGTCTGAACGAAACAATCAGCGCCGATTGCGTGGTGACATCAAATACATCCACGATCCCAATTTCCCTGCTGGTCGAAGACATGCCAGTGGACTTTCGCAAACGTTTTGCCATCACCCACTACTTCAATCCTGTACGCTATATGCGTTTGCTTGAATTGGTGCGCGGCACTGACACTGACGAAACAATCATGGATCGCTTGGCCGATTACAACGACACGGTCATGGGCAAAGGCGTGGTGCGCTGCAACGATACCCCCGGTTTCCTTGGCAATCGCGTCGGCGTTTTCGCGCTTCAGGTCGGCATGGACGAAGCCGCCAAAAACAACCTAACGGTTGAAGAGGCTGATGCCCTCATGGGGCGCCCCATGGGCATTCCAAAAACGGGTGTGTTTGGCCTGTACGATCTCATCGGCGTCGATCTGATGTCCGATGTGGTCGACACCCTTGGCGATATCCTACCTTCCAACGATCTGTTCCACGCCATCGGTACATCCAATAACCCGGTCATGCCCCTGATCCGCGATATGGTTGCAAACGGCTATACTGGTGACAAAGGTAAGGGTGGTTTTTACCGTGTTGACGGCGAAACCGAATTGGCAGTGGATTTAACAACCGGCCAAACCCGCCCACGCATCTCTACCTTACCAGACAGCGCAGTTGCCGCCGCAAATGCACAGGCTGTTGGCGGAGAAACTCTAACCATAATGATCGATGGTACCGATCCACACGCCACGTTCTGCCGTCGCTTTTTGGCCCGCGTTCTGGCCTATGCCGCTGATCTCATCCCCACTGTCACACACAGCCCCCAAGACATCGACGACGCCATGAAACTTGGCTTTAATTGGGTGCGTGGTCCGTTTGAATTGATTGACGCGCTGGGCGCAGCCACAGTCGCCGATCTGATTGCCGAGGCAGGCTTGGATATCCCAATGTCCATTACACAATCAATCTCCACAGGCCCATTCTACGCGGCCCAAAGTGGAACATTGAACGTGCTGACTTTCGATCCCACCGCCAAATATGCACCGGTGGTTCTGCCGGAAAACACCCAACGTTTCCACATGTCCAAACGCACAATGACACCCATCGCCACCAACGACGCAGCCAGCCTTTATGCGCTGGACGACGATCTACGCTTGATCGAATTCCATTCCAAAGCAAACGCCCTGACAGGCGCATCAATGGAAATCGTATTGGCGGCGGCCAAGGATCATGGCAAAGGCATCATCGTCCACAACGACGCCCAGCACTTCTCTGCTGGTGTTGATCTAAACCGTTTTCGCGCATTCATAGAGGCGGGCGATTGGGACGCAATGGACAGTTTCCTGAACGATTTCCAACAAGCCGTCAAAGCACTGAAATACACACCAGTCCCCGTGATTGGCGCGCCATCAGGCCTGTCCATCGGCGGCGGTTTCGAAGTGTTGGCGCATTGCGACAAAGTCATCGCCCACACAAATACCGTGTTCGGCCTCGTGGAAACAGGCGTCGGTGTTGTCCCGGGCGGAGGTGGGGTAAAAGAAACCCTGTCACGCTGGTTTAACGCCACCAATGATTGGGACAAGGCGGCATGGAACACATGGATGCAAATCGGCTATGGTCAAATAGGCACCAGCCCAGACTTGTCAGCACGCATGCAATACTACCTAAAAGATCGCGATATCGAAATCTTAAATCGCGACAAACTCCTGCATGCGGCAACCACTGAAATGGCCATTATGCAGGGCGATTATACTGCGCCCACACCACCCACATTCACATTGCCTGGCCGCGCGATTTTGACCAAAATGGCGAATTTCATGCAAAAAGGCATCGATGATGGTCTGTTCCACCCGCACGATAAAACCGTCGCCATGCAGGTCGCTGAAATCGTGGTCAATGGGGCAGGGGACGAACCCTTGATCGTGTCTGAACAAGACATGTATGATCGCGAACGCCGCGCCTTCTTGCATTTGGCTAAAACACCACAAACCCGTGCACGTATCACCAGTCTTCTGGACACTGGCACGGCTATTCGCAACTAGGGGATCACCATGAGCATCTACGACGGTTTCGAAAAGACACCTGCCAACCACACGGCCCTGTCGCCATTGTCGTTTATAAAACGCACGGCCCTGATGTTCCCCGATCGCGACGCGGTCATATACGGCGAACGCCGCTACAGCTGGTCACAACTCTATGCACGTGCGACCCAGTTGGCATCGGCATTAAATGCCCACAATATCGGGCGGGGTGATACAGTTGCGGTGCTGTCGGCAAACACACCTGAAATGGTCGAAGCCCATTTTGGCATCCCAATGTCAGGCGCGGTTTTAAACACAATTAACACGCGCCTTGACGCAGATACAATCAGCTACATCCTAGATCACGGCGAAGCAAAAGCCTTCATCGTTGACGGTGAATTGGCCCCCCAAGCCGCCCAAGCAATCCAAGGTCGCGACATCCTAATTATCGACATCGCCGACCTTCAAGATAATCCAAACCCCAACCGTATTGGCACCATTGATTACGCCGATTTCATCGCATCAGGCGATGCAGACGCGCACTGGGACATGCCAACGGATGAATGGGACGCCATCGCGTTGAACTACACATCAGGCTCAACAGGCCGCCCCAAAGGCGTGGTTTACCACCACCGTGGCGCATATCTAATGGCGATGGGAACCATCGCTGATTGGGGCCTGCCGCGCCATCCAAAATATCTGTACACCGTGCCAATGTTTCACTGCAACGGTTGGTGCCACGGCTGGGCCATGGCCGCCCTTGCAGGCACCATCATCTGCACCCGCGCGATCACACCCGCGATTGTTTACGACGCAATAGACCAACATCAGATCACCCACTTTGGCGGGGCGCCCATCGTGCTTGGCATGATCTTGAACGCCCCCGAAACAGACCGCAAACCATTTGACTACACCGTCAACGTCATGACCGCAGGCGCACCACCACCCGCCGCCGTTCTCGAAGGTATCGAAAAACTCGGCTTTGACGTCACCCAAGTCTACGGCCTCACCGAAACATACGGCCACACAATCATGTGCACATGGAATTCCGACTGGGATGAACTGGACACATCGGCGCGCTCGCAAATCAAAGCACGCCAAGGCGCAGGCATGGTGCAAACCGACGCACTGCGCGTTGTCGCAGACGGCATGGATGTCCCTGCCGATGGCGAAACAATCGGCGAAATATTGATCCGCGGCAACACGGTGATGAAAGGCTATCTGAAAAACCCAAGCGCCACTGCCACCGCACTCAAAGACGGTTGGTTCCATACCGAAGACCTCGCCGTCATGCACCCCAACGGCTATGTCGAAGTAAAGGACCGCCTCAAAGATATCATCATCTCAGGCGGTGAAAATATTTCGTCTGTCGAGGTTGAATCAACGCTCCACCGCCACCCTGCCGTGTTACTGGCTGCTGTGGTCGCGATGAAGGATGAAAAATGGGGCGAAGTCCCATGCGCCTTCATCGAACTCAAAGACGGCGCACAAGTAACCGAGGCTGAAATCATAACCTTCTGTCGTGAACACCTTGCAGGTTTCAAGCGCCCCAAGCGCGTGATCTTCGGCGAGCTCCCTAAAACCGCCACAGGCAAAATTCAAAAATACGAACTACGCAAACGAGTTTAATCGGCAGCGATCCAAAACAACAAACCTGCGTCGGTGCAAATACCGGCGCCTTAACGCCAAAGTTCTATCGGCCTTTCCACACCGGATCGCGCTTCTCTGCGAATGCCTTGGCACCCTCCAATTGGTCCTCTGATGTGTACAATGTCTTGACCGTTGGGAACGTGCTCGACGTGATTTGATCCAACGCATCTTGGAACTTCATATCTTCGGCCTCACGCACAACTTCCTTGATCGCCGCATAAACCAATGGCGGGCCAGATGCTAAAACTTTGGCCAATTTACGCGCCTCATCCATTAAGGCATCTCCCTGATAAATGTGATTGATCATCCCCCAACGCGCCGCTTCTTCGGCGTCCAACCAACGCCCCGTAAACAGCATTTCCATGGCAATGTGATACGGGATACGTTTGGGTAATTTAATCGATGCCGCATCCGCAACCGTGCCTGAATTGATTTCAGGCAACGCAAACGACGCATGATCCGCCGCAAGGATAATATCAGCCGACAATGCCAACTCCAAACCACCCCCACAGCAAATCCCATTCACAGCCGCAATCACAGGCTTATTCAGCCCCTTCAGCTCCTGCAAACCGCCAAATCCACCAACGCCATAATCGCCATCAACCGCATCCCCATCAGCGGCCGCCTTCAGATCCCAACCAGGGCAGAAAAACTTACTTCCGGCTCCTGTTATTATGGCCACGCGCAGGCTTTCATCATCGCGAAAATCGGCGAACACATCGCCCATAATGCGGCTTGTCGCCAGATCAATTGCGTTGGCTTTTGGGCGATCCAGCGTGACTTCTAAAACATGTCCATCAACATGGGTCTTAATGGGGCTATCGGTCATTGTAATTCTCCTATTTTGATCAGGGCATCTGCCGCAATCGCGTCATTTTTTGTACAGATCAAAGGATTAACCTCGACCTCCGAAATCGCACCTTGATGTGCGATGGTAAACTTCTGAATTGCATCAATTGCATGTAATAATGATTTTAAATCAACTGCATCAGCGCCGCGGTATCCATTCAGCAACGGCCATATTTTCAATGATTCCAATGCCGTAACGACCGCGCTTTCACTGGCCGGCACCAACAGAGAAACCTTATCATCCAAAATCTCCGTCAATTGCCCACCTGCCGCAATTGTTAAAACATAACCATGCGCTGGATCCAAAACGACACCAACCAACACCTCAACCAACTGACCTGTCACCATTTCCTCGACCAAGAAGGTATCACAGGGCATCGCATTTGCCGCAGCCAAAACCGCGGCACCATCACATAGGTTCAAAACAACTGCACCGGCCTCGGTTTTATGCGCAACGTCTTCACCCTTTAGAACAGCTGGAAATCCGATATCCATGGCGGCGCCTTGCGCCAATTTGGCAGATAATACACGCTCCGATTTCGGAACGCGTAGACCGAATTTCGCCAACATAGCCTTGGCCTCCGCCTCACTTTGGATCACAGGATTGATCGCCTGAATTGGCTCCAAAATTAACTGTTCGTCATCCTCAGATTTGAACGCACAGGCCACAATTGCAGCAAGGGCTGTTTCCATCCCTGAAAAAGGAACGATACCATTCTCAATGAGATGCAAAGCAACATCCTCTGGCATCGTTTCAGCCAGTGAAGCAACAACGCCCATTGGGCGTCCGGATGCCTTTTGCGCCGCGATAACTGATGGTATGATATCCGTCCAAAGTCGGGGGTCGCAGCGATCCGCGCGCGGGAAATCCAATACAAGCAATCCCATTGAAACCGTCCCCATCATCGCCGCAGTAAACGTGGCGGTGGTGGCATCCCAATCGCCCCAAATATAGGTGTGATAGTCCAACGGATTGGCCAATGCGACCATCGGACCCAAGGTGGTACTTAGCCCCGAAATCTGTTGCGCAGACAAAGGCGGAAAATCAATCCCAACTGCTTGTCCTAGGTCCGCCATCAAGCTGGCTTCGCCACCTGAGCACGACATTGAAACGACGTTTGAATTTTCTAACCGACCATGAACATGCGCCAACTTTAAGGCTTCCAAAAATGTCGAAAGGTTGTCAACCTGAGCAATTCCTAATCGCGCAAACAATGCCTGTGCGCCGGCGCCACTACCTGCCAAGCTGGCGGTATGCGAAACTGTCGCGGCTTGGGCTTGATCTGATGTGCCAACTTTCAATACGATGATCGGTTTGGACAGGCTTTCGGCAAGTTTGGCGAGTTTTTGAAAACCGACCAAATCATCAATGCCTTCGATATGAAGACCCAATGCAGTGACGCGTGGATCATTCAAAATCGCGGCGCCCATTTGCGCCAAATCGACCTGCGCTTGATTGCCAACGGTCGATGCAAATGCAATCGGAAGGCCGCGTTGTTGCATAGTCAGATTGATCACGATATTCGATGACTGCGTGATGATCGCCACACCGCTGTCAACGCGCGTACCACCATGTTGGTCCGGCCACAAAAGTGACCCATCAAGATAGTTCACAAAGCCATAACAGTTTGGCCCTAACACCGCCATTTCGCCTGCGGCATCCAAGAGTTGTTCTTGTAAGTCAGAGCCTTGGGCATCTTCATTCGCCGCCTCGGAAAATCCGCTCGCAAAACAGACGACGCCTTGTGCGCCCTTTGTGCGTAAGGTGCGTACAATTTCGATTGTGGCAAAGCGATTTACCCCAATAAAACAGGCATCTGGTGCGCCGGGTAAATCGTCGATACTTGCAAAACAGGGCACACCGTTGATCATATCTTTGTTGGGATGAACCGGCCAAACAGGTCCATCAAAACCCATCTTCTGACACTGTTCGATCACATTTGCACACCACGTACCACCGCCGACAACGGCAATGGATTTTGGGTGCAACATCCGTTCCAGACGGCTCATCTATGCACCCAATGGGCGCAGCAATTCGCGGCTGATAATGTGGCGCTGAATTTCAGATGTTCCATCCCAAATCCGTTCGACACGCGCATCGCGCCAGAACCGTTCAATCGGAAAATCATCCATCAATCCCATACCCCCAAAAATCTGCAATGTGGCATCGGTGACCTTGGCCAACACTTCGGATGCAAAAACTTTGGCACTGGCAATTTCGCGGTTACACGGCATGCCCTGATCCAACATCCATGCCGATTTTAACGTCAACAAATCGGCCGCATCAATATCCGTAATCATATCTGCGATTTGAAACCCGACACCTTGGAATTTACCAATGGATTGACCAAACTGTTTACGCTCTGCTGCATAATTCAACGCATAATCAAAACACCGTCGCGCACGCCCAACGCTGAATGCAGCAACGGTTATCCGCGTAGCATACAACCATTCATTCATCACGGCAAAACCCCCATCGACTTCACCCAAAACGGCCTCTGCTGGCAAACGGCAATTATCGAAATCAAGGATGTAATTCTTGTAACCCTTGTGGGAAACCGAATTATAACCCTCGCGCACATCAAACCCTACCGCGCCGCGATCCACCAAAAATGTCGT
>DKMK01000083.1 GCA_002469545.1 Rhodobacterales bacterium UBA7416 | reverse complement strand
GCTGGACGTTTTGTGTACAAAACAGGTGGCTTAGCCGCTGCTTTTTTCGCCGCCGGCTTTTTCGCTGCTGCTTTCTTGGCAGGTGCTTTTGCTGCTTCCGCTTTCGCAGGAGCTGCTTTTTTCGTCGCTGGCTTTTTCGCTGCAGGTTTCTTGGCAGCTGTCTTCGTTTTTGCAGACGCTGTTGATTTAGCCGCTGTTTTCGCTTTAGCAGGCTTTTCCACTGGTACTTCAGAAACTGCTGCACTTGGCATTGTCGTACTGCTGTCAGACGCCGATGCACTTGCCGCTGTCGCAGTTGTTGCAACGGCCGCTCCTGCCGCTACGCTTGATGATTTGGCAACCTCAGAATTGCAGAACAACTTACGTAACGCCCATCCCAATAAGAAAAAGATGATCAGACCAACCAAAATAGCGACCAACGGACTCATTGAATGAGCAAGCTTAGCGCCCACGAATGCGCCGACAATTGCGGCAAGTAACCAGCAAATCAGTGAACATGCACTTAGCCAGTTGTTGTTATTTTCAGTACTCATAATTTATTTCTCCCCTAAGTCATTTTACCTGCTTAGATGCAGGCTTTACTTTGGCTGGCTTCTTCCCTGCCACTAAAATAGGCACTTCATTTCCTTGAATACGTTTGACTGTGTCACCGTAATCAAGCGCCCGTGTCACCGACACGTTCGTTTCGTAATTACCAGTATTAAATTCAGTTAAAGAGGATAGCCCCGACAGAGGCTCGGATGCATAACGTCCGTTTTGAGGCCCCGGAGTAGGCACCTCGCCGCGCGCAAACGCAGCTAAAATTTCGCGAAAACTCTCTTCGGTCAAATCTTCGTAAAAGTCTTTGCCAATTTGAACCATAGGTGCATTTGTACAAGCGCCCAAGCATTCAACTTCTTCCCAGCTGAATTGACCATCTTCGGACAGTGCATGGGGTTGATCTGCGATCACTTCTTTGCAGATGCCAATCAAATCTTCGGCACCACAAATCATACATGATAACGTTCCACAGACCTGAACGTGCGCGACAGTGCCAACAGGCGCCAATTGGAACATAAAATAAAACGATGCCACTTCTAAAACACGAATGAACGGCATGTCTAACATTGTTCCAACGGCTTCGATTGCCGGTTTGGACAACCAGCTTTCTTGCTCTTGTGCGCGCCACAACAATGGGATCACGGCAGATGCTTGGCGACCTTTTGGAAACTTCTTGATTTGATCCTTAGCCCATTTCAAGTTCGCAGGTGTAAACTTAAAGCTGTCTGGTTGTTCAGTGTGTAAGCGACGAATAGACATTAGCGGTCAATCTCTCCAAATACGACATCAAGTGTGCCGATAATCGCGGCAACATCAGCAAGCTGATGGCCTTTGCAAATGTGGTCCATTGCGGCCAGGTGCAAATACCCAGGCGCGCGGATTTTTGTTTTGTATGGTTTGTTTGATCCATCCGAAACCAAGAAGACGCCGAATTCGCCCTTGGGTGCTTCGACAGCCACGTAAACCTCGCCTTCGGGAACTTTGAACCCTTCGGTGTACAGTTTGAAATGGTGGATCAATGCTTCCATCGATGTTTTCATATCGCCACGTTTAGGCGGCGTCAGTTTACCACGTGCAAGAACATCGCCAGTGGCGCTTTCCAACTTGGTGATAGCTTGCTGAATAATCTTCAAGCTTTCGCGCATTTCCTGCATGCGGCACAGGTAACGATCATAACAGTCACCATTTTTGCCGACAGGAATGTCGAATTCAAATTCGTCGTAGCATTCATAAGGTTGTGCACGACGCAAATCCCATGGCATGCCTGATCCACGTACCATCACACCAGAGAACCCCCAATCAAGGGCCTCTTGTTCCGTGATGACTGCAATATCAACGTTGCGCTGTTTGAAAATGCGGTTTTCAGTCAACAAGCCGTCGATGTCTGCCAGAACTTCTGGAAATTCCATAGTCCAAGCCATGATATCATCCAATAGATCCTGTGGAAGATCTTGGTGTACACCACCCGGGCGGAAATATGCGGCGTGCAGGCGTGATCCCGACGCGCGCTCATAAAACACCATCAACTTTTCACGTTCCTCAAAGCCCCACAACGGCGGCGTCAATGCGCCAACGTCCAAGGCTTGAGTGGTTACGTTCAAAATGTGGTTTAGGATACGTCCTATTTCACAATACAAAACACGGATCAATGATGCGCGGCGTGGCACTTCAACACCCGTTAGCTTTTCAATTGCCAAACACCATGCGTGTTCTTGGTTCATTGGGGCAACATAATCCAAACGGTCGAAGTACGGCAAGTTTTGCAGATATGTTCTGCTCTCCATCAGCTTTTCTGTACCACGGTGCAGCAGACCGATGTGCGGATCGCAACGTTCGACAATCTCGCCGTCCAGTTCAAGAACCAAACGCAAAACACCGTGGGCCGCAGGATGCTGTGGTCCAAAGTTGATGTTGAAATTACGAATACGCTGCTCGCCAGTTTTGGCGTCGTTGAAGTTTCCGTCAGCCATTATTTCGCCTCACCTTTTTCATCACCTGGCAGGATGTATTCCGCACCCTCCCACGGAGACATGAAATCAAACTGACGATATTCCTGGGTCAGCGACACAGGTTCGTAAACCACGCGCTTTGCCACTTCGTCGTAACGCAACTCTGTGTAACCCGTTGTTGGGAAATCTTTGCGCAATGGGTAACCGCGGAAACCGTAATCCGTCAAGATGCGGCGCAAATCTGGGTGGCCAGAAAACAGCACGCCGTACATGTCGAATACTTCACGTTCAAACCAGTTCGCACCAGGGTGAATTTCGTGGATTGATGGAACGATACCATCTTCGGCCACTTGAGCCTTTAGACGGATACGTGTGTTCGTGTACATCGACAGAAAATGGTAAACCATTTCAAACCGATTTGGGCGTGATGGATAATCCACTGCCGTAATATCAATCAACGTCGAAAACTTCATCGCCGAATTGGATTTCAAAAACTCTACAACCTGCGGTATCTTGTCCAACTTGATATTCAATACCAAATCACCAAAATCGCTAACACCCGACGCAGTTACTGCATCGGGTAATTTTGCGGCGATTGTTTCGCCCAATTCTGTCAAAGCGTCAGACATAAAGACTACCTTACAATCGTGCCGGTGCGGCGCATTTTACGTTGCAGTTGCAAGATGCCATACAGCAATGCTTCTGCAGTTGGGGGACATCCTGGAACATAAATATCTACAGGAACAATACGATCACAACCACGTACAACCGAATATGAATAGTGGTAATAACCGCCACCATTCGCACATGACCCCATAGAGATCACATAACGCGGTTCTGGCATTTGGTCATAAACCTTGCGTAACGCAGGTGCCATTTTGTTCGTCAACGTTCCCGCAACAATCATCAAATCAGACTGGCGTGGGGAGGCGCGTGGCGCAGTACCGAAACGTTCCATGTCATAACGTGGCATCGCGGCGTGCATCATTTCAACAGCGCAACACGCCAAACCAAATGTCATCCAGTGCAACGAACCGGTACGCGCCCAGTTGATAATGTCTTCAGTGCTGGTCAGCAGGAAACCTTTGTCCTGCAACTGGCTATTTAGTTGTGCAGTTGCGACTTCACGATCACCACCTGCGGTGTTGGCGGATGTACTTACTCCCATTCCAACGCTCCTTTTTTCCACTCATAAGCAAAGCCGATTGTTAATACAGCCAAGAAAACCATCATCGACCAGAAACCAAGTTCACCTTGATATTGGAAAGATGTCGCCCAAGGGAACAAAAACGCTACCTCTAGGTCGAAAATAATAAATAAGATGGATACCAAGTAGAATCGGATATCGAATTTCATGCGCGCATCATCAAAGGCGTTAAAGCCACATTCATAAGCGGATGTTTTTTCTGCATCAGGATTTCTGACGGCCAGCAATACAGCGGCTAAAATAAGGACAAGCCCAAGGCCAGCGGCGACGCCCACAAAAACAAGGATGGGCAGATAATTCATAAGCAGCTCTTGCACAGTAGTCCCCTATCAGGTTCGCAGCAAAAAATTTATTCGCCCTTTCCTACCTGTGCGTGTCGTTGGCGTCAACAAACCCTACGCAAAAAACACATCCTTTTTGTCCACCTTTTCACAATATATATAGCGGTTTCATTCTCAGACCGCATCCCATAGGATTTCCGGACACTATATCGCACTCAAACGTAGTAGATAAAAACATGCCCAAAAACGAAACAATGCATAAAAACGCGACACTGCTTTTGGGAATGGGCGCCCAGCGCTGCGGGACAACGTGGTTAGGGACACACCTGCGATCACATCCCGATATTTATATGAGTGCTATCAAAGAAATGCATTTCTTTGTTGATCCAAAGTATCCAAACACTTGGAACCAACAGTTTATGGAAAACCGATTAGCGAAGGCAAAAACGGGTTCAGAAAAACTTGCACGTGCTTTTAGCCAACGGATAAAAATCGGAACCAGCGCAACACACGGCATTGTGGATTATATTAACTTTTTTCAACAGGGATGGGATGAGCAATCGTATTACTGCGAAATAACACCATCCTATATGTTTTTACCCGCCGAAGAGTTGCGCAAAATAAAAACTGCCTTTCCGCACCTAAAGATTATTTTTTTGATGCGTGACCCGATTGCGCGTTTGTGGTCGATGCTACGGTTTAATTATCGCGGCAAGGATGAAGGTCAGATGATCGACTTCGCGGCGAGTTGTTTAAACCATCGCGAATATTCTGCGCGATGCGATTACAGAACAGCGTTAGAAAACCTTGATGCCGTCTTCTACTCAGAACAAGTATTCATAGGTTTTTACGAAGACATGTTCGATGGAGATTTGTTGAATCGACTCTACGCGTTTTTGGGTGTTGATCCAATCGTGGCAAATACTGAACGCCGCCCCAACAGTTCTAAAACGGCACACCTACCCGACGAGCTGGCAAATTATTTTGCCGCCGAACTAATGCCACAGTACAAATACGCACGGTCACGATTCGGCGATAAAGTTCCAGAAGGATGGTTGTTCTAAACGCTCCCGACTTCCTCTTTGATGATCATCGCAATAATCGCGCATTCATCCAATGTCATTGTGAGCGGAATACGCATATCCAACAAACCAGCTAAAATGCGATCTGTATTCGGTAGTTTTTGTGGATCGACATAGCGCCAACTGTCATGACGCGACGTAAAACCAACAGGATTTTCGGCACCAAACCATTTCAATTGAACACCGCGCGCATCACACGCAGCGACGATTGTTTTAATTTGGTCAGCTGTGAATTTTGGCAATAAAAACTGGAATGACGACGCCACAAAATACTCTTTGGCGGGGCGTTCAATAAGTGTCAGGTTTTCGACTTGGTTCAACCCCGCTTCCAATGCACGATAGCGTTCGTTCCAACGTTCGGCTTGCGCTGGCAAATCCGCCAGTTGTGGGCGTAAAATCGCAGCCCGTAAATTATCCATGCGGCCGGAACAATTGGGGGTATCCAGTCGAATATCTTCAAATGTCTCAGGTGGCGCACCTGCCAAATGGCTGGTGTATAACATATACGAACCCGACAACATGGTTGCACGCGCCATAACCTCGGCATCGCCCGTAATTAACAAGCCACCTTCGCCAGAATTGATATGTTTAAATGTCTGCGTTGAATAACACCCAACAACACCAGAACGCCCGCTGGATATTCCATTCCAATTTGCACCCATCGTGTGCGCGCAATCTTCAATCACTTGAACACCCGCAGCATCAGTAATGGCAATCAATGCATCCATATCAACCAGATGACCACGCATGTGTGACAACATCAAAAACTTCGCGCCTGTAAAAGCAATTTTGGCAGATAAATCATTCAAATCCAAAATCAAGTCAGGTGTAATTTCCACAAAAACAGGGCGCCCCCCTGCCCCTTGAATTGCGCCCGGAACAGGCGCCAATGTGAACGCATTGGTCAAAACAGGATCGCCGTGTTGTATACCGCATGCGCGCAAAGCGATGCTTAAAGCATAGCCACCTGACGCAACAGCCAAACAATATTTTGCTCCCTTGAACGCAGCAAATTCTTGTTCCAACAACACCGTTTCCGCAATTTCACCATCAACAGTATTGTAACGATGCAAACGTCCATGCCGCATCACTGCAACTGCGGCATCGATTGCTGCTTCTGGGATTGGTTCTTGTTGCGTAAAGTCACCCGTGAATTTCAAAGCCATTTTTTGCCTCTTTGCATTACTTGTACAGACATAACCCGTTATTTTACCGATTGGGAATAATGCGATCAACCAAATCAGGTAATTGGGAATAATGGTTCAATAATGCCGAAGGTTCCATGCGATTTACTCCATCAGCTTCTGGCCCAAATGAAACCAAAATACACGGTACATCAGCATTTTTTGCCGCATTGCGATCGGTGATCGTGTCGCCAATCAAAACAGCCCTGTCACGATGCCCACCCATTTGATCGATTGTCGTCCACAAATGCTGTGGATCTGGTTTTCGCACAGGCAAAGTATCCGCCCCTAACATCGCCACAAAATGGTCACGTATACCCAAACGCAACAACAACTCTTGTGCCAACCCTTCGGGCTTGTTTGTGCAAACCCCCAACAAATACCCGCGTTGTTTCAACTCTAACAGTGCATCAACAACCCCGTCATACAGCTTTGTGTGGGTGTCAATATTTTCGGCATAATATTGCAAGAGTTTGGGAAATTGCGCATCAATATCGTCTTCGGTAAACGAACCCAATCGACTAAAGCCCAAGCGCAACATCGCGCGACCGCCGCCAAAAGCTGTCAAAGCATCCGTCACAGGATCCAACTGCGCATCGTGGGAAAGCCCAATAAAACAGGCATTCGCGGCCGCAATTAAATCCGCACTGGTATCAGCCAAAGTGCCATCCAAATCAAATACCACGCTTCTCATCACAAATTCTCCGTTTAAAACTGCAATGACATAAAACCGTAACGAAGTGAAAGACTTCTTGAGCATTCGCCCCCTTTTGCTGTTCAAAAGAACACTGTAGAAGAGCCCCGAGCATTGGGAACAAAAGTTATGAATTCAGCCGTTATTATTTTGGCCGCCGGCATGGGCACACGCATGCAATCAGATTTACCAAAGGTATTACACAAGGTTGCTGGTGCTCCGTTGTTGATCCATTCCATGCGCGCGGGCGACGGTATTGACGCACAAAAGACCATAATTGTAGCTGGACACGGCGCGGAATTGGTTGAAAAGGTTGCATTGGATTATAACCCAGACGCACAAATCGTTATTCAATCCGAACAGCTGGGCACAGGTCACGCGGTTGATCAAGCACGCAGCGCCTTGGATGGATTCGATGGTGATGTATTCATTTTATACGGTGATACGCCGTTTATTTCCGCTGACACACTATCGAAAATGGCTGATGCACGTGCAAACGGCGCCAGTGTTGTTGTTTTGGGATTCGATGTGCCCCCCCCATCTGGATATGGTCGTTTGGTCATGGCCGCCGATGGATCACTGGATGCAATCGTCGAATCAAAAGATGCTACTGACGCGCAAAAATCCATCCGTCTTTGTAATTCGGGCGTCATTTGCGCGCCCAGCGCATTGCTGTTTGACTTAATCCGCGAAATTTCCAATGAAAACGCCAGCGGCGAGTATTATCTGACGGATGTCGTCGGATTGGCCCGCAAGCGCGACTTAAAATGCGCCGCTGTGGAATGTTCAGCCCAAGAGGCCATGGGAGTGAATTCACGCGTCGAATTGGCAGTTGCCGAAGGTTATTTCCAACAAAACGCACGCAGAGATGCCATGCTAAATGGCGCAACTTTAACTGCACCTGAAACCGTTTGGTTCGCCTATGACACAGTTATTGGTCGTGATGTGATTATTGAACAAAACGTCATCTTCGGGCCAGATAGTACCATCGAAAGTGGCGCATACATTCGCGCATTCAGTCACATTGAAGGCGCGCATGTTTCAAAAGGTGCGATCGTTGGCCCCTATGCGCGTTTGCGCCCCGGTGCTGAATTGGCAAATGATTCCAAAGTCGGCAATTTCTGCGAAGTTAAAAACACCCAGGTCGGCGAAGGTGCTAAAATCAATCACCTTTCCTATGTCGGCGACGCCACAATTGGCGATGATGCCAATATTGGTGCGGGTACAATCACGTGTAATTACGATGGCGTCTTCAAACATCACACGGAAATTGGCGCACGTGCATTTATTGGATCAAATACCGCACTGGTGGCACCTGTGCGCGTGGGCGATGATGCCATGACAGGATCAGGGTCCATCATCACCAAGGATATCCCTGATGAAGCATTGGGATTGGGGCGTGCACGCCAAGAGAATAAACAAGGTTTGGCCCTTCGTTTAATGAATAAACTAAAGGCTGCGAAAGCGGCCAAGAAAAAGGGTTAAGCGTATGTGTGGTATCGTCGGTGTCTTAGGTAATCACGAAGCAGCGCCAATTCTGATTGATGCGCTGAAACGGCTGGAATACCGCGGTTATGACAGCGCAGGGATTGCGACGGTCAACAATGGCGAATTGGGTCGTCGCCGTGAAATCGGCAAGCTTGTTAACTTGGCTGACAAATTGGTACATGATCCAATCGCTGGCAAAGCAGGTATTGGCCACACGCGTTGGGCCACACACGGCGTTCCATCGGTAAATAATGCACACCCACACAAAGCTGGACAGGTCGCTGTTGTCCACAATGGTATCATTGAAAACTTTAAAGCATTGCGCGATGAATTAAACGCAACGGGTGCGGATTTTCGCAGTGAAACAGATACCGAAACCATTGTGCAATTATGTATGCATTACATGGACAATGGCGCCACACCCGTTGACGCCGCTGAAAAAACCATCGCGCGTCTAGAAGGTGCCTATGCTTTGTGTTTCTTATTTCACGGTCACGATGATCTGTTAATTGCCGCACGCAAAGGGTCTCCATTGGCTATTGGGCATGGTAATGGCGAAATGTTTGTTGGATCAGACGCCATCGCGTTGGCACCAATGACAAATAAAATCACATATCTAGCAGAAGGCGACTGGGCCGTGATTACGCGTAAAACTTTGGAAATTCGCGACGAAAACGGTGAACTCGCCAACCGCGAAATGCGCACATTGGAATTGTCTGCACAAGGCGCTGAAAAAGGCGCGCACAAGCATTTCATGTCCAAAGAAATCGCAGAACAGCCTGTGGTGTTAAGCGAAGCAATCAAACATAATATTAACCGTGAACGCGACCAAATTGTTTTACCCGAAGTCGATTTAGATTTCACCAAGATCAGCCGCATCACGATGGTTGCCTGTGGCACCGCGTATTTGGCATGCAATGTCGCCAAATACTGGTTCGAACAGATTGCCCGTATTCCAGTAGAATTAGACGTCGCATCCGAATTTCGTTACCGCGAACCACCAGTGGACACCGATGGTTTAGCAATCTTTGTTAGCCAATCCGGCGAAACAGCCGACACATTAGCGGCATTACGGTATTGCAATGCAAATCACATGCAAACTTTGGGCATTGTAAATGTAGAAGAATGCACAATCTCGCGCGAAGCATCTGCATCTATGCAAATCCATGCAGGGCCTGAAATCGGTGTAGCGTCGACAAAAGCTTTCACTTGTCAGCTGACTGTGTTGATTTCGTTAGTTATCAAAGCCGCCCGTGAAAAGGGCATAATCGATGCCGCACGCGAAGCGGAAATGATTTCGTCGCTGTTACAGCTGCCGTCATTGATTGTTGATGCCTTGGCCGTTGAGCCCGAAATCAAGGCTGTTGCGTTGGAATTGTCCAAGGCATCTGATGCACTGTTCCTTGGTCGTGGCGCTATGTTCCCATTGGCGTTGGAAGGCGCGTTAAAGTTAAAAGAAATCAGTTATATCCATGCCGAAGGTTACGCCAGTGGCGAGCTGAAGCACGGACCGATTGCATTGGTTGACGAGGAGATGCCAGTGATTGTTTTAGCCCCAAAAGATGATCTGTTTGATAAAACAATTTCCAATATGCAAGAAGTCATGGCCCGTGGCGGACGCGTTTTACTAATCACGGACGCTGATGGTGCGACAGAGGCAGCGGATGGAACTTGGCGCACAATCGTGATGCCCAAGGTGCCCAACATCTTGGCCCCGATCCTGTATGCAATTCCTGCGCAATTATTGGCCTATCATACCGCGGTGCATAAGGGTACAGATGTGGATCAACCACGGAATTTAGCAAAATCCGTTACTGTTGAATAAACTTGCTTCGAACATCCCAAATATTCGATTAATACGTATCTACAAAGGTAGGAAAATTACATGGGCCTAAATTCAGACATTGCTGAAGTGACTGCACAAATGGATAAGATCATTGCTGGCAAACCTGGCAAGTGGTTCGATATATCTGATTACAATCTGAAGATTAAAGATCGTAAGAATATGAAGTCGGTTTATGGATTAATCTATAATATCCTTCATCATGGTGATGAGGGTAAACGGATTATCGACCGTACACCCAAGAAGAACCTTGATTACCTGTATGGGCAATGTGCTGGTCATTTAAACAAATAGAACTTGGTGCCCAAGTATGGGTGCCAAATTAAACGTTTATCCCAAAAGAACGCTTTGAAATCTAGACCCGCGTTACCTTAGCAGCGAAGCATCCTGGCTTTGCATTATGGATATGGATGTAGGCAATTTTAGACGACTGAAACATCGTTTCAAGTGCCGTGCCCAAGGTTGATCCATCAACCACATCCGCCGCGCGCATGAAATGCGTTTCATCAAAACCGCGAAGCGACAGCAAGCGCGACGATAAAACTTTGGGAACTGTATTCGCGGTAGGTGTCGCCTGTTCCACTCCTTTTCGCACAAAGATCGCGTGCGATGCGCGGTATGGCGAGTTTTCAGGTTGGTGCTCGTGATTTATCAACAAAACCGTTTCACCGATGTGAGCGTCTGCAAGGCTGACGCGACATGGCGTGCCCGGGTATTCGGATACGGTTTCCAAATGTGCGCCAGATGCAGACAGTTGGGCAGTATCGTAATCGAAATACTTGGTGAATTGATCATGGTCGAGTGCGTGAATTTGAAATGGCATTGGTGTGTCCCTAGCTTGATTTTTGAATAATTATCAAGGAAAGCAGTTCGCCTCGACCCGTTTCTTGCGCCTTTTGGAATGTGATACGCCTTGTAATAATTTTCGAAATAAAAGGACGGGCAAGGATAATAGTATCCCATCAACATATGCTTGATCCCGCAGCTCTTTAAGTGCAAAAGGCGATCTTCACGGGGCATTATCTAAACTGGATATCGCGCCATAATTAAGTGGCGTTAACGCCTTCCGCGAGGATATTATGATTACTGCGACCCAAGCTCTGGAACAACTGCAAGCACTGGCAAACCCTGAAAAGGCAGAGCAGATGCAGAACTCTTATAAGATCGCCCGTCTTTATTTAGGTGTTTCTAATCCTGAAATCGACACGCTGTACAAGCAGTGGCGAGATGATGTGGAAGGCGAAGCGCGCACTGAATTAGCAGCCGAATTGTGGGACAGCAACATTCACGAGGCACGTATCGCCGCCGCCAAATTGCTGACGCAGGCGCGGATTAATCCTGATGATCATGTGTGGGAAGAAATCACCCGTTGGATCCCTGAATTGGACCATGCTGTGATTGCGGATCAGGCTTGTGGTGCGGGCGCACGTCGTCTGTTGGCACATCCAGAACGCTTGGATCAGGTTGCAACGTGGGTGCAAGATGAAGACATCTGGGTGCGGCGTTCGACGCTGACGATGACGATGCCATGGACCAAGATGAACAACCCAAAGGCTGCCGATTTTGATCAACGCGATCAGATATTGTCGTGGGCCGGTGAATTGGCCGGTGATTCTGAATGGTTGATCCAAAAGGCAGTTTCCATGTGGTTATTAAGCCTGTCCAAACATGACGCGCCGCGTGTGTTGTCGTTTTTGGAAACACATGGTGCGAAAATGAAGCCGTTTGCCATTAATGAAGCCTGCAAATTTTTGTGATCAGGCTTGCGCCATCCAAACAGGAGGCATAGCGTGCCGACATGACTGATGCACCCAAATTAATCGACCCATTCGCACGCGCAATCACATACCTGCGGGTATCTGTGACAGATCGCTGTGATTTCCGCTGTGTTTACTGCATGTCGGAAAATATGAATTTTTTGCCCAAGGCTGAATTACTGACACTGGAAGAGCTGGACCGCATGTGTTCAGCGTTTATTTCGCAAGGCGTTCGCAAGTTGCGCATTACCGGTGGCGAGCCATTGGTGCGTCGTGGAATCATGGATTTTTTCAAATCGATTTCGCGTCACTTGAAAACTGGTGATTTAGAAGAGCTGACGTTGACAACCAACGGGTCACAATTGCGCCGTTTTGCCGACCAATTGGCGGCTGTGGGTGTAAAGCGGATCAATATTTCATTGGATACATTGGACGAGCAGAAATTTGCGGATATCACCCGTTGGGGCCGTTTGGCTCAGGTATTGGATGGTATTGACGCCGCGTTGGACGCAGGTATTCGCGTGAAAATCAACACTGTTGCGCTGAAAGGTTTCAACGAAGTTGAGCTGGAACAATTGGTGGAATGGTGTGCCAGCCGGGACATGGATTTAACGTTTATCGAGGTCATGCCAATGGGCGACATCGGGAACGAAGATCGTTTGGATCAATATTGGCCACTATCCGATTTACGCACGCGTTTGGCAAAAACATGGACGCTGATCGACTCGGATGAACAAACTGGCGGCCCTGCAAGATATGTACGTCTGGAAGAAACCGGTCAAAAGATTGGCTTCATCACTCCATTGACGCATAATTTCTGCGAGAGCTGTAATCGTGTTCGTTTGACCTGTACTGGCGAGTTATATCAGTGCCTTGGCCAAGAAGATCAGGTGGATTTACGCAAAATTCTGCGTGAAAATGCGGATGATGCAGTTTTGGTAAATGCTATTCACGCAGCGATTGCCAAAAAACCCAAAGGCCATGATTTCGATTATTCGCGGCAAGCGGTAGACGGGCAAATGACACGCCACATGAGCCACACAGGCGGTTAAGCAACACTGGCGCGCAATAACCGTTCGCGCGATTCTGGGATTGTATCGATTTCGACACCTGTAAAAACGTGAAGCGTGTTTAAATCGCTATCCACTACGGCATGATCGCTGACCCAGCCCCCCATCGTCAGATATGTGCGTAACAGCGACGGCAACTCCTGTGTCGCACGGCGCAGATCAGGCTTTCGTTGGATTTCGTTAGCGTAGTTTACGGTGTGAGCGGCTTTGACAGCTGGTTGCCACTTCTTTGGCGCTAAATAGCGCAATTTTAAAAGAGCGAATGCCTCTTGGTATGGCGCAATTTCTGTTCCTTGGAAGGATGAACATCCAAACAGCAAACCAACGCCGCTGTCATCCACATATTGGGTAATAAACGCCCAGGCAGCGCGTAAAACATTGGGATCTGTGGTGACGGGATCAATGCAAAATCGTCCGATTTCCATAAGTGGTTTTGAATATCCACGTAGGTTTTCCAAGTCATAGAACTGAGCCGAATAAGACTTGTGAATATCTCGACCAGAATTCAGATGTAAAAATCGAAATGTGCACACCAATTCATCTGTACACATGTCGCGGATTAACACGTGATTGCACAATGCATCAAAATCGTCGCGATCACCTGCCCCATTACCAAATTGAGCCGCGCGCAATTCAAATGCGCCTGCCAACGATGCAAGATCATCTGCCAGTGACACGTTGTATTGGTTTTGTAACATCGGTTTCATTTCATACACTTATACGTCATCCACCTGTCTTAACGCCAAACAATTTGTTATATTCATTTTGTTCTTAAAACTCTGTTCAAAAGGAATCGAATAACATGGCGAAAATTACAAAAACGGATGCGCAATGGCGTGAACAACTATCTGACCTTGCCTACAAAGTCACCCGCAAAGCGGGCACAGAACGTGCCTTTAGTAACGATAATTTCCCGAAGGCCAATGGTATGTTTGAATGCGTTTGCTGTGGTGATCCACTGTTTGATGCGCAGACCAAGTTTGACAGCGGCACAGGTTGGCCGTCGTTTTTTGCCCCCGTCAGTGGTGAAAATGTTACAGAAAAAGTAGACCGAAAACTGTTCATGCGCCGCACAGAAGTTATCTGTTCAAATTGTGACGCACATTTGGGGCATGTATTTCCTGATGGGCCTGCGCCCACTGGATTGCGGTATTGTATGAACGGTGCTGCGTTAAACTTTGTTCCAAAAGAGGGCGGTTAACCGCCCAACAAACCGGCTGGATTAAAGTTACCCAAGCTACCCAATACTTGTTGCAAGAATTTCGGTCCCCTTACGGGGGCCGCAGTTACCCGACGACTGAGCGTGATAACCCGTCCATCTTCGAGCCCAAACTTTTCAATATTCGCAACTTGGTCTTCATCATCAAAAGATACGACCAACATTTGACGTTCAACAACTTTGGGTTCGTAAAATGCATAGTGTTTTACTTTGGTCGAAATATAAAAAATCGCACCATCGTCCATAACGCCAGAACCAATAGGTGATCCAAGAACCTCTTGGACAGTGCTGCGATTATCAACACCAACGACCATTTGTTCCAAATCGGCCTCAGCAGGTAAATACCCGTGATCACGATAAACGGCTGTACAGCCCGAAACAGATAACGCAACAAGCGTTGCCACCGTAAATTTGATAGCGGTAAATTTGAAAGCAGATTTTGACATTCTTGACTTGCGCCCTTAACTGACCCTTGTATTCACATACATTGTGAATGCACGACAATCAAACAACTTGTGCCATTGCACAACATGAAAACAGAGGAATTCGCGAAATGAGCGGGATTTCGAATAAAACAACGCCCAGTAACCCCATCTTGGTTGTTTCTGAATTAACTCAAAACAAACCCCACCGGTTTGATCTTCGCTGGGAAGCCAGTGATCTGTCCGATTATTTGACAGCGATGGATTTGCGTGCCTTGACGAAGTTGTCGATCAAAGGTGAAATTCGCGCCGTAGGTGGTAAAAACTGGCGGCTGACAGCCAAGGTCGGCGCAAGCGCTGTTCAGGCCTGTGTGGTCACCATAGAGGACATAAAGACCCGATTAGATGTAGAGATCGAACGCCGTTACCTTCATGACATCGAAACCTATGAAGCGGAATTGATTGCCGAAGAGGATTTAGACGCCGAAGCAGAGGGCATTCCTGCGGAAATTAGCCTGCTTGACCTTGCGCTTGAAACAGTGACGTTAAATTTGGATGATTTCCCACGCAAAGATGGCGAAGAATTGGAAATTGTTCTGGCGGCGCCCAAAGGTGTCGTTCCATTGACTGACGAAGCTGTGAAGCCGTTCGCGGGATTGGCGGCGTTGAAGGCGAAAATGGAAGAGTGATGTGGGTGTCCGCGTGTGGGCATGGGGGTAAGTGATTGTTTTTATAAAATTAAACAAGAAATTTATAAATTACGTAGATACAATATGAAAAATACGAAATAGCAAAAAATACTAAAGAAACTTTAAAAGAGATAGGTTCTTCAGATTTGTATAGTTTTGGTAATCTTACGGAGTGCCCCCCCGTAGTTAAGATAATCAAAACGATCATTGCTGGAATCGGTAAAACAGGGCCTGAAATTGAGAAAAGCCATATAGAAATTCCAATAATCCAGAATACTGTGCAAATAAAATGATACTTCAAAATAGCCCCCAAGGTAATCATAAAAAACAAGCCTATTTACATTTATTTAAAAAGTACAAGAAATGATATTTTTTATTTTCAACCCTAATTACGCAAAATTAGCTCAATAAAATCTATTGAAACTCACCCAAACCAAATAAACAGTAACTGATGCAACGCAAAACACCATCGAAACTTTGAAGAAAACTGGCTCATCAGGTTTGTACAGCCTAGGGGGGCTAACAGTATGCCCCCCAATATTTAAAATTGATGCCAGGGTAAATGAACCTAAGATAGCAAAGATTTCGGCGTTCGGGCTAATCCAAACTGCGATCCCCAATGCCCAACATATCAAATATATAAAAAATACTTCAAACTTGAAAACCCTGCGTTTGAAAATTTAACAATAACTACACAATATCAGCCAAAATAAGTGATCGCTCCAACGGCGTTAAAGGCGTTAACTAGCTAGCCATACTACAGAGATTACAATATATCATATTCAACATAACAACCATTTGCGATCAACTCAAATAAGATATTTTCTCGACCTATCACACGTCCTTGATTTTGGGTTTATTCACCCCACACATGCAAAAAACTTACACCATTTATTTATTTCGGTTAAGATAAATTAACAGTGTAGGAATTAATTACATTATAGGGCTTGCGAATTCGTACATTTTTTGTATGTTCGCGGCTCTTCATTCAGGTAGAGTCGAAGAGACATATTCATGTCCAAAAGCTCTGCATCGCACAAGGCGTAAGCCTTATAATTCGAGGTAGTGACATGGCTGTCCCTAAAAGTAAAATTACCCGTTCACGTCGTGGCAACCGACGTTCACATGACACATTGATTGCGGACAACCCGAACGAATGTGGCAACTGCGGCGAACTAAAACGCCCACACCACGTTTGTGGTGCTTGTGGTCATTATGATGACCGTCAAGTTATCGCGATCGCTGACGACATCGATCTAGACGACGACGCAGCATAATTATTAGGGACTGATCCAAAATGAGCGATGCCGCCGACCGGATCAGTCCCACCTTCGACACTCTTTCAGAGATTGTTGTTTCCGTTGACGCCATGGGTGGCGACAAGGGATGTTCTGCTGTTGTGGCAGGCATGGTCCAAGTGGCCAATTCAAACCCACGCATTAAATTCATCGTACATGGCGATCAGGCACAACTGGCCCCTTTAGTCGCAAAGCGCAAAATCCTAACTGGTATTTGCGAGATACGTCACACGACCGACGTTATTACCATGGACGACAAGCCAAGCCATGCAATGCGCCATGGCAAGGAAAGCTCTATGTGGAGCACAATCAACGCCGTAAAAACCAAAGAAGCCGCTGTGGCTGTTTCCTGCGGAAATACTGGCGCTTTGATGGCGATATCAATGTTGCGTCTGCGCAAGTTGCCGGGTGTATACCGCCCCGCCATCGCCATTCTTTGGCCATCGCGCAACCCCAGTGGGTTCAACGTTATGTTGGATGTTGGCGCTGATATTCGCGCCGATGCAGCGGATTTGCTGAAATACGCGCTGATGGGTGCATCATATGCACGTAATGGTTTTGGCCTTAAGCGTCCACGTGTTGGTTTGCTGAATGTCGGCACAGAAGAGCATAAGGGCCGTCCTGAACTCAAAGAAGCGCATGAATTGATTTCCGAAACATTTGTTGGCGGTGATTACGAATACGTCGGTTTCGTCGAGGGGAATGATATTCCATCTGACACTGTCGACGTGATCGTCACGGATGGGTTCACTGGCAATATCGCGCTAAAAACGGGCGAAGGCACTGCCAATATGATCGGCACAGCCATGCGAGAGAGCTTTAAGGCGACTTGGCTATCGCGCTTGGGTGCGTTGTTTGCCATTGTTCCGTTAAAACGTTTCAGCCGTCGCATCGACCCCCGTCGTAAAAACGGCGGCGTGTTTTTGGGCCTAAATGGCACCGTTGTGAAATCCCACGGTGGTGCGGATGCAACAGGGATTGCCGCTGCGATCACACTAGCATTTGACTTGGCTGACGAAAGATTTAGCGAAAAATTGGCGCTTCGGGTTGCATCTGCGGGCTTGGGCGGCGAAAGTGACCAAGAAGAAACAAAGATTTGAGATATCCATGATCAGAGCAGTTCCAATCGGTGCGGGCCACTATCTACCCAAAAATGTCGTGACGAATTCCGAACTGGCGAAAACGGTGGATACCAGCGACGACTGGATTGTAACGCGCACAGGCATCCAACAGCGCCACTTTGCGGCGGATGGTGAATATACATCCGATCTGGCAATTGCAGCCGCAAAGGATGCCCTGGAAAACGCGGGCATCGAGGCCAGTGATATCGACAGCATCATTTTGGCGACATCAACACCTGATCAAACATTTCCATCCACAGCAACCAAGGTCCAAGCTGGCCTTGGAATGACATCAGGGTTCGCTTTTGATGTCCAAGCTGTTTGTGCGGGGTTTGCCTTTGCGATGACGACAGCGAATTCCCTGATCGTTGCTGGGCAATCTAAACGCGCATTGGTTATTGGCGCGGAAACATTTTCACGCATTATGGACTGGGAAGATCGCACAACATGTGTGTTGTTTGGCGACGGTGCGGGTGCCGTCATCTTGGAAGCCCAAGAATGCGAAGGTACCCCAAATGATCGCGGCATTTTAGCCTGCGAACTCAGCTCGGACGGGAACTACAACGATCTGTTGTACGTCGACGGCGGCGTATCCAGTACACAAACAACTGGCGTTTTACGCATGCAAGGCCAAGAAGTCTTTAAACACGCAGTGTCAAAACTGGCAGCGGCCGGCGAAACAGCAATGGAACGCGCAGGCGTTACCAGCGATGATGTCGATTGGGTTGTCCCCCATCAAGCCAACCTACGGATCATCAAAAGCACAGCTAAAAAGATGGGTGTACCGATGGAAAAGGTCGTTTTAACTGTCCACAATCACGGCAACACATCGGCGGCATCGATTCCCTTGGCACTGTCAGTTGCTGTTAAATCAGGTCAAATTAAACGCGGAAACCTTGTCCTAACCGAAGCAATTGGTGGTGGATTAGCCTGGGGAGCGGTTGTTTTCCGCTGGTAAAGGTAAAAAAATCCTCTAAATCCTTGTTTTAGTTGACTTGAAGCCCGTTATCAAAATACTTTAACCCAGATTTAGGGAGAATTTTGAATGTCCGATGAAACACTCACACGTATGGACCTAGCGGAAGCTGTGTTCGAAGAAGTTGGACTTTCACGAAATGAATCGGCTGATTTAGTCGAAAGCGTCTTGCAACATATCTCTGATGCGTTGGTCCGAGGCGAGAATGTCAAAATCTCTTCTTTTGGTACGTTTAACATCCGTGATAAAACCGCACGTGTTGGACGCAATCCCAAGACCGGCGAAGAAGTTCCAATCCACCCCCGCCGGGTTCTGTCCTTTCGCCCATCCCACACGATGAAGCACAGAGTCGCCGCGGGCAACAAATAAGCAGGCCAAAAATGGCACGTAAAAAAGCACAGGCATTTCGCACCATCACCGAAGTATCGGATTGGCTAGACACGCCGTCTCATGTTCTTAGGTTCTGGGAGAGCAAATTTCCGCAAATCAAACCTGTCAAACGCGCAGGTGGCAGACGGTATTACCGTCCAGAAGATCTGAAACTTATCGGCGGTATCAAGCATTTGTTGCATGACAAAGGCACGACAATCGCCGCCGTCAAAGATATGATCAAAACGCAAGGCGAAGAAGAGGTTCACAGCTATTCTGCCGAACCTGACTTCCCCGAAAAAGGACGTCGTAAGAAACGCAAGGCGGCAAAAGAAGCCGCATCTGCACCAGTTGAAGAAACACAAGATGACACAACAGCCACGTTCAAGGACAAGGCAGAGACACCCAAAGAGATATTGACCTTGGACACCGAAATATTGCCGACACCACGCGTTGAGCCTTTGATTTTGCAACCGGCTGACGCTGAAAGTGTAAAAGAAGAGCCTTTGAAATTAGACCCCTTATTCGCCAAGACTGCACCGACCGAAGAGCCCGAACAGGCGCAAGAAAGTGCCCGCGAAACCTCTGCGCGCGATGTTATTAGCAACGCTATTTCACGTAACCGTAGCCCAGAAATTGACGACACCCAAAGCGACAGTATCGCAATATCTTTGGACCAACTAAAATCGCGCGCACAAATCGCCAGCGACAAGGTATTGGACATCGAAGATTTGTATTTCCAACTGCAACGGATCAGAAATCGCATGAAACGACGTCTGGAAACGCTGTAAGGGTCTTTTGGCACTTGCACAGGCGTAAATCACAGATATAACAAAATCTTAGTCGGGCTATAGCGCAGTCTGGTAGCGCGTTCGTCTGGGGGACGAGAGGCCGCAGGTTCGAATCCTGCTAGCCCGACCAAACACAGCCCTTATGGGGCAATTACACTGGGGACATCTGCGACATGACAGGCGTATTACCAAGTCAAATGATTGAAACGATGTTGACCAATGGTCAAATCACCGTCACCGATCCCTGCCCCAAAGACCAAGTACAACCTGCCAGTTTAGACCTGCGATTAGGCCGCAAGGCGTATCGTGTACGCGCGTCGTTCCTTGCGGGTGCTGGGAATACTGTGGTTGATCGATTGGCTGATTTTCAGATGCATGAGGTCGATTTGACTGATGGTGCTGTTTTGGAAAAGGGCTGTGTTTATGTGGTGCCTTTGATGGAATCACTGGCCCTGCCCAAGGATGTAAATGCCGTTGCGAATGCCAAATCATCGACGGGGCGTTTGGATTTATTCACGCGTTGTATTGTTGACAATGGCATTGAATTTGATCGTATCGAGGCGGGCTATACAGGGCCGCTTTATGCTGAAATTTCACCGCGTAGTTTTTCCGTTCTTGTTCGTCCGGGCATGCGTCTGAACCAAATTCGTTTCCGCCAAGGTCAGGCCGTTTTGTCTGATGTTGAATTGGCAACAATGCACGATGACATTGGACTGGTTGATGGCACGGCGCAGATTGATCAAGGTTTGGGTTTTTCGGTTGATTTAGATTTGCCAAATGGGTTGGTCGGATATCGTGCAAAACCCCATACAGGATTGATTGATTTAGATAATATTGCCCATTACGACGTCGATGAGTACTGGGAACCGGTATATGCGACAGACAAGCGGATCATTTTAGATCCGGGTGCATTTTATATTTTAGTCAGCCGGGAAGCGGTTCATATTCCGCCAAATTGTGCCGCCGAAATGGCACCTTATTTGGCAATGGTTGGCGAATTTCGTGTCCATTATGCAGGCTTTTTCGACCCCGGATTTGGCAATGCTGATGCTGGCGGAAAAGGATCGCGTGGCGTGTTAGAAGTGCGCTGTCACGAGGCACCGTTTGCGCTGGAACATGGGCAATCGGTGGGGCGTTTGGTGTATGAACGCATGGCAGAAGTACCCGATGTTTTATACGGCGCGGATTTGAAATCGAATTATCAGGGACAGGGTTTGAAACTGTCTAAGCATTTCAAGAAGCCGTAAAATCGTTGTGCACAACCTGTACACAAACCGTGCACCGAAGATTTCAAGAAATGTAAATCATCTGCGCGGAATCAAGGCGAAGCCGCAGCGCATCGTCGGCCTGTAAGCGGCAGCGTATTCGAAGAATGCCCGAGAGCCGTTCGGGTGGGCTGGCAAAGCGCGGCTGTGTATTTACGCAATTCAATCTTTCCAAAGTGCTCAACTAAGAAGATTGAGCGTTCATTCTCTCACAATATTCCTCTACTCTTTTCCAAAACCCGTCCCAGCCGTTCGGTTCTTGATTATCTTTGATGTATTGTTTCCGAGCATCACTAGGAAGTTTATAAAACCATTCCAAAAAATCTATATCATAGCCTTCACCGCCGCCCATTCTCCAACCTATGCTTGGCCAAGGAATGTTGGGGCACGCTTTCCAATGTGGTAGCATCGGTTCCGGATAATTAATGGGTTCCGAAGGATTGTTTAAAACTTCAAGTAGTAACTTTTGAGTTTTCGGCGGCAGATGTTTGAGATCGTCAGGCAAAGTCCGTTGAATTGGCGCCTTCGATTTTTCATCACTTCCCATATTCGCCTCCCTTACTCAAACATATCATCCTGATCATCATCTTCGTTTGTGTCTACATCATCAGACGCGACACCCGGAATTGCACCCGGTGGCGGGCGGTTGTCCAGCAGGCCTGCGTCGCGCAGTTCTTTGATGCCGGGAAGGTCTTTGGTGTTTTCCATACCGAAATGATCCAAGAAGACTTGGGTGACCACGAATGTCACAGGACGGCCCGGTGTCATGCGGCGACGGCCCAGTTTGATCCATTCCAATTCCAACAACATATCGATTGTGCCACTGGACACAGACACGCCGCGAATCTCTTCGATTTCGGAACGTGTTACGGGTTGGTGATAGGCGACGATGGCCAATGTTTCGATGGCGGCGCGTGACAGTTTACGGGTTTCCGTGCTTTCTTTTTGCATGAGATAGCCGAGATCAGCGGCGGTGCGGAATGCATAGCCGTCGCCAACGCGGATTAAATGCACGCCGCGACCTTCGTAACGTTTTTTGACATGTGTTAATGCTTCAGACACGTCACAGCCGTGGGGCAATCGACCTTCGAGTTGTTGTTTGGAAATCGGTTCGGCGGTTGCGAACAAGATTGCCTCTAACATGCGTTCTTGTTCCGCCATTGGGGGTGCTTCGAACAGGGATTGGATCGGGGCTGATTTATCGCTCATGTTATTGCTCTTTTCGTCTGACTTCGATCGGGGCGAAGGTGTCGGTTTGACGTAAATCCATTTTCCCAAGTTTCACCAATTCCAACATTGCCGCAAATGTGGATGCGGTCGCAGAACGGCGTAGTTTTGGGTCT
>DKMK01000116.1:8680-8903 GCA_002469545.1 Rhodobacterales bacterium UBA7416 | reverse complement strand
CTGAACTGGGCGGCGTATTTTGCCAAACAGACGTCAGCGACGCAGACAGCGTCACAGCGGCACTAGCCAAAGCACGCGCGGCCAACGGACAGGAACGCATCTGCGTAAACTGCGCCGGCATCGCCCCCGCCGCCAAAACCGTTTCACGCGGCGCGGCCCATGATTTCGCTCTGTTCCAAAAAGTCATCAACATCAATCTGTGCGGTACATTCAACGTGGCATC
>DKMK01000116.1:5384-8577 GCA_002469545.1 Rhodobacterales bacterium UBA7416 | reverse complement strand
GTTCATGCCCTATCAATCCCAATGGCACGCGATCTAGCTAAATCTGGTATCCGCGTTTTAGCCATCGCGCCGGGTATTTTCGCCACCCCAATGGTCACCGCATTCCCGCAAGAAGTGCAAGACAGCTTGGCCACAAACATCCCATTCCCAAATCGTTTGGGTGCACCAGAAGAATTCGCAAAACTGGTGATCGCAATGATCGAAAACGCCTACCTGAACGGCGAAACCATCCGCCTTGACGGCGCAACACGCATGCAACCCCGCTAGGAGACATTCCATGGATTTCGCCCTCACAGAAGAACAACAAATGATTTTCGACATGGCCTATCAATTCGGCCAAACGTCAATTGCACCCCACGCAGTGGAATGGGAACGCGCAGAAAGCATCCCAAAATCTGTGTTAAAAGAAGCCGGCGAACTCGGCTTTGGCTCAATCTACGTCCCCGAAGAATTGGGTGGAACAGGTCTATCACGTCTCGACGCCACATTGATATTCGAGGCATTATCCATGGCCTGCCCATCCGTCGCAGCCTTCATCTCAATCCATAACATGTGCACAAACATGGTCGCAAAATACGGCACGGACGCACTGAAATCTGAATGGTTGGATCGTCTACTGGCAATGGAAATCTACTGTGCATATTGCCTAACTGAACCAAACTCAGGCTCCGACGCCGCCGCCCTACGCACCCGCGCAGAACGCACAAACGATGGTTTTTCCCTCACAGGAAACAAAGCATTCATTTCAGGTGGCGGTTACGCCGATCTGTATCTGGTCATGGCTCGCACAGGCGAAGATGGCCCCAAAGGTATTTCAACGCTGGCCGTCCCCGATGGCAGTGATGGTTTATCTTTCGGCGCATTAGAACAAAAAATGGGCTGGCGCGCGCAACCCACCGCTCAGGTGCAAATGGATGCCTGCAACGTCCCTACAGACAATCTGCTGGGCGACGAAGGCCGCGGTTTCACTTACGCAATGGAAGGTCTCGACGGCGGCCGCCTAAACATCGCCGCATGCTCATTGGGCGCGGCCGCACAGGCCCTAAAAATCGCCATGACATACATGGGCGAACGCCAAGCATTCGGTCAAACATTGGATAAATTTCAAGCTCTACAATTTAAACTCGCAGAAATGGAAACCAACCTGTCCGCCGCACGCGTGTTCCTACACCAAGCAGCGTGGAAGCTGGACAACAACGAACCTGACGCCACAAAATACTGTGCCATGGCTAAAATGTTCGTCACCGATAAATGCTTCGACATCGCAAACGACGCGCTGCAAATGCTGGGCGGCTACGGCTATCTTCAGGATTACGGCATCGAAAAACTGGTTCGCGATATGCGCGTTCATCAAATCCTCGAAGGCACAAATCAAATCATGCGCATGATCATCAGCCGCACAATGTTAATCGAACGTGACCGCGCATGACTGATCTAATTGTTACCAATCAGGGCGCCGCAGGCCGCGCCACCCTAAATCGTCCCAAAGCGCTAAACGCCATCACCCACCAAATGCTGTTGGACTTGGAAACAGCAATTCAAGGCTGGGCCACAGACGACAACATAAAATTGGCCCTAGTCGACGCAGTTGGCGATCGTGCATTTTGCGCAGGCGGCGATATCGTCGATCTGTATGCAGAAGGCATCAAAGGCCGCGATGAAATGGCCCGCACATTCTGGCGCGATGAATACCGCATCAACGCGGCCATCGAATCCTACGCCAAACCATACATCGCCATCATGGACGGTATCGTTATGGGCGGCGGCGTTGGCATTTCCGCACACGGATCCCACCGCATCGTGACCGAGCGTACAATGTTCGCCATGCCCGAATGCGCCATCGGCATCATCCCAGACGTTGGCGGCTCATTGCTACTGGCCCGCATGCCAGGCCACTGCGGTGAATACGCAGGCCTAACAGGTGCACGCCTATCAGGGGCCGATTGTATTTACGCGGGGTTGGCCGATTTCTATGTGGAATCAGACCAGTTAGAAAACCTAAAAGCAGCTCTTTGCGAAACCGGCGATCCTGAAACCATCCGCCAATTCGCCAGCGTTCCACCTGCCAGCGATCTGGAATTGAACATCGATGAAATCAACGCATTGTTCAACGGCAACAGCGTTGCCAACATTCAAACCGCCTTGCAAAATGCCACTAGCGATTTCGCCAAATCTGCGGCCAAAGGCTTGTCACGCGGCGCACCGTTGGGCGTAATGTCAGCCTTAAAAACAATCCACACCGCACGAGTGGATAACGACATGGCACTGGCCCTACGCAACGAATATCGGTTTGTCACAAACGCTGTCGCATCAGGCGAGTTCATCGAAGGTGTCCGCGCCGCCGTCATCGACAAAGATCGCAACCCTTCATGGAAATACCCGACACTCGACAGCGTCCCAGTCGAACTCATCGATGCACTGGATCACCCCGCCCTAAATGGCGATTTCATCGCTTAACTTTGCGCCAGCAAAGTTTCTAAACCAATGCGATAGTCTGGGAATTTCAACGAAATTCCCAGCTCGCTCTTGATCAAATCATTACACACTTTTTTATTCTCGGCATAAAAACTCCGCGCCATCGGTGTCATGTCAGCGGTTTCAAAATCAATCGCTTCAGGCATCGGCATGCCCAACAATTGCGCCGCATATCCAATCACATCTTCAGGCGGCGCAGGGTCATCATCACACAGATTGTAAACTGCACCAGCACGCGGTGCCGCAATCGATGCTATCAAAACCTGCGCAATATCATCCACATGAATACGGCTAAAAACCTGATCTTTCTTGATAATTCTCCGCGCTGTTCCCGAACGCACTTTGGCAAACGGCCCACGGCCCGGCCCATAAATTCCAGCCAGACGGAAAATATGCAACGGCAATCCCAGCGCAGTCCAAGCCGCCTCTGCATCGCGTCGCATTTCGCCACGTTTCGTTGTCGGCGTCAGCGGCGTATCTTCATCCACCCAACCACCGCCATGATCGCCATAAACACCCGTGGTCGATAAATACCCAACCCATTCAAAATCGCCACCACGCAAATCATCTCCATGCGCATCCAAAACGGAATCCCCATCCGTAGTTGGCGAAACAGACGTCAAAACATGACTGGCCTTCGCAATAAACGGCGCTAAATCCGTATCAGGCCAAACAATCGGCGTGATCCCCTGTGCCCGCAACGACACCGCCTTATCCG
>DKMK01000116.1:0-5298 GCA_002469545.1 Rhodobacterales bacterium UBA7416 | reverse complement strand
GCCCAATCGGCCGCATCGCGTACAACCGCATCATCATCGCCTTGTAACGCCTGCGCAGACAACAATAAATCCACCTGCCCTGAATTCCCAATCGCATATAAAACATTACGCACAAATCGATTACGCCCAATCCGCTTGATCGGGTTTTTCGAAAACATCACCCGAAAATCAGCATCATTCAACACAACCAACTCCGCCAACTTCGGCGCCTTCAATTCCGCTCGCGCCTGATATCCAATCTCGCTCGCCTCAACCGCAAACTTGTTCCACGGACAGACCGCCAAACAATCATCACAGCCATAAATTCGATTACCCATCTTGGCGCGCAACTCCATATCCACAGGCCCTGCATGCTCAATGGTTAAATAAGATATGCATCGCCGCGCATCCAGTTGATAAGGCTCGATAAATGCTTCCGTAGGGCACACATCCAAACACGCCCGACACGACCCACAATGATCCACATCTGGGCTGTCTTTGGGCAAATCCACAGTCGTAAATATCGCCCCCAGAAAAAACCAATTGCCCAGCTCACGCGAAACCAAATTCGTATGCTTGCCTTGCCAACCTAATCCAGCCGCCGCACCCAATGGTTTTTCCATCACAGGCGCCGTATCCACAAACACCTTAATCTCCATCTCAGCGCGTTGTTCAATCAACCAACGCCCCAAACGTTTCAAACGCTTCTTCACCAAATCATGATAATCGCGGTTTTGCGCATAAACCGAAATCGCCGCGCGATCCGTCTGTTCCAAAATCGCCAACGGATCATGTTCCGGTGAATACGCCTCTGCCAACATAATCACCGACTTCGCATCGGGCCACAAATCCGCAGGGTTCCCGCGCCACGCCATGCGATCCGCCATCCAGCTCATGGTGCCATGGCGGCCCTCTTCAACGTAACGGGCTAACCGTGCGGGCGCTTCGGGAATGTCAGTTGGCGCACAAATACGTGTCGCCGTGAAACCAAACTCAATCGCCTTCGCAACCAAGTCATGTTTCAGTTGCGCGTTCAAAAATCCAAATCCGCATAATGCGCAGGCTGTGGAAATCCGGGCAACTGATCCGCCAACAACGTACGAAATGCAGGGCGCGATTTAATCTTCGCATACCAATCTTTGACGGTCGCGGATCGATTCCAATCAACATCAGAAATATAATCAACGCATGATAATTGCGCCGCCGCAGAAAAATCCGCTAAACTCATCGAATCACCTGCCAGCCAACGGCGACGATCCAGCAAATCATTCATATAATCCAAATGAAATTTAATACGCCGCGCGCCTTCTTTCACATTCTTACTGTCGGGATACCCAGTACCCATAATCTTACGCATCACACGTTCGCCCAACAAATTCACGGTCACATCACGGTAAAACCCATCATCAAACCAGCTGACCAAGCGGCGCACTTCGGCGCGATCTTCAGCGATTCGCGGCATAAGTGGTGGTTGCGGGTGCTTTTCTTCCAGAAACTCGCAAATCGCATTACTTTCGCAAAAGACTCGCCCATCCAAACGCATCACGGGAACACGTCCCGCAGGGTTCAGGCGTAAAAACTCTGTGCTAGGCTCCCAATAACGTTCTTCGATCAATTCAACTTCGATTTTCTTCTCAGCTAACACCAATCGAACCTTGCGGGAAAATGGCGACAGCGGGAAATGATACAGACGATGCATGGGTTTGGGATCACTTTTTAAAAACTAACCCCTTAGTGCCAAGAATACGCAACAGTTTCAACCACCCTGAAAGCAATCAGCGCGCCCATCGGCATCAATTGTCCCAGCACCTGAAATAATCGCCCGCGTTCGCTTGCGTACAAAATTACTGGGGCGGCTGGCTGACCGTTTTTTTGGGTTTGGTAAAATCGCCGCCAACCGCGCCGCCTGCGTAGATGTAATACGATTGGGTGCCACACCAAAATAATGCTGCGCACCTGCCGCCGCACCAAAAACACCCGCGTCGAATTCCGCGATATTCAGATACACTTCAACGATGCGCTCCTTTGGCCAAATCAGCTCAATCAGCACCGTAAATCCGGCTTCCAGCCCTTTGCGAAAATAACTTCGTCCGTGCCACAAAAACACATTCTTCGCAACCTGCTGACTGATCGTTGACGCACCCCGCTTACCCCCGCCTTCAATCGCGTCACGGATGGCATCCAAGTCAAATCCATTGTGGGTACAAAACAATGCATCCTCTGCGGCAACAACGGACCGCGCCATAACCGGCGCGAATGCATCAATCGGCGTCCACTGTTGTTGTATACCACCCAAACGACGTGCCTCTGATCCCATGTAAAACCCAGGTCCGGGATCAAAAAAACGAAATAAAACAACGGAATACAACGGCAAGCAAATGAGAATAAACAGGCTAATCAAGCCAGCTTTCACCCAGCGACCAGTACCCCTACGTTTCTTCTTTGATTTTTTAACTTTCGCCATGGGATTTCAATACCGCAATTCTATAAAACGGCCGGTTCCAAATTCTTAAACCAATCATATGAAACGATCAAAACATTCCCGCCAACCGCATGGTTGGTTTCCGTTAACTCTGATTGAACTTCAAATATCCGCTTGTCCAAAAAGTTCGCCCAACTTTCTTCGGCCGCATCCAACTCACCACTCTTCAGCTCACCATATAATGACGCAAAACTCACTGGGCGCGCATATGCTCCCATCGCCGCAAATTGAACATTACTAACTGTCGAACCCGTCGTGCGGAATGTCAGGTTTTTTGCCTTCAGCGGCACCCGCAACGCAGTATTTGCACTCATTTGCAACATGCCACTTTGCCAAAAATCCAATCCGCGAATACCAAACCCGCGCATCCCAATTAATAAACTACCCGCCGCTGCTGATTCTTGAAATTCCTCAACCGCCGAAACATTTTTAAAAACGAACGGTAATCCAAAAACGCGGAAGGTACGTGTGTACTCATCCAGCGCGCCATAACTGGGTACAGCGATCTGAATATCGTTTTCTATTAATGCACGCACAACGCGATCATCGGTGTACAATAACGAGTTACCAAACACCTCCATACAAGCGATACCATGCATCTCTTGGTTCACGCGTTTTTCTAACTCACTGGCCGCGTCACCAATTGGGTGATTATAGGGCCGATTGACATGGCTCATGCGAATAATCTGTTCGCCACTATCGCATTCTGCCACAGCTGCGCCGCCCAATAAATTGGTCGCACCAATAACCAGCGCGCAAACAAACCGCTTCATACCCAAACTCCATGTACATAACGGCCCACCTTTGACCATCATGGTTAACACTACGAAGAAGTTTTAACTATTAATAGGGTAAATTTGCAATATTTCCACAAAAAAGAGAGGGCATCCGTTTCCAGATGCCCTCGCAAAAATTTTAGATCTTTGAATTCCAATCAGGCGGTTTTCTGATCGTCTTCTTTACTGATTGGATGTGGGATATGAACCAACATTTCTTTCGGGCAAATTTGCACGAAATGTTTAACTTCTTCTTCCCAACGGTTCAGAATTTTTGCTGCTTTCGGGCTGTGTGTTTCGTCCAAATGCTCTTGGATTAAACCCTTCAATTGGCCTTCCCAATGCGCAACTGTTACGGGAACAACAACAATGTTCTCCATATTTGCCATCACACCAAAACGGCCCTTTGGATCGTACACATACGCCATACCACCGGTCATACCCGCACCGAAATTTGCGCCAATATCGCCCAAGATAACAGTCACACCACCGGTCATGTATTCACAGCCATTGGAACCACATCCTTCGACGACGACTGACGCACCTGAATTACGTACACAGAACCGTTCGCCTGCGCGCCCATTGGCAAATAACTTACCAGCAGTCGCACCGTATAAAACAGTGTTACCGATGATCGTATTGTCCGATGGAATCAGTGGGCTGGCCAATGGTGGTCGTACAACAATTTTGCCGCCCGACAGACCCTTACCAACATAATCATTCGCATCGCCCGAAACTTCCAATTTCAATCCAGGCGCTGCAAAAGCACCTAACGATTGTCCGGCAGAACCAGTCAATTTGATTGTCAAATGATCTTCTAACAGATCATTATTCATGCCAAATTTCTTAACGATCTTGGATGAAACACGTGTCCCAATTGTACGTGACGTATTTTGCACTGCATATGACAGCTGCATCTTTTCGCCATGCTTAAAGAACGGCCCTGCATCCTTCAGAATTTCGGCGTCCAACGTATCAGGTACAGCTTGGCGATCGCGGTCACGGTTATAAACGATGTCCTGTGATCCATCGATGCTGATCAACATTGGGTTCAAATCCAGATCGTCCAGATAATCATTCCCACGGCTCACCTGCGCCAACATATCAGCACGGCCAATTGCTTCGTCCATTGTACGCAAACCAAGGCTCGCCAATACTTCACGAACTTCTTGGGCATAGAATGTAATCAGGTTCACAACCTTATCCGCGGACCCCGTAAACTTCTTACGCAGCTCTTCGTCTTGCACACAAACGCCAACAGGGCATGTATTTGATTGGCACTGACGTACCATAATGCAACCCATCGCGATCAACGCGGCGGTACCGATACCATATTCCTCGGCACCCAACATGGCCGCCATCACAACATCACGCCCCGTGCGTAAACCACCGTCGGTACGCAATGTCACACGATCACGCAGATTGTTCATCGCCAAAACTTGGTGCGCTTCGGACAATCCCATTTCCCATGGCAAACCAGCATACTTAATCGACGTCGCAGGCGACGCACCCGTACCACCATTATGACCGGAAATCAGGATCACATCCGCCATTGCTTTCGCAACACCAGCGGCAATTGTACCCACACCAGATGACGCCACCAATTTCACAGTAACTTTTGCACGTGGATTGATTTGCTTCAGATCGTAAATCAGCTGCGCCAAATCCTCGATCGAATAGATATCATGGTGCGGCGGTGGCGAAATCAGCGTCACACCTTTGGTCGAATGGCGCAGCTTGGCGATCAAATCAGTGACCTTCATGCCGGGCAACTGACCACCCTCACCGGGTTTGGCACCTTGGGCAACTTTGATCTCTAGCTCTTCACAAGCCAGCAGATATTCCGCCGTAACACCAAAGCGACCAGAGGCAACCTGCTTGATCTTGGCAGAAGCGTTATCACCATTTGGCTCGGGCGTGAAATCATCAGGGCTTTCACCGCCCTCGCCACTGTCGGACTTTGCACCAATACGGTTCATCGCAATCGACAATGTGCGGTGCGCCTCTGGGGACAAAGCACCCAGCGACATACCGGGGGTCACAAAACGCTTACGAATGGCG
>DKMK01000081.1 GCA_002469545.1 Rhodobacterales bacterium UBA7416 | reverse complement strand
GGAAAACCCAATCGTCCATGCCATACGCCGTGTAATGCGTTCACCAATCAACAACCAGCTGGAAAACGCGGAAAACACAGGCATCGTCGCGATAATGAAAACTGTATTTGATACAGCCGTCAAACTCACGGACAACGCAAACAGGGGCCCGCTGATTGCCAAGAAAAAACCAAACATAACGGCGTTTGGTCCAACATTTTTGTAAACATTGATGATGTTGCTGCGATGATATGCGATCAATCCCAGCAGGATAAAGAAACCGGATATAAAGCTACGCCAAACAATAATGGTGTATACATCTGCGTTCAGCAGGCGAATAAACAAGCTGTCAGGCACGATGAATAATACACCTAATACCGTCAGTAAAATGCCTTTGGTTTGATCATTCACGTGTAACGCCCAACTGTTTGTGGTTTTGGTCGATAATCACATTCATATCAGCCAAGAACTGTTCTCTTTGCGTCATATAAGAAAATACATGCATCGGTTTCTGGCGATCAAAATGCAGAACATAAACGGGATTTCGCGGGTGCTTAACGATGTCATACAACGTGTCTAGTTGTCGTTGTTGTGGCAAAAGTTGAACAAAGCGGCATTTTATTTCGCGGTCATCATATGATGTCTTTTGGCCAAACCACACGGCAAAAAGACTGTATCCCAGCAGTAACGAAAATGCATAAATTCCCCACATTGGCAACATCAACTCATTACCGTTTAGCGCGATATAATCGGGGCGACTCGTATGCCACACGAAGCCTGCGAAAAACAGTACCGACACAGTTGTCACAACCCTTACGCCCCACGTGGGGTAAAGGGTGATGTGCGTACCCAACGCTTTGGCACTGCGTCTGTTTTGACCTATCAAGCTTAAAAACGTGTACCCAACATCCTTCAGACTTTGGACCTTGTAATAAGGCGAGCTTCGATCCTTTTGCTTACCCCAAAGTTTTAAAATTAAATAACCCACAATTGGCGAGCCGATGATAATAAGAAGGGCGCCAAGCGCCTGATCAACGCTCTGGGTGGATTGCATTTGAAGCGCAAAATTAATCATTGCGCTTACCAACTTTCAGGTTGAACGCTGTATGCAATGTATAACGGATGTTTGGGGTGCCCCTTTATGGATAATCCAAGGTGCGTTAATGGCGTCGACTGCTGCCTTAACAACGTTTCAACCTGCGCGCCGCGTCCCATATGTTCACCGTGCGTGCCCCATGCGCAAACGATGCTGTCTGCCCATTTGGCGGCATCTAAAATTGCCGTGTCATTGTCTGGCCCATTTGGATCAGTCTGCGCACGCATGTTGCGTGGATCTGTGGCGCGGTATGCGAAAATATTGCACACTCGAAAAGCCCCAAATCCCAACGCCCGCGCACGACGTTCACAACGTTCAACTGTCGGATCGTTTTGAACTTCTGTCGCGGTTGATGGGTTCAACATCAAAAATAAAACACGCCCGCCACTTTCATCCCACGTCCGCGTCAACGCATAACGATATTGTTCGCAATCAGAATAAATCGCCGTGGATGGCGCATCATCTTTGATATGGGTACGTGTTATCATATTGGTCATCTATCGTAGAACTTGGACGCCGCATACAAAAAAGAGGCCGCAAAAATGCGCCCCCTCTCAAATCAATTTTTGACGGCTTAAAATTTATAAGCGGCGCGCAATTTCAGAATTTTAAAATCAATGTCGTAATTCAAATTCGTGCGCACGGCCTCTAAGCCAAGCAAGACATGTTTGCCTACGGCATAGTCAACGCCCAAACCATATGTATTCGCCGTTTCCATCTGTGCTAATTTTTGTTTTTCCGACAACAGCAAAAACAGTAGCCGCATTGCTAACATCATACCCAAAACGCGCTTTTACTGTCTGGCTTTTGATGTCCAGTGGGGCACTAATAGAGCCAAAAAAATCTGGCTCAAATTTGTATGTTGTTTGGCCCAGTTCCAACTCACCTGAAACAGTGAAGTTGTCATACATACTTAAATTGTAACCAATGAAAATGCTCTTGGGGGCTCCGCTCGCTACTGGATTACCCAGTTCAGTCGCATTCAAGTCCCCAAAACTTAACCCGGAATAAAACCCACTGGTGTCATTCGCAGATGCAACCGTGGCAATGGAACTAAGTGTAATCGCAAAAACTGCTGTTTTAATATTTTTCATCTATTTTCGCTCTCTAGAATGCGCGTTCACTAAGCCCCAAAAAGTAGCAATACAACGCGTCAAAGATGAAGGAACTATAATTCAAGCAGGGCGTGTCTAAGGCGCAACAAATACACGGTTGGGATGAATTTCACCGGCTTTATAAATGCCAATCGCCAAAGGTTCACCATTGCAAGAAACCCACGCTTCGGCGCCGTATTCCAGATCAGACGCCAACACCATTGCAGGATTACCATTACGCAACTTACCTACCTCTTCAGGGCGACATTTTAGTTCTGGTAAATCTGCCAAACCCAATTCGATCGGATGCAGATAATTTTCCAGTTCTGGATCTTTTGCCAAACGCTCAATGGTTGCGAAATCAATGGCATCCTCGACGTTCAGTGAACAAGACCAAATGCGGCGCAATATTTTCACATGCCCCAGACACCCCAATGATGCGCCCAAATCGCGTGCAATCGAACGCACATATCCGCCCTTGCCACAAACCATTTTCAGCTCAACGTGATCGTCGTCGATGCGGTTTAAAAGTGTCAGACTTTCGACAAATAAATCACGCGCAATCAAATCCAACTCTTCGCCATCACGCGCCAACTTATACGCCCGTTGGCCGTCCACTTTGACAGCGGAAAATTGCGGCGGAACCTGTTGGATATCACCCGTGAATTGAACCAAGGCGTCTTTGATTTCCGCATCGGCCGGGCGCAAATCGCTACTGGCAATGACTTCACCTTCGGTATCATCCGTATTCGTCGCCTGACCAAGCCGTACAATAAAGGTATATGCCTTCAACCCATCCGTCACATAAGGAACGGTTTTCGTCGCTTCGCCCAGCGCCACCGCCAATAATCCCGTTGCTTCGGGGTCCAACGTACCCGCATGGCCGGCCTTTTTGGCATTCAGCGCCCATTTTACCTTATTGACCACCGCGCTGGATGTTATTCCAGCAGGCTTGTCGATCAGTAACCAACCATCCACGCGCCGTTTGTTTGATGTCTTGCCCATGATGCCCCAGCCTTGTTCCGATTTTCGCCCAATGGCGATTTGCTTCGGAATATACACGTTCATCGTCCGCGTAAATCCTGCTTATTTGCTTACGCAGTTTTTGTGACGCAAGTTGTGACGCATCGCATGGTTTGGGTGAAACGTTTCGCATACCAACCCGTTTCATCACATCGCTGATATTTGGACAACAGCCGCGCAGCAAATAAGGCAATTGCCACGATAGCCCATCAAGTGTCAGTACATGCACATCCATCTTTGAAATTTTGTGTAACCGCCGAACTTGGGGTCGCCAATGATAATTCGTCGGCTCTGATGATCGCCCTGTTATCGTCGAATTTATCCAGCCAAGGGATTGTAGGCAATTCAACTGATGCGCCATTAAAGACGCGGCATCGCGATCAACCAAATGACGGTTCAAAAACTTACGGCCAATCCCTGACGAGCCGCGTAATATTTTATCAAAATACAACGATATAAAGCGATCGATGGGATTGCGAATGATAACAAACGCAGGCGGTCCACCGGACGACCAGTCGATTTTAATGGGGTGTGCCGTTGATGACCGCCCATCCAATTGATTGATCAACGTCTTGGTGAACGTACATCCGCATTTGGTGATTTGGTGATATTTAAACCCAAACTGTTCAGAGATTTGAATTTTGATTTTATCTGCTGGCGATTCCATGCGCGCAACGGCGGCATTCAGCGCCAATGATTGTGACGTAAGCATTTTGTTCAGTACCCCTAGACAACGCGCAACCCTGCGCTATTCGTCGTCGGATGATACGTCCTTTACGACAACATCTTGGTTTAACAAACGGCGTGTTTCATCCAACTGATCAAACGTTCTATCCAAAACGAATTTAAGGTCAGGTGAATATTTAAGCGAAACTTGCTTATTCACGGCTCTTCTTACTTCGTATTTGTTTCGATTTAGCGCTTCTATCACGATATCCGCGTTTTGACCGCCCAGCGGCAATACATAAACCAATGCTAAACGCAGATCAGGTGTTGAACGCACCTCGCCGACGGTGATGGACATATGTGCCAAATCGGCATCGTGGATGTCACCGCGCAATAAAACATCAGAAATTGCGCGTCGCAGCATTTCGCCGACACGTAATTGTCGTTGGGTTGGCCCATTGGCCGCGTGATTTTCTTTTTTCGCCATGCGCCTCATTTAGGGGTTTTTCTAACTACTCGCAAGCGGGGCTTTGCATCTGTGCCAATGCGCGGTAAATGGGGACAGCAAAAAGGGATAAAGATCATGACAACTCTACCAGCGATCGCAATTGTGGGGGCATCTGGGCGTATGGGCCAGATGTTGATAAATACAGTTCAAAATTCAGACAAGGCGGTTCTGTCGGGTGTGACTGAACGCGCTGGGCATGAATGGGTTGGACGTGATTTAGGTGTCTGTATGGGCGGTGGCGAAAACGGTATCATCGTCAGCGATGACGCATCAGCGGTTTTCGCAAACGCCCAAGCGGTGATTGATTTCACATCACCCGCCGCCACAGTCGCCCACGCAGAATTGGCCGCCCAAACTGGCGTTGTTCATGTTATTGGCACAACGGGCATGGATGACACGCATTTAGCGGCATTAAAAACACCTGCGCAGAATGCAGTTATTGTGCGTGCTGGCAATATGAGCTTAGGCGTGAACCTTTTGACGCTACTGACCAAAAAAGTAGCCGCGGCCTTGGACGAAGATTTTGATATCGAAATTGTCGAAGGTCACCACCGTTACAAAGTTGATGCACCTTCAGGCACAGCATTGATGTTGGGCGAAGCAGCTGCGGATGGTCGTGGTGTAAACCTTACGGATGTATCCGATCGTGGTCGCGACGGTATTACGGGTGAACGTAAACGCGGTGACATCGGATTTCATGCCATTCGCGGCGGCGACGTTGTTGGTGAACACGATGTAATTTTTGCAGCAGACGGTGAACGTATTGTGTTGCGTCATCTGGCAACGGATCGTCAAGTATTTGCCCGTGGCGCTCTGAAAGCAGCCCTTTGGGGGTTGGGTAAAGCTCCTGGTGAATATGACATGATGGATGTTTTAGGTCTGTGATGTTGTGCCGCGTTGATGGGCCTACGGCTCGGGTGCAATGAGGATGAGTTGCGCCTCCGGCGCTGAAATCTGACTACTCCTCGCCATGCGGTGATTCTTGTGCCTGCTATTTGCTTAGAATAACGGGGGGCCAAATGTGTCGTTATGGACTGTTCAACGCAATGCGTTTGACGCCGTTTGGGTTGGCGGTTTGGAAATCCGCGATGAATTTATCAATGACGATCATAATTGCGGCGTATTCACTGCGATCTGGGTGATCGGCAGAATACCCTCCGCCAAACCCCCACGTTCCTGCCTTGAATTTCACAGTATGATTGCGGGTAAGTAGTGCCGTTTGCGAAAGGCTGGAAAAAACACTGAACCAACAGCCCGTGTCTGGATTTGTATTTGAAAAATAGATGTTCAAATGCGGTTGCCCGGGCGTTTTTTCCATTTCTTCTTCTGTCAGATAACGAATGCCCGCCGCTGTAATTTTTTTAACGACTTCTGCGTGAACCTGTTCACCAAAAGGCCCCTCGTAATTCGCCGGTGCCTTAAGAGATCCCAGTGAAAAATGCACGCCCGGAAGCCCAACCAAAGTATCTAGTTTTTCTGAGATTGGCCACATTTCTGGGTTAAACCCCAATACTTTGGCGGCCTCAACATTTTGGCATACTTTGGGTGCATCAGGATGATCGGTTGGATATCCGCGTAGCTTTGCCAATTGGTCCATTGCGCCAGTCATTTCTTTGGCTTTTCTGGTATCGGCTTCCTCTATCATTCGCGTGATATAGGTTGAAACGGGACGACAGGTGTTTTTTTGCTGGCACAGTTCTGTATTTGTGCGAAGCGCCTCCCATGTGAACCAAATCCGATTTGATTGTTCTTGGGCAGATGTGGGGGTGACGAATCCCAGCCAAAACATACAAGCCAGCACAGGATAGAAGGATTTAGACATAACAAAGCTCCGATTAACATGGGCTTTGTAACTGTTCATATATTGGGAAAGCGTAAACTTACGTTTGAAAATCAATCAAATTGATCAGAAATCTGATGTGATTCCCTTTCTTTCCCAATCGCCAAACCGTGTTGGTTCTAAACCTTTGGGTCCGCCCAATTCCAATTGCAAGGATGCATCATTGATCGCATCCTTTCGCGCTTTTGCTTCTGCAAGGGCGCGTTCGGCGGCATTTTTAAGACGTGTTTCTTTGGTGTCGGTCATGTTCTTTGCTCTGTTGCTGGGCGTATGCATGTAGTAACAGCCCTATAAACGACCACGGAAAGAGACGCAAATGGCTAAACCTGGATTATATGCACGCGAAGCAGCGGTGCGGTTGTTGCACAGTGTCTTGTTGGAAAAACGCCTGCTCATCGATTTGATCAATGCTGAAGACAGCCCATTGATTGATTTGGAACCTTACGAACGCGCCCGTGCGCAATCGCTGGCATTGACGACACTGCGTAATTTGGGGCCGGTCGACTTTGTTTTGGATAAATTTTTAACTAAGCAACCGCCATTTGCATTGCTAAATATATTACGCGTTGCGGCGACTGAAATTTTAGTTGACGGAATTGCAGATCATGCTGCCGTTGATGCGGCAGTCACCATGGCGAAACGTCGACAAAAGACGGCACATCTTAAAAACTTGGCGAATGCAGTCCTGCGCAAAGTTGCGTCCGAAGGGCCAGCCATTTTTGCCGACTTACCACCCCAAGAATTACCAAAAGCATTTCGCTCACAGATGTCGAAAATCACCAACGCGTCAGATATTGTCGCGATTGAAAAGGCTCATCAGACGGGCGCGCCAATTGATTTGACGTGCAAAGACGACGCCATGGCGGCTGAATTGGCGAAAACATTGGGTGCTCAATTGATGCCAAATAATTCCGTACGTTTGGCGCGCGCTGGGCAGATCTCTGAATTGCCTGGCTTTGCCGAAGGTGATTGGTGGGTCCAAGATGCCGCAGCTTCTATTCCAGCCCGTTCTCTGGGTGATTTACGTGGCAAACGTGTGTTGGATTTATGTGCGGCACCGGGTGGTAAAACAATGCAACTGGCCGCGATGGGGGCTGATGTAACAGCCTTGGATATTTCTGACGGCCGTATGAAACGCGTGCAGCAAAATCTGTTTCGCACAAAGTTAAAGGCAAACTGTGTCGTAGCGGATGCATTGAAATGGACGCCCGATGCGCCGTTTGATGCAATTTTGTTGGATGCCCCATGTTCTGCCACAGGCACAATCCGCCGCCATCCTGATTTGCCATTTGCAAAAGCAAACTTTGATCTGGGTGATCTGTTAAAACTTCAACGTCAACTGATCCTAAAAGCGGCAGAATGGTTAACCCCCGATGGCGTGCTGATCTATTCAACATGTTCGATTTTCTCTGCCGAAGGCGAAGGCCAAGTGAACTGGCTCGCAAAACAAAACGCAGCATTGGAAACAGTCGCGATTGATCCAACGTCAATGGGATTGGACGCGGATATGGCAAATGAAACCGGCCAAATTCGCCTACGCCCAGATTTTTGGGAAAATCACGGTGGTATGGATGGATTTTACGTAGCAAAATTCAAACGCAAAGACTAACCTGCCCAAAGTGATAAGGGCGTACCAATGGGTTTATTTGGATATAAGTTAGGCAATTCAATTGCCGCAAGGCGCAGCAGATTTGCACGCCCAGCGCGCGCATTTATTGCTCAACCTGAACCACGCTCGATCGGTGTGCCAGCGCGTGGCCAACAAATGATCAGCGGGTTTTTCCTGTTTGCGGGTCATATGGTCGAAGCACCCGATAAATCAATTTGGGACCTCGAAGCCCCCAGTATCTTTTTCGAACAAGAATTGCATGGTTTCAGCTGGCTTGATCATTTAGCCGCCGAAGGAAGCCCACGCGCGCGCGCTTTGGCAAAGCAGTGGTTGTGGGAATGGATTGAACGTTATGGCAATGGATCGGGTGTTGGTTGGACACCGCAATTGACCGGACGACGTGTTGTACGTGTTATTAATCATGCCCTGCTGTTGCTGATCAAAGAAGACGCGATAAACCAAAAAGCATATTTCAAAGCACTTGGCCAACAAGCAGATTTCTTGGGTGCGCGCTGGCAGGCTGAACCTGCGGGATTGGGGCGTTTTGAAGCCCTGACAGGATTGGTTTACTGCGGCCTTGCGTTGGAAGGGAAAAAGCGGTTCTTGAAGCCTGCGGTGAAAAATTTGGCGAAACAGTCGGTTAATTATGTGGATGCCCAAGGCGCTATCCCATCGCGAAACCCAGAAGAGTTGATGGATATTTTCACAACCCTTGCATGGGCGTCCCATGCAATAGGTGAAGCCGAAGAGCAACCATTGCGCGACCACTTATTGGCAATGGAACGCATCGTTCCCAGCTTGCGTAGTCTACGATTGGGTGACGGGGGATTGGCGCATTTCCATGGTGGCGGACGCGGCATGGAAGGGCGGTTGGATCAATCATTGTCTGATGCTTCGATTTCCTTACCGGCACGCGTTGGTGGTGCAATGGGGTATCAACGTATCGCCAACAGCGGCACTGTCTTGATTATGGATGGCGGCGAACAAGTGTTGCGCGACGCGGGCAGTTTCAGCGCGTTGTGTTTTGAATTATCAACAGGTCGCCAACCTTTGATTGTGAATACGGGGCCGGGGATGCTGTTTGGCACCGAATGGTGGAATGCCAGCCGCACACTCTTGGCGCACAGCGGCCTGTCCGTTGCGGAAACGTCACCCAGCGTGCGTCCCGCCAAAAAAGCAGAACCAATCGTACCAACCATCGAACGAAGTGAGAATTCTGAATTCGAAATGTTGGCCAGTTCACACACTGGATTTGTGCCACTCTTTGGCTTGAAACATTACAGATCATTGGAAATGGCCCGCACCGGTTTGTTTGTCCGTGGCAAAGATACCGTAACCGCCGAAAACAAAGATAACCGTGCAAAGTTTGACACGTGGAAAGCAAATCATAAAAAATCAAAAATTCCGTTTGCGGCGCGCTTTCATATCGCACCAGATGTGGCGTTGGAATTAGGGATGCGTGATACAGCGGTAACAATGACCACACCCAAGGGCGAAGTTTGGTTATTACGCGCACCTAAGGCACAAATGAGCATCGAAAAGAGCGCATATATGGAGTATGGACGCCTTAATCCACGTGCGGCAAATCAGGTTGTGGTATCTAGCGTCGCAATCAACTATGAGGGCGTCATCGAATGGTCGCTGACCCGATTAGAGGCATAGCGACCGCTGCCAACTGACGCCAAAAGGAAACCAAATGTCCCTAGATCTTGTTAAAATTCGCCGCGCACTGTTATCCGTATCCGACAAGTCAGGGCTGATCGAATTGGCGACCGCGCTTGATTCCAAAGGTGTCGAGTTATTGTCCACTGGTGGCACTGCCAAAGCAATTCGCGATGCGGGCCTTCCGGTACGTGACGTGTCTGAGATTACGAACTTTCCTGAAATGATGGATGGTCGCGTCAAAACGCTACACCCAATGGTGCATGGCGGCCTGTTGGCCTTGCGTGATAATGACGATCACGTGGCTGCAATGCGCGAACATGGCATCAGTGAAATCGATCTGTTGGTTGTGAACCTGTATCCATTCGAAGAAACAGTCGCCAAGGGTGGCGATTACGACGATTGCATTGAAAACATCGATATCGGCGGCCCTGCAATGATCCGCGCAGCAGCGAAAAACCATGGGTTTGTTTCTGTTGTCGTTGATGTCGATGACTATCACACATTATTGCAAAGCTTGGATCAAAATGATGGGGCAACTGATTTGGCGTTCCGTCAAAAATTGGCCCAAACTGCCTATGCACGCACTGGTGCATATGATGCGGCGGTATCCACATGGATGGCTGGCGCAATTGGCGATACAACACCACGTCGCAAAGCAATTGCAGGCACATTTGTACAAGAAATGCGTTACGGCGAAAACCCACACCAATCCGCCAGCTTCTATTCTAACGGCGACAATCGCCCGGGCGTCTCAACAGCCACCCAACACCAAGGCAAAGCACTGTCATACAACAACATCAATGACACCGACGCTGCATTTGAATTGGTTTCAGAATTCGATCCTTCAAATGGCCCTGCCGTTGCGATTATCAAACACGCCAATCCCTGCGGCGTGGCAACAGGCGAAACATTCAGCGCTGCATACGAACGTGCATTCCAATGCGATCAAACATCCGCATTCGGTGGCATAATTGCCCTGAACGGTACATTGGACGGCGCAACAGCCGAACAAATCTGTCAGATTTTCACCGAAGTCGTAATCGCCCCAAATGCGACCGACGAAGCAAAAGAAATCTTTGCCGCCAAAAAGAACCTACGCTTGCTGACAACAGGCGGCCTGCCTGATATTCACGCAGCCGGCCAAACATGGCGCCAAGTTGCAGGCGGCTATTTGATCCAAGACCGCGATAACGGGTTTATCGGCCTTGATGATCTACAGGTTGTCACCGAACGCAAACCAACAGACGCAGAAATGAATGACATGCTGTTCGCATGGAAAGTTGCCAAACACGTCAAATCAAACGCGATTGTCTATGTCAAAGACGGCGCAACAGTCGGCGTTGGCGCAGGTCAAATGAGCCGCGTAGACAGCACACGCATCGCCGCCCGCAAAGCCCAAGATATGGCCGAGGCAATGGGCTTGGCTCAACCACTGACCATTGGTTCAGTCGTGGCATCAGATGCATTCTTCCCATTCTCTGATGGCTTGCTAACCGCCGCCGAAGCAGGCGCAACGGCTGTGATCCAACCAGGTGGTTCCATGCGCGACGCAGAAGTCATCGAAGCGGCGAACAAAGCAGGATTGGCGATGGTTTACACCAGCATGCGCCACTTTAAACACTAATATGATCCGCGCTCTGCTCTTCTCGGCTATCTTCTTTGCGATCGATCAGATCAGCAAATGGGCGATTCTTGAGCGCTTAAATTTAGACGAGCTGGGCATATACGAAGTTTTCCATCCCTATTTGGTTTTTTCCATGGGGTGGAACAAAGGCATTAATTTCGGCCTATTTTCCGACAGCCCAGATATTATGCGTTGGGTTTTGATTGCTTTGCCGGTGATCGTAAGTTTGGCATTGTTGAATTGGTCACGCCAATTTGGCGGGCGCTGGGCGGCGATTTTGATCGGTATGGTTATCGGTGGCGCGTTGGGTAACGCAGTGGATCGCGTACGTTTTGGCGCGGTCGTGGATTTCTTGAATATGTCATGTTGCGGCGTTCGAAATCCCTATGTTTTCAACATCGCTGATATTTTTGTGTTTGTTGGATTAATCGGATTGGCGCTGTTTTCAGAACGCTTGACGAAACGGGCGTGACGTCCATGAATTATTGGGCTAAACATAGTCCAAGCAAGGCGAGTGAGTGGACATGACAATAGCTGTAAAAATTGGTTTAATTTTGGCCCTAGGGCTTGGATTAACAGCATGCGACAAGGGCCCCAAAAAAGGCCCCGACGAGTTTGGCGTTTTACCAACGAAACCATTAGTCTATCCAGAAGACCTTTCAAAATTGCCTGAACCAAACCCGCAGGGCATTAATTTGGCCGACAAACGCCCACTAGAAGATGGCGTTGTTGCATTGGGTGGCAAGGCTGATCGTCTAACAGCGAAAACCATCAACTCTGGTGAATCCGCCTTGATTGCCGCCGCAGGGCGTTTTGGTGTCGCCGCAAATATTCGCACTGTCCTTGTCGAAGAAGACGCAGAATTCAGAAAACGTAACAAAGGCAAGGTTTTGGAACGCTGGGTTGGCGCCGCGACCTACGAACGCCGCTACACAGATCAGCGTTTGGATGAATACGCAGAACTGTTGCGTTTGCGTAAATTAGGTGTGCGCACACCAACTGCCCCACCACAGGGCGAATAACACCTCGCGAAAGCTCACATTTATGTTTGTAGGCTTGCATCCCGTGCAAGTCAGGCTAGGTTCATGTCGATCAAAGAGAGTTTTCAAATGAAATTAGTTTCCCAAGCAATTGCCTTTCTACTATTCACAATATCCCCTGCATTCGCAGTTGGCGAAGTCACAACATATACACTTGATAATGGCATGCAGGTCGTCGTCCTAGAAGATCACCGCGCCCCAATCGTAACGCATATGGTTTGGTATCGCGTGGGATCAGCGGACGAAATGCCTGGAAAATCTGGCATCGCACATTACTTGGAACATCTTTTGTTTAAGGGCACGGATAACCTAAAATCTGGCGAATTTTCCGAAATCGTTGCCGCGAATGGCGGTACAGGCAATGCGTTTACCTCTTATGACTATACGGCTTATTACCAACGCGTATCTGCCGATCGTTTGGGTTTAATGATGAAAATCGAATCCGATCGCATGCAAAACCTAAAACTAACCGCCGAAGAGGTGTTGCCCGAACGCGATGTCATCATCGAGGAACGCAATTCTCGCACTGACACAAATCCAAACGCATTGTTTGGCGAACACCGCAACGCATTGATGTATCAAAATCACGGCTACGGTATTCCCGTGATCGGCTGGCGACATGAAATCGGTCAACTAACCCGCGATGATGCAATCGATTTTTATAAAAAATACTATGCTCCAAACAATGCAATTCTGATTGTCGCGGGTGATGTTAATCCCGAACAGGTTCTGGAATTGGCGAATGAACATTACGGGCCACGTATTCCATCTGATGCGATCAAAACACGCGTTCGCGCCCAAGAGCCGCCAAAACGCGCACCAGTGCATACAATTTTCGAAGACCCACGCGTGCGCCAACCCTATGTCATTCGTGAATATTTGGCGGCCAACCGAAAAACTGGCGACCAAACCGAAGCAGCGGCTTTGACAATTTTTGCCGAACTTTTAGGTGGTTCAGGCGTGACATCGTTTTTGGGGCAACGCTTACAACTCCAAGAAAAGGTCGCGCTCAATGTAGCGTCTTGGCATTCGGCAACATCATATGACGCTGACACATTTGGCTTGTACATTGTGCCAGCACCAGATGTGACCCTGCAACAAGCCGAAGATGCACTTGATGCCGCGTTACTTTCGTTCCTCGACCAAGGCGTCGATCAGGCCCATTTGGATCGCATTAAAACACAAATCCAAGCATCAACAATTTTCGAATTGGATGACCAAGAAAGCGTCGCACGCAGTTATGGCGAAGGTTTGACTACAGGGCTAACGGTGCAAGACGTCCAAGATTGGCCAAAGGTTTTGGCCGCCGTAACAGCCAAAGACGTCATGAATGCCGCCCGCAACGTACTTGATCCAAAAGCATCCGTTACCGGCTGGATACGCGCACCCAAGGAGGCGGCGAAATGATTAAATTATTAACACTCTGTACTGCTATTTTATTGGCAGCATTGCCTGTTCGCGCGGAAATAAACATCCAAGAAGTTACATCAAAAAGTGGCATAAAAGCATGGCTCGTACACGAGCCATCAATCCCAATGATCGCATTAAATATTGGCTTCCAAGGGGCATCAACGACGGACCCAGCCGATAAATTGGGCGCAACCTATCTCATGGCAGGACTATTAGAAGAGGGCGCAGGCGACATGGATGCAATCGCCTTCAAACGCGCCGCCGAAGAGTTAGCAACCAGCTTTGGCTTCGACAGTTCACGCGAACGGATCAGCATTTCTGCGGAATTCCTGTCGGAAAATCGCGACGCCAGCGTGGCCTTACTTAAGGCCGCGATTACGACACCGGCATTCAACGACGTGGCATTTACGCGTACCAAAGCACAGGTCATGTCGATCATCGCCCGCAACAAATCCGATCCAGATGAATTGGCTTCTGGCGCGTTTAACGAATTGGCATTCAAAGGCCACGCATATGCGCGACCATACCGTGGTACCGCCGAAACAATGTCGGCACTCACCCAAGACGACATGCGCGCAGCGCACGCACGTACAATGACGAAAGATCGATTATTCGTCGGTGTGGTTGGCGACATTACGGCCGATGAACTCGCGATAATGCTTGATGAACTATTCGGCGATTTACCTGAAAATGGCGCAGATCTTCCAACACCGATCACGTTCCAAGCATCAGGTGGCACGACCGTGGTGGATTTTGACATTCCACAATCAACAGCCATTTGGGGACATCAAGGCATCCATCAAAAAGACCCAGATTTCTTTGCCGCGTACGTTATGAACCGCGTCTTGGGGGGCGGTGGTTTCACATCGCGCCTAACCCAAGAAGTTCGTGAAAAACGCGGTCTTACCTATGGCGTGTATTCGTATATGGCGGGCTATGATCAGGCTGATTACTACGGCGGTTCTGTGTCCTCAGCAAATGAACGCATCGGCGAAGCCATCGAGATAATCAAGCAAGAATGGAAACGCATGGCAGACGGCGGCGTCACGGACGCTGAACTAGAAGCGGCCATTAAATACATGACTGGCTCATATCCATTGCGTTTTGACGGCAACGGTCAAATTGCGAACCTGCTGACTTACAGTCAAATGAATGACTTCCCAATCGATTATCCGAAAAACCGCAACAGCTATATCGAAGCAGTAACCAAAGACGATATCGCCCGCGTAGCAAAACGCGTTTTGCGCCCCGATGATATGCGCTTCGTGGTGGTTGGACGACCTGTGGGTGTGCAGACAACTGATTAACTGTAAATGGATTTTTATGCGTATATTTCTTATATTGTTGGTGTGTAATCTGGCGGCGCCTTCAACAGCCAAAGACCTCGCAGAAATGGCCAATGTATTACACACTGGTCAGTGGGGGTGGGTAGAAGGCAGGAATACATGTAGCAAAAATCCGCATGAAATTCGTTTCACACAAGATTTGAGCGAAATGATAATTTCTTGGGATAAAATCCATGATCCTGCCAGCTATAGCATCCTTTACGCTGACACAAATTCGTTCACATCGATCATACAGGGCGAGAAACGAAAAACTAAACTAGGCGACTTGGTGATTTGGCAGTTAAAGATGCGAAACACATCAACATATTGCTGGCGTCGCACTGATTGGCCCGCGGATGCCTGTACGCCTGATGTCGTACAATGTGTTGGCAATTCATAATTTTTGCAGACAGACCAAAGCGATAACCAATTCACTATTCTACCCATCTTCCTCATAGCAGAATCGCACCGTCCCATGCTATCCCTTGTGGCATGAACGCTGAGAACCCCAATATACCCCTTGATCGACCGGTAATTCGTCAATTGGATGACGCCGCTGCAAACCGCATCGCGGCTGGCGAAGTCGTGGAACGCCCCAGTTCTGCAATCAAGGAACTGGTGGAAAACGCCATCGACGCCCGCGCGACGCGTATTGATATTTCCTACGCCGACGGCGGCAAAACACTGATCCGCGTTACCGATGATGGCCACGGCATTCCACACGATCAAATGATCCTCGCCCTGTCACGCCATGCGACCAGCAAAATCGACGGATCAGACCTGCTGAACATCCACACATTCGGCTTTCGCGGCGAAGCATTACCCTCCATGGGCGCAGTCGGACGCCTGACCATCACCAGCCGCGTAGCCGAAGCGGACATCGGCTCCACAATCACCGTCAACGGCGGCGATATCGGCCTCCTTAAACCCGCACCCGCAACCGTCGGCACGGCGGTCGAACTCCGCGACCTGTTTCACGCCACACCAGCACGTCTAAAATTCCTCCGCACAGACAGATCAGAAGCAGGCGCAATCTTGGACGTTGTGAAACGCTTGGCCATGGCCGAACCCCATGTCGGTTTTACACTGCGCGATGTATCGGGTGGCGGCGAAGGCCGCATTGTTTTCCGCGCGGACCCTGAAAACGGCGAACTGTTCGCGGCCATGCACGGACGCTTGCGTAAAATCCTCGGGTCTGAATTCGCCGAAAACTGTATCCGTGTGGATGCCGAACGCGAAGGCATGACATTAACGGGTTATGCCAGCCTGCCCACATATTCACGCGGCGCGGCGGTGGCACAATACATCTTCGTCAACGGCCGCCCCGTGAAAGACAAAGCATTACTTGGCGCCCTGCGCGCCGCATATTCCGATTTCCTACACGGTGGGCGTTACCCCGTTGTGGCCCTGTTCGTGGAATGTGATCCCGAACGCGTCGATGTAAACGTCCATCCCGCCAAGGCCGAAGTCCGCTTTCGCGAACCAGGCGTTGCACGGGGGCTAATGGTCTCTGGCCTACGCCACGCCTTGGCCGAAGGCGGGCATCGCGCATCCAGCACGGTTGCCAACGCAACCCTTGGTGCATTTCGCGCACCTGATGCATCCCAACCACCGCGCCAATACCAAATGGATCGCCCATCACAGGGCGCAATCCGCACTGCATATAACGCGCAATCTGGGTTTGGCGAATCCATTGCCGATTATTCTGGCCGCGTTGAAACACCCGTTATCGAAGACACCCCAACCGATCACCCTTTGGGCGCGGCCCGCGCACAGGTGCATGAAAACTATATCATCGCGCAAACAACAGACGGTGTCGTGATCGTCGATCAACACGCGGCACACGAACGGCTGGTGTATGAAAAGCTGAAAAACCAAATGGCTGACAACGGCGTCGCCGCACAGGCATTGTTAATCCCCGAAATCATCGAACTTTCCGATGCCGATTGCGCTACATTAATGGACGCCGCCACAGAACTATCGCGCTTCGGCTTAACAATCGAAAAATTCGGCGGCAACGCAGTCGCCATCCGCGAAACCCCAGCAATCTTGGGCGAGGTGAACGCCACCGCCATGATCCGCGATATCTTGGACGAACTCGCGGACCTGTCCCAAACCCAAACTGTCCAAGACAGGCTCGAAGCAATCCTAAGCCGCGTCGCATGTCACGGCTCCATCCGATCAGGGCGCATCATGCGCGGCGAAGAAATGAATGCACTTCTGCGCGAAATGGAGGCGACACCACATTCAGGACAGTGTAACCATGGCCGTCCGACATACGTGGAATTGAAACTGTCGGATATCGAAAGGTTATTTGGGCGCACATGATACAAATCGGCGACACAGTTTTGGATTTCGGCAACCCCTTTGTTATCGCAGGGGCCATCGGTGTATTCTTGTTCATGATGCTAATGTTGATGGTCTTTATGGCGCTGCGTGCTTCGGGTCGTTCGGTACGTGCGATTGAACCTTTGGCGATGCAAATGGGTGTCATGGGCGAAAACGTCAAAACCCTAAACGCATCTCAACACAGCCTTGCAGGTGGATTGCGATCCGTATCTGATGCACAGGTCGCAGGGCAGGCGCAAATGGTCGACACATTGGAACGCCGTCTTGAAGCCGTTCAAAAAAACATGGGCGACAGTTTGCACGGTTCCGCCAAACGCACGGCGGAATCGCTGGGCGAATTACAAATGCGCCTCAAAACAATCGACAAGGCGCAGACCAATATCGAAAAACTGTCAGGCGACGTTTTGTCATTACAAGACATCCTGTCGAACAAGCAAACGCGCGGTGCATTTGGTGAAATCCAGCTCAACGAAATCGTAACACGCGCCTTGGCACCCGATGCCTATGCATTCCAACACACACTTTCCAACGGCAAACGCGCCGATTGCGTCATCCACCTGCCAAACCCTCCGGGTCCAATCGTGATCGACAGCAAATTTCCACTCGAAGCCTACGAAATGCTACGCAATTCAACCACCGACGCCGAAGCGGCGGCAGCTGGGCGTTTCATGAAAACCTCCGTGCGCAAACACATCAAAGACATCTCTGAAAAATACATCATCGAAGGCGAAACCGCCGACGGCGCCTTGATGTTCCTACCCAGCGAAGCAGTCTACGCCGAACTCCATGCCAATTTCCCCGATGTCGTGCGCGAAGGATTCGATGCCCGCGTCTGGATCGTATC
>DKMK01000096.1 GCA_002469545.1 Rhodobacterales bacterium UBA7416 | reverse complement strand
CATGCTGCTGTGGTTGAATTGGTGATCCAAGAAGACGCCGAGATTAAGTATTCGACAGTCCAAAACTGGTACCCAGGTGATGCAGAAGGCAAGGGTGGGATTTACAATTTCGTGACCAAACGTGCCGATTGCCGTGGTGATCGTGCCAAGGTGATGTGGACACAAGTGGAAACCGGTTCTGCGGTAACGTGGAAATACCCGTCATGCATTTTGCGCGGCGACGACAGCCAAGGTGAGTTTTATTCAATCGCCATCGCAAACAATATGCAACAAGCCGACACGGGCACAAAAATGATCCACCTTGGTAAAAACACCAAGTCGCGGATCGTGTCCAAAGGTATTTCAGCAGGTAAAGCACAAAACACATATCGTGGTCTGGTTTCAATGCACCCCAAAGCCGCACATGCACGCAATTACACACAGTGTGACAGCCTGTTGATCGGCGATAAATGTGGGGCGCACACGGTGCCGTATATCGAAGTGAAAAACAACACAGCCCGCGTGGAACACGAAGCAACCACATCCAAAGTGGATGATGATCAGTTGTTTTACTGTCGCCAACGCGGCATGGACGAAGAAGAAGCCGTTGCCTTGGTGGTGAACGGGTTCTGCAAAGAAGTATTACAAGCCTTGCCCATGGAGTTCGCCATGGAAGCACAGGCATTGGTAGCAATCAGCCTTGAAGGCTCAGTAGGGTAATTAAAATGTTAAAAATCAAAAACTTACAAGTCGGCCTTGAAGAAGAAAACAAGCAAATCCTAAAGGGTGTAAACCTTGAAATCGGCGAAGGCGAAGTCCACGCGATTATGGGACCAAACGGGTCTGGTAAATCAACAACGTCATATGTGTTAGCTGGCAAAGATGGCTACGAAGTCACAGATGGTTCGGCCACGTTAAATGGTGAAGAGCTGTTGGACATGGACCCAGAAGAACGTGCTGCGGCTGGTTTGTTCCTTGCATTCCAATACCCAGTTGAAATCCCGGGCGTTGGTAACATGACGTTCTTGCGCACAGCTGTGAATGCACAACGCAAAGCACGCGGCGAAGACGAATTATCCGCAGGTGAATTCCTGAAAATTGTTCGCGCCAAAGCGAAATCATTGGAAATCGATGCGGACATGCTGAAACGCCCTGTCAACGTTGGCTTTTCCGGTGGTGAGAAGAAGCGCAATGAAATCCTGCAAATGGCGATGCTTGAGCCAAAGATGTGCGTTTTAGATGAAACGGATTCTGGTTTGGACGTGGATGCGATGAAATTGGTGGCAAAGGGCGTGAATGCCTTGCGCGATGGCAAACGTTCGTTCCTTGTGATCACCCACTATCAGCGTTTGCTGGATCACATTAAACCTGATTTCGTACACATCATGGCAGACGGTCGTATTGTGAAATCTGGCGGCCCTGAATTGGCGCTGGAAGTTGAAAATAACGGTTATGCCGACATTTTGGCAGAGGTTGCTTAATAATGGCTGTCTCTCAACCTAAAATGGACGGTGCTTCGGCACTGGCTGGCCATTATCCCGCGCCATCTGGTGCAAAATGGGCGCATGACGCCCGCGCATCTGCAATGGCAACATTCATGTCCCAAGGTGCGCCGCATAAACGTGATGAATATTGGCGCTATACTGATCCGTCAGCATTAACGGCTGTTCCGACAGCGCCTGCAGCGCTGTTCACATCTGATGAAAAGCCAATGTTTGATGGCGTAGATCGCGTTCGTATCGTGTTTGTCGATGGTGTTTTTGACGCTGCGCAGTCGGATGATTTATCCTTGGCTGGTGCAACGATAGAAACGCTGTCTTCTGCCGTGAACACTGATATTCATTGGGCCAAGGATTTGTTTGGCCAGCTTGAAAAGAATGGGCAAAACCCTGTTCAGCGCCCATTGGCGGCATTGAACACTGCTGTGGCAGATGAAGGTTTGGTTATTCACGTGACTGGTAAATGTGAAAAGCCGTTGGCTATTCGGTATATTCACAACGCTAAAACATCTGATGCAATGGTTCATCATGTGATCAAAATTGATGCTGGTGCCGAATTTACATTGTTGGAAAGCGGAGCGGGGGCGGCACGTTTCAATTCCGTTCTGGAAGTTGATGTTGCCGACAATGCGCAATTCCACCATGTACGCACCCAAGGTCGAGACCATGAGCGTAAAACGGTTACCCATATGTTTGGGCGTTTGGGGCAAGAGAGCGTGTTGCGTTCGTTTACCATGACCGTGAATGGCATTTTGACACGCAATGATGCCATTTTGGAATTCACTGGTGACAACGCTCAGGCAACTGTTGCAGGTGCATGCGCCGGCGATGGTAATGGTTTTCATCATGACGACACTGTTTTCGTAACGCATGATTCCGTGAACTGTGAAAGCCGTCAGGTTTTCAAAAAGGTTCTGCGTAATGGCGCGACTGGCGTTTTCCAAGGCAAAATCTTGGTCAAGGCAGACGCGCAAAAAACCGATGGGTATCAAATTTCCCAAGGTTTGTTGTTGGATGACAATTCCAATTTCTTAGCCAAACCAGAGCTTGAAATTTATGCGGACGACGTTGCTTGTTCACACGGTTCTACTGTTGGTGCAATTGATGATGAAGCGTTATTTTATCTGACATCACGCGGTGTTCCACGTAAGCAGGCCCAAGATATGTTAGTTTTAGCATTCCTTGGCGAAGCAATAGATGAAATCAACAACGATGAATTAGCAGATGACATCCGCGACCGTTTGGCCGCATGGATGGAACGTCGTCACGGCTAATGTCTTTGCTGTCGGATATAGTTGCGGCTTATAAAGCGCCCAAACGTGAAATGCGTCGTCATATCGACAACGTCATCGCCGAAGAACAAACATTGTTCTTTGCGATGTTGTTTGGTGGGTTTAGCTTCCTTGCGCAGTTACCTGATATTGCGAAACGGGCGCATATAACGGAACAAAGCCTGTCTGCCATGACGGCGGCCCAGTTTATAGCATCTGTTTTTATGATGCCGTTATTGATGTATGGGATCGCTGCGATATCCCATTTTATCTGTGCGCGCTTTGGCGGACAGGGTGATCATATTGGTGCGCGACGTGCGCTGTTTTGGGCCGCTGTGGTAACGGCGCCTGTGTTGTTGTTATCGGCCGTTTTGAATACCTTTGTGCCTGATTTGCGCATAATTGGTGCAGTCATCACATCCGTGGTGTTTTTCTGGCAGTGGTTTTCAAACCTAAAAGAATTGGAATTTGGCAATGTATGATGTGAATGAAATCCGCAAAGATTTTCCCATTCTGTCACGGACTGTGAATAATAAACCGCTGGTTTATTTGGATAACGGTGCGTCAGCGCAAAAGCCACAGGTTGTTATTGATGCCGTGACCAAGGCATACAGCGAAGAATATTCCAATGTTCACAGAGGGTTACACACTCTTTCGAATATTGCGACGGATAATTATGAAGCCGTGCGAGCCAAAATCCAAAACTTCCTTGGTGCAAAGCATCCAGAAGAAATCATTTTCAATTCTGGCACGACCGAAGGTATCAATATGATATCTTACAGCTGGGGTGTTCCGAACCTTCAGGCGGGTGATGAAATCATTTTGTCTGTCATGGAACATCATGCAAATATCGTACCGTGGCATTTTTTACGTGAACGCCAAGGTGTAGTGATTAAATGGGTCGAGACCGATGCAGACGGTGGGTTGAACGCGCAGGCGGTTTTGGATGCGATAACGCCGAAAACCAAATTGATCGCTATTACGCAGATGTCGAATGTTTTAGGCACTGTTGTTGATGTCAAAACCATTTGTACTGTGGCGCGCGAAAAAGGCATTGCAACCCTGGTTGATGGGTCACAATCAAGTGTGCATATGCCTGTTAACGTTCAAGATATTGGTTGTGATTTCTTTGCAATCACGGGTCACAAATTGTATGGACCATCCAGTTCGGGTGCTATTTATGTGCGCAAAGACCGCGCGGACGAAATGCGCCCGTTTATGGGCGGCGGTGACATGATTAAGACGGTTGAGCGTGATTGCGTATCTTACAACACAATCCCACATAAGTTCGAAGCAGGCACGCCGGGCATCGTTCAGATGATTGGACTGGGCGCCGCGATCGATTATCTACAAGAAGTCGGATTAGACCGTATTGCGGCCCACGAGGCTAGTTTACGTGATTATGCCATGCAAAAGCTGTCGAAACACAATTGGTTGAACATTCAGGGTCGCACGGCCGACAAAGGTGCGATCTTTTCCTTTACGATCCAAGGTGCAGGACATCCCCACGATATTTCAACAATACTTGATCAACGCGGGATTGCTGTTCGTGCAGGACATCACTGTGCACAGCCATTGATGCAACATTTGGGAATTTCCGCGTCTGCGCGTGCATCCTTTGCAATGTACAACACAACCGAAGAAGTCGATAAGTTGGCTGATGCGCTTGAGTTTTGTTACGAATTATTGAGTTAAAGCAAACAGTTACACGACACATCAGTTTCTATTTGTTTGGTGATTATTGTGATCTCTGCGTCATTGAATGACCGCACGTTCCCATTCAGTGATAAAATTGCGCCTTTTTAATGCGTCAAGATAGGTCAACAGTGCGGGCTCTAGTGAGATCGTTTGTTGGCTTGGCGCGGACACTAATGCTGGCAACAGGCTTTCTGCTGGAGCCAAAGAATTTGATTGGATATCCAACAAGTGCTTTATGAATTCGGTACCAGTTACTGTATTCTCACTCGTTTTTGACATTAAAATCGTACGCATCATTGTTGTTGGGAAATCAGCAGGCAGGATCACTTCTATCTTATCTTGGATTTCCTTGCGTGCATTCGCGTAGCTGCTTAACACGTTATATGCGACGGCAATTTTTCCGCTGACCAAATCGTCAATCATTTCCCCAGAACAACAGTATAGGCGCGTATCAAGTGCGCCCATCACCTCCATTAAGCGCCAATATGTTTCCGACGTGCGTGCATCCTGTGTTGCGAACAGAAAGCCAAGACCAGATTGGCGCACATCATATGTGCCCAACTTGTTGGTGAAAAAATCTGGCCGCGCGCGCAGTGCTTGAATTAAATCTTGGCGGGTTTGGGGAATGTCATAACCGGCAAAGGCATCTTTGTTGATGACGATTGCGGCGGGTTCAATTGTGAACGCAAACAAACTGTGACGCCATTGGGCCCATTGGGGATGATTAATTTGGTCGATTTTGTCAGCAAATCCATCATTGACCAGCTTAAGCTGTAAATCCATCGCGCTGGATATGACAAGGTCAAAGTCATTTGGGGATTTGCGGAAAATATTGTCGATGTCGGATGTACCCGTCACCAAATATTCAACCGAAACATCGGGGTTTTCGACCAAAAAACCTTCAATAATCGACTTAAACAGCGATGTGTCCGTACTGGATAGAATGCGCAGGGTTTTTGTAGGCGTTGCGCCAGAAAATGTTTGGCGATCTTCCCAGTCGTTCGCCTGTGCTGCGAAAGAGATGAGCATAAGCCCTAAAACGATAAAACTGCGCATGCTCCACCTTTGTCATGATTGAAAATTTCGAGAGTGCCATCATGTGCCGCAACAACATCTTTGGCGATGGTGAGGCCCAGTCCTGAGCCGACGATATCTTTGGCGTTATTTCCGCGTGCAAATCGGTTTGTTAATGTCGCGATTTCGTCGGGTGGAAAACCCGGGCCTTGGTCGCAGACCTGAATTTTTGGACGGTCTTGTGCATCAACAGTGATTATAATAACCGCATCACTGGGTGAATATTTCAGGGCGTTATCGATGATATTTCGCACCGCGTTTTGGATCAGGATTGGATCGCCCGAAATTTCAACGGGAAGGGGAGCGGTCAGTTGTAGCTCAACATCTTTCATTTGGGCGATGGGTTCCAAACGTGTTACCAATTCTTGGACTAACGCGACCAGTTCAATTTTTTGGCGATCCAGATGATCCGCACGAAAGGTAATCATGGCGTGATCCAGTAATTGCCCCGCTGCGCGTGAACTTTCGTCAATCGCACGGATCATCGAACGTAGGGCTGCACGATTTTCGGACTTGGTAACGCGCACCAATGTTGTTTCAGCGTATGATCGTACGGTTGCCAAAGGTGTGCGAACGCGATGTGCTGCTTCTGCGATAAAATCTTCGGATTGGGTTAGGGATTGATCCAAGCGTCCCATCAATGTGTTTAGTGACGATACCAGTGGCACCATTTCAACAGGCACTGCCTTATCGAAGGGACGCAAATCTTGGGGGCCGCGGCGTTTCACGGCGTTTGCCAGACGTTGTAATGGATTGATCGTTGTCGCAGTTGCCCAAAAAGAGAGTAACGAAACAAGTGCGAAGAAGCCGGCGCCAAAGGCCGCGACATTGCGTGAGATTGAATTCAATGTGCCTGACAAAGCATCCTGCGTTTGACCAACGACAACTGAAATTTCTGTGCGTTCACTGGCACCAATCAAGACACGCGACGCGCTTGCCAATCTGACAGGTGTTTCTTGGAAAACCAGTGTTTCAAAGGCAGCCCTATCTGTAACAGATTGTGGGCGGGGAAGAGTGGCATATCCAGAAAGCAATTCGTCATCTTGGTAGATGGCATAAAACACGCGGTCATCTTCGAGGGTGTCTAACATCGACAGCGACGCGTAGGGGAAATCGATTTCTACGGAACCATCACGCAGAATGGCTGCGTCTAGGATGGAGGAAACGGAGGCTTCTAATATGCTATCTTGGCCGTTTTGCGCGATTTGGGCCGCATAGCCGCGCACGATGAAAAACAAGATCAATGCAAGGATTGCGGTGCCGCCGATCAATGTAATCATCAATCGTTTACGCAGCGATCCCGATGCCTGTACAGTGTTGAAAGCTGTATCAGTCATGATCCAACCGATACCCCAAACCGCGCAGGGTGGTAATCGTTAGCGCCGTGTTTTCCAAATGCTTTCGCAGGCGACCAATATAAACTTCTATCGCGTTTTCGGACACGTCTTCGTCATAGGAAAACAAACGATCAACCAGTTTTTGTTTGGAGAAAATTTGCCCCCGCGCATTCAAAAGCAATTCGAACAGACGCAGTTCACGGTTCCGCAAATTTACGATCTCGTTTTTAACGGACAATTGTCCAGCAACGGGATCAAAGGTAACATCGCCAAAGTGGAGTAATGTTTGTGCAGTTCCTGATTTACGACGCAAAACAGCCCGACAGCGTGCCTCTAACTCGGCATGGTCAAATGGCTTGGTGACATAATCATCCGCCCCCAAATCCAGCATGCTGATTCTGTCCGAGACTTGTGATCTGGCTGTCAAAACGATGATTGGCGTATCCTTTTGCGCGTCTCTGTGGTGTTTCAAAAACGTGCGTCCATCACCATCTGGCAACATGATATCAAGCAGGACCAAGTCATATTCAAAGGTGTCAGAAAATGCGATCGCATCCAGAATTTTATCAGCGTGATCAATCACATGTCCATCAATTTGCAACCGCGATGATATCGCGTTTGCCAGCTCGTGATTATCTTCGACCAGTAGGTATTTCATGATGTCAAAATGTATCGTTTTTGCTGTGACAGGTTAGTGTCAGGTTGGAATGATTAGTTAATGCAACTGTCCTCTTTTGGGGTCAGTTGTCAAATGGGAGGAATTTATTATGACATATAAAATTGGCCGTCGCGCCTTAATGGCGACTGCAGTTGCAGCGCTTAGCTTTGCTGCACCAGCCGTTGCAGAAATGAAAAAACTAGACAGCATCCACTTTTTGATCCCCGGCGGTGCCGGCGGTGGTTGGGACGGCACAGCACGCGGTACAGGCGAAGCCTTGACCAAAGCGGGCTTGGTTGGCACAGCGTCTTACGAAAACATGTCAGGTGGCGGTGGTGGTAAAGCCATTGGTTTCTTGATCGAAAACGCAGACAGCAATCAAGGCACATTGATGGTGAACTCGACACCAATCGTGATCCGCTCATTGACTGGTGTATTCCCACAAAGTTTCCGTGACCTTACACTGGTTGCAGGTACAATTGGTGATTACGCAGCAATCGTTGTTGGAAAAGACAGCCCATTAAATTCAATGGCTGACTTGATGGCAGCATATGATGCTGATCCATCTAAAACAGCCATCGGTGGCGGTTCTGTTCCAGGTGGCATGGATCACCTAGTTGCCGCAATGGCAATGGAAGCGGCTGGCAAAGATGCACTTGGCGTGAAATACATTCCATATGATGCTGGTGGTAAAGCAATGGCGGCATTGCTGTCAGGCGAAATCGCTGCACTTTCAACTGGTTTTTCCGAAGCAGTTGATTTGGCAAATGCTGGTGAAGTGAAAATCATCGGTGTCACATCACCAGAGCGCGTTCCAGCGGCACCAAATGCACAAACATTGGTCGAGCAAGGTATCGATACAACGTTTGTTAACTGGCGCGGTTTCTTTGGCGCACCTGGTCTGCCAGCGGACAAAGTTGCAATGTACCAAGATACGATCAAAGCAATGTACGACACACCTGAATGGGAAGAAGTACGTGCGCGTAATGGTTGGGTTAACATCCACAACTCTGGCGACGATTTCAGAACTTTCCTTGAAGCACAGGAAAAAGTTATCGGCGACTTGATGAAAAAATTGGGCTTTTTGTAAGCTAACCTTGGCAAAGCGGGAAACCGCTTTGCCATCCCACTAACCAATACAAAATTTTTGGAGAATTACGATGGCGCTTGATCGTTGGATTGCCCTCATCTTATTGGGCGTTTGTACCGCCTATGGATACACCGCTTGGTTTACAATGGATGCAAATCTTGCCCCGTTTATGCAACGCAACCCAATTTGGCCCAGTACTTTTCCAAAGCTTTTGTCCGTTCTTGCGATTGCCGCATCGCTGGTCATTTTATTTGGTCTTGAAAAAGGCGAAACTAAGGAACTGGATATCGATTATCGCAGATTGCATGAATACAAACTTGGTCAAGCCGTCTTGTTACTTGGCCTGATGGTTACTTATGCTTTGTGTCTGCGTCCTGTTGGTTTTTTGATTTCGACCAGCATGTTTTTGATCCTTGGCAGTTTCTTTCTGGGTGAACGCAAATGGCATGTGATGATCCCCATCGCGCTGATTGCCACGTTTATTGTTTGGTATCTGGTCCAAGAAGTTTTGGGTATCTACATGCGTCCATTACCAACATTGTTAGGAGGCTGATATGTTAGAGGGAATTCTTTTGGGTCTAGAAACGGCCTTTTCAGTTCAAATGTTGTTGATGGTCATTGGCGGTTGTTTAATCGGGACATTTATCGGCATGTTGCCCGGACTTGGCCCGATGTCGATCATCGCGATCATGATCCCCGTTGCCATTTCAATGGGCGATCCCGCCGCGGCCCTGATTTTGTTGGCTGGTGTTTATTATGGCGCCATTTTCGGTGGGTCAACATCGTCAATCCTACTTAATGCGCCGGGCGTTGCTGGCACAGTTGCCACCAGTTTTGATGGCTACCCAATGGCCAAACAAGGTAAAGCAGGCAAAGCGCTGACTATTGCCGCGATTTCAAGTTTTTGTGGCGGCACCATTGGTGCAGTATTATTGATGGTCTTTGCACCTGCGTTGTCTTCTGTCGCATTGTTATTCCACTCTTCTGAATATTTTGCATTGATGGTTGTTGGTCTGTCTGCAATCGCAGCATTCGCGGGAACAGGACAGGTTGCCAAAGCAATGTTAATGACGTTGTTAGGTTTGATTTTGGCAACTGTGGGCGAGGGCGCATTGTTCAACATGCCACGTTTCACAATGGGCTTAATGGATCTGCAATCTGGTTTTGGTTTTGTCACCCTCGCCATGGCGATGTTTGCAATGCCTGAAGCATTATTTTTGGTTTTAAACCCAATTTTATCAACTGGGAAATCAGAAGAAATCAAAGATTTGCGCATCACCCGTGCAGAGGCCCGCGCAATTGCGCCCGTGATTGGACGACAGTCCATCCAAGGTTTCTTTATCGGCGTATTACCCGGAGCAGGGGCCACAATCGCCAGTTTCCTAGGCTATGCAGTTGAACGCAACATCGCGACCAAAGAAGAGCAAGAGCAATTCGGCAAAGGATCAATCAAAGGATTGGCCGCGCCGGAAACCGCAAACAATGCTGCCTGTACTGGGTCGTTCGTACCATTGCTAACGTTAGGTATTCCTGGGTCTGGTACCACTGCGATTTTGCTGGGTGCTTTGATTGCATTGAATGTCACACCGGGCCCGCGCCTGATGATCGACGAACCACAGATTTTCTGGGCGGTTATTATCTCCATGTATATTGGTAATTTTGTGCTGTTGGTTTTGAACCTGCCATTGATTCCATACATTGCGAAGATCCTATCTGTTCCACGCAATTACCTGATCCCGTTCATTTTGTTCTTTACGTTGATGGGGGCTTATATTGGTCAAAACAACGCAACTGAATTATTGATGCTGGTCGGATTTGGCATCTGTGCCACGGCGCTCCGCTTTGCTGATTATCCGCTGGCACCACTGTTGATCGGCTTTATTTTGGGCGGCATGTTAGAAGACAACTTCTCGCGCTCTATGCAGTTGTATGACGGTGTGTCGTTCATCTGGGAACGCCCGATGACATTGGGATTGCTGGTGATCGCAGTGATCTTGGTCTTGTTGCCAAGTTTCAGAGCAAGACGCGCACGTATTCGCGCCGCTGGGATTGCTGACGGGGATTAATGTAAGGTTGTGATGTAATCTCTGAAACCTTGTGGGTTTACGAGATTACATTACAAGCCAACAAGAACGCAGGTATTTTAAAAGAATTACAACCCGCGCTCTTCAAAAACGACCTTTGCTGCTCGAAAGCATTCGAGGGCCTGAGGTACACCGCAATAAATACCTATTACGTGAATAATAGCGCGAATT
>DKMK01000124.1 GCA_002469545.1 Rhodobacterales bacterium UBA7416 | reverse complement strand
AATTCGTCCAGACATGCGCTGATTGCGTCACTGACGGTTGTGTAAGTTTGCGCGTGATTACGTTGTGCGCCACCCATGGGTTCCGGCAAAACCATGTCCGCCACGCCGAGTTTTTCCAAATCCTGCGCTGTTAGACGTAATGCTGCAGCTGCTTCGCGCATTTTTTCGGCGTCTTTCCACAAGATGGATGCACAGCCTTCGGGTGAGATGACGGAATAGACAGAGTGTTCCAACATCAGCAATTTGTCAGCCGTCGCAAATGCAACCGCGCCGCCTGAGCCGCCTTCGCCTGTGATGATGGAAATCAATGGAACGCCGACCTGTAAACATTTTTCAGTGGAGCGAGCGATTGCTTCGGATTGGCCGCGTTCTTCGGCGCCTTTGCCGGGGTATGCGCCGGGTGTGTCGACCAATGTAATAATAGGTAGGCCAAATTTATCGGCCATTTCCATTAGGCGAATTGCTTTGCGATAACCTTCGGGGCGGGCCATGCCGAAATTACGTTTAATGCGGCTGGATGTGTCCGAACCTTTTTCGTGGCCGATGACCACGACAGGTTGATCTTTGAAACGGGCCAAGCCGCCCATAACAGCCGCGTCGTCTGCGAAATTGCGGTCACCCTGCAGTGGTGTGTATTCGGTGAAGAGTTCGCGGATGTAATCCTGACAATGTGGGCGGTCTTGGTGGCGGGCCACCTGACATTTGCGCCATGGATTCAAATCTTTGTACAAATCGGTCAGCATGGACTGGGCTTTTTTGTCCAGTGCCGCCGCTTCTTGCTCGATGTCCATGTTATCTTCGGATCGTTCTGCGAGGGCGCGCAGTTCGACCGCCTTGCCTTCGATTTCAGCGAGCGGTTTTTCGAATTCGAGATAGTTTTGCATGATGACCGTCTTTGTCGTTGTGTTTAGCTATATATGACGAATGGGTGGGCGAATTGCAACGCCCAAGCCCTATTGTAAATCGCTGAATGCTTCTGTGAGGCGTTCCATTGCGCCAACGAGTTGTTCGCGTTGTGTGGCGAAGTTGAAACGTAAAAAAGTTTCGCCGCCTGCACCAAACGTTTCGCCGTGATTTGCGGCAATATAAGCCTGTTTCTGTACGCGGTCAGTGTATTCTGATTTGGTCATGCCTGTGTCTGCAAAATCGACCCATGATAGGTATGTGGCTTCCATTGGCATGGATTTGATGCCCGGGATTTTCGCCATGGTATCATCGACGATTTTGCGATTGCCATCGAGATAGTCGCACAATGCATCGACCCATTCATCGCCGTGATTGTAGGCGGCTTGGGTCATGTACAGGCCGAATGAATTGGCCGACGTGCCGGTCGCGTTGATGGTGGTCGCAAATTTAGCGCGTAGTTTTTCATCGGCGATGATGACGTTTCCAGTGTGACAACCTGCGATGTTGAAAGTTTTTGTGCTGGCGGTCATCATTACCAAACGATCTGTGATTTCAGGTGCGGCCAGTGGCATGGCAGTGTGTTTTGCGCCAAATGTCAGATCGTGGTGGATTTCATCGGACACCAAGATCAGATCGTGGCGTTGTGCGAATGCGGCGACTTGTTTGAGTTCGTCAACTGTCCACACGCGGCCACCTGGATTGTGGGGCGAACATAGGATGACCATTTTTTCTGATCCATCCATTTGCGCATCATAGGCGTCAAAATCCATTTCATAGCGACCATCGTTTTGGGCCAATTTACATTCGACCACGCGGCGATTTGCAGCGCTAATTACGCGTGCGAATGCGTGGTAAACGGGGGTGAACAGCACGACGCCATCGCCCGGTTCGGTGAATGTTTGAACGCACAGGGCTGTTCCGTTCACCAAGCCGTGTGTCGTGAAAATATGTGCTGGGTTAACGTTCCAACCATGGCGGCGATCCATCCAACCACAGATGGCGTTGCGGTAATCGCCGTCATTGCCATAATAGCCATAGACACCTTGGTCAGCCATCGTTTTAAGCGCATCTGATACTGCTACGGGTGGTTCGAAATCCATGTCCGCCACCCACATTGATGTGCCCTTTTCAGGGTCAACGCCGTAAAGCGGTTTCATCATGTCCCATTTTGCGGAATGAGTGTTTAGGCGATTGATTGGCTTGTCAAAGTTCATGCGGTGTCTCCTTGGCGTGAGATTATCAATCAGTTCGCCAAGGGCAAGCGATTTTCAGGTGCCGCAGAAGGTTTTATAACTTGGATCGACCATCAATGGCGGCTTGGCATAGACCTCTTTGCCCGGCTGTTCACTAAACGGGTTGGTGATGATGGCCAAAAGCTGTTCGAATTGCGCGTAATCGCCGTCTGTTTGGGCGGCTTTTAGGGCGGCTTCGATCAAATGATTGCGGGGGATATAGATCGGGTTGGCGGCGCGGATATTTTGGGCCGCGTTTGGTTCGTTCGTAATGCGGATTTCGAAACGTTTTATCCATGCATCCGTTGCAGAGGGCGTCAGGTACAGGTCGCGCAGTGGTGTGGCGTTACCGTCCGCCAAATCAGCCAACGCGCGAAAGGCGAGGGTGAAGTCGACCATGTTGTCATTCATGGTTTCAAAGAATGTATCGAACAGGTCGGCGTCATCATCTTGTGTGATTTCAAAGCCGAATTTGCGGCGCATTTCAGTCAGCCAATGGGTTTCGTAGAGGGCAGAGAATGTTTCGATGATTTCAGTGGCCTGGGTGATTGCGATGTCTTGGTCTGTGTTTATCAAGGGGATCAAAGATTCCGCCAAACGGGCAAGATTCCAGCGTGCGATTAAGGGTTGGTTTGCATAGGCATAGCGCCCTTGCGTGTCGATGGAAGAGAATACTGCATTGGCGTCATAATGATCCATGAATGCACAGGGGCCGTAGTCGATTGTTTCGCCAGATAATGTGACGTTGTCGGTATTCATCACACCGTGGATAAATCCAAGACCAATCCATTTTGCGATCAGGTATGCTTGGGCGTTGGCGGCCGATTTAAGGAGTTCGAGGTATGGGTTTTCGACGTTTATCGCGTCTGGATAATGGCGATTTATTGTGTAATCCGCCAGTTGTTTGAGTTTTTCAGTCTCGCCGCGTGCAGCGAAGAATTGGAAGGTGCCGACACGAATGTGGCTGGCGGCAGTGCGGGTTAGGACAGCGCCTGTTTGGGCGGTTTCGCGTTGCACGCGTTCGCCCGTGGTAACGGCGGCAAGTGCGCGGGTGGTTGGCACGCCTAATGCATGCATTGCTTCGGCCACTAGATATTCACGTAGGACAGGGCCAAGACCTGCTTTGCCGTCGCCGCTTCGCGAAAAGGGAGTGCGGCCGGAGCCTTTTAGTTGGATGTCGATGCGTTTGTTGTCAGGGGTGATGATCTCGCCCAACAACAGTGCGCGACCGTCGCCGAGTTGGGGGGAGAAGCCACCGAATTGGTGGCCTGCATATGCTTGGGCCAGCGTATCCGCGCCGTCTGGTTTGAGTGCGCCAGAGAAAATGGAGGCGAGGTCGAGGTTGGCGACATCAAGGCCGAGTTCGTCCGCGAGTGCGTGGTTGAATTTGATCAGTTTTGGATCTGGGGCGACTGCGGCATCGTATGGGGCGTAGAGGCCGGATAGGTCGCGAAAGTATGTGTTATCGAATTTCATGGGATGAGTGTGCATGAAATTCGGGGGAGGTGGAAGACGTAAACACACTAGGTCATGTTCTGGTGAATTTCGTTTATCCGTTTTTGAAGTATTGGCAGGGATACATACCATGCAAGCGTAAGAAGAACCATTTTTGATGTGCTTGTTTCGTGAGATGTGATTGCATCAAGTTTCTTTGTCAAAAGCGCGACGCACGTACATAAACTAAGAAACGATAGAAAGATCAGACAAAGAAATGGCCAAACAGGCAGAAAGTTAATTTCACCGGCAGTTCTTGTACTGATAGTCCAGATTAAAGCTATGAAAAATACAATAAAGAAGAGTGTAATGGATGTAACACCCAAGTTGGCCCACCATTTTATGCGGCGATCCAGCGCAGTTTTTTCAGATCTACCTTGTTTCCATACCCAATAGAATGCGTAAAGGCTGCTAGTGGCGAGGACGCTTGTGTATACACCCGCGGCAGACATTCTGTGCAATTCAGGGGAAGGAGTGCTGTCGAGTTTCATTGCGCGAGTGTGCATGAAAATTGAGGGAGGTGGAAGGGGGGCTCTGCATCTGCGACCTTCATTTATCGGTGCACGGTTTGTGTACAGTGATCTTGGGCTATATCTGACTACGTTTACCTAACGTTGGTGAGGATTGCGCGTGCGATGAAGTAGGTGACTGGTATTGCCAACACTGTGCCCGCCACGGCGGCGATTAAGATTGGGATCATGGTATCATAGCCCAGTACCAAGCAGGCAATGATAAAAGTGCCTGCCAAAGATGTGCCGACGATTGAGTATAGTATTGATGCAAGTCGAAACATGACATGTTCTCCGGATGATTGTGTTGGTTCAAAAAGTAGCGGCATTCAGATCACCTTGCTTTGATGTAGGTCAAACTTTGTCGCCCAAATAGGGCGGTTTTCCAATTTTTGGGTGGTGTGATGGAGAACTAGGCTGTGATTCGTGCTGTTAAGGCGGGACGTAGCAATAGGTGAGTGAGCATTGCGCCGATCCACATGCAGCCAACGGCAACCCAAGCGGTGAGGGAAAAGATAGCGCCACCTGACATGCCGGCACCAACCGCACAGCCACCTGCGAGCATGCTGCCAAATCCCATAAGGCATGCGCCGATAAGGTATTTTTCCATTGGTGTATCTTGGCCAAAGCGCGCGATATGAAAACCGCCAGTCAAAATAGCAACACTTGCCGAACCAATTGCAACGCCTGGAATTAAGCCAAGCCCAAATCCCAATGGTACGTTTTGCGATGATACTAAGGCCATAAGTGTATCCGATGATGGGCCAGAAAAGGTTACCGATGATACAGATACAATTTCAAACGATGCTTGCCCGATTTGATAAGTGCCGACCCAGCCCAAGGCCACCGCGAGGCCGACAATGCCAGCGGAGATTATTTTGAGCTTGGACACGTTTGATCGGACCGCAAAAATGAGCGAGCCAACAAGGCATGCAGTCGCGATTGATGCGGCGCCAGTTGCGTTGAGCCCAATGATTGCCAAAATATCACGCGCGGACCCACCCGATACAGACCATAATCCCGACAATGTTAGCCGCAGTGGAGAAAGGATACCTGTAAGGGAAGCCTGTGCGACGATTGTTAAGACCAATCCTGTAATAATTGCACGAAGGTTCCCAGTGGCAGACAGAACCAGTAATCGGCTGGCGCATCCGCGTGCCAACACCATACCAACACCAAACATTAGGCCACCAATGATGGCACCAGAGAGGCTACCGATGTTGGCGATTTGACGAGCGTCGGTGACAGCCAGCCAATCCATTGCGATGGCGGATTGCACGCCAAAGACGGCGGCGCAAAAGGCCACAAGCCAGATGGATAGGCGTTTGCCGAATTGGCCGTTGGCCACCTCGATCGTTGCGGCGCGTAGGCAGAATTCTGACCGATAGGCCGCCGCGCCAAAAATAAGGCCAACGAATCCACCAAAGGCAAACAAAACAGCGGCTTCGCCGTAGGCTTCAAGAAGGGTTTCCATGTGTGTCCTATGCGTGGTTTTGATGTGCTTTAACGCGCTTGGATTGACATGACTTTGCGCTGGATCAAAATTTAGTGGTTGGAGTTATTTAGGGGAAAGTCTTGATACCAATTCGGATATGTCCTACATCGCAGATATGTCTATTTTACCTATTCTTTTGCACCCTGATCCGCGTCTGAAAAAGACCTGTGATGTTGTGGGCACTGTCGATGCAGAGGTCCGCAAGTTGGCTGATGCGATGTTGGAAACTATGTATGATGCGCCCGGTGTTGGTTTGGCGGCGCCCCAAGTCGGATCAATGGCGCGAGTGTTCGTGATGGATTGTACCGATGGTGACACGGATGATCAGCCGTTGGTTTTGATTAATCCTGAAATCACATGGACGTCGGATGATTTGAATGTGCATTCGGAAGGGTGTTTATCCCTGCCTGAATTGTTCGAGGATGTAGAGCGCCCAGCCGCTGTGCGCATGTCATTTTTGGATATTGATGGTAAGCCACATGAGCAACAGTTTGATGGATTGTGGGCGACATGTGCGCAACATGAATTGGACCATTTGAATGGTATTTTGTTTATCGATCATTTGACGCGCATGAAGCGGTCGATGATGACCAAAAAGATGGTGAAGTACAAAAAAGAATTGGCGCTGGGCTGATGGCCGTTCGCGCGTTTATTCCGTTTCCCGACAAGCGATTATCGGTGGTTTGTGATCGGGTGGATGCGATTACGGATGTGGAGCGCGAAATTTGGCGTGATATGTTTGACAGCATGTATGACATGCCCGGTGTTGGGTTGGCGGCCTGTCAGATTGGCATTACGCGCGCCTTGGCTGTTGTGGATGCCGGTGACGGAAAAGAAAAGCCAGTACGCATGGCGAACCCTGTGATTTTGCACGCGTCTGGTGTTATGCGCGAACACCAAGAGGGCAGCCCGAATTTACCCGGCGTTTGGGCGAATTTGCAACGCCCGCGTGCCGTGACTGTTGAGTTTATGGACGAGAATGGTGATCAAGTCGAACGTGATTTTGTCGGCCTGTGGGCCACATCTGTTCAACACCAAGTAGATCATTTGAGCGGGCGTATGTTCTTTGATCGCTTAAGTGCCACCAAACGTAAGATGTTGATTTCGAAATCCCAAAAGCTGGTGAAAAAGGGGCTGATCTGATGCGTGTGGTCTTTATGGGTACGCCTGATTTTTCTGTGCCTGTATTGGATGCGTTGATCGAGGCAGGGCATGATATTGCCGCCGTTTATTGTCAGCCGCCCCGCCCCGCGGGACGTGGGAAGAAAGATCGCCCGACGCCTGTGCATAAGCGTGCTGATGAATTGGGTTTGGATGTGCGTCATCCGTTGAATTTTAAAGAGAGCGACGATGTTGCGTCGTTTGCCGCGTTGAATGCAGATGTTGCGGTTGTTGTGGCCTATGGTTTGATTTTGCCACAGGTGATCTTGGATGCACCCAAGCGTGGGTGTTTGAATATTCATGCGAGTTTGTTGCCGCGTTGGCGTGGGGCCGCGCCGATCCATCGCGCGATTATGGCGGGCGATGCGGCGACGGGTGTTTGCATTATGCAGATGGAAGCAGGGCTGGATACGGGGCCTGTTTTGTTGTGCCAAGAAACTGCGATATTGGATACGGACACCACGTTAATTTTACATGATCGTTTGGCGGTTATTGGGGCGGATGCAATAGTTGATGCGTTGGACCGGTTGGATGATTTGGATGCGATTACGCAATCAGATGATGGTGTGAGTTATGCGCGTAAAATCGAGAAGACCGAAGCACAGATTGATTGGTCCCGTTCGGCCGAGGATGTAGATCGCCATATTCGTGGATTGTCACCGTTTCCAGGTGCGTGGTTTACCGATGGTGATCAGCGCGTCAAAGTTTTGATGAGCCATGTCGTTGATGGCGTTGGCGAGGCGGGCGAAGTGATTGACCAAGTGAGCGTTGCTTGTGGAACGGGCGGGATTGCGTTGACGCGATTGCAACGTGCCGGTAAAGGGCCAATGGATGTTGGTGATTTCACCCGTGGCTATCCATTACCAACCGGTAAACGTCTTTAAATCTGGCTAATTATCCCTATATATAAAGGGAAGGAGGGCCTGATGCCTGTATTACTTGTTTTGATTGTTGGTGCCGCTGCGGGGGCCATTGCTGTTCATTTTATGAAGCTTGAAGTCAGCATTTGGGTGGCTGCAGCCATTGGCGTGTTAGGTGCTATTTTCGGTGGGATTATCCTGCGTGGCATGGCTGTTTTGATGCTGGGCGCGGGTTCGGTGGGCGGCCTGTTTATTGGTGGATTGGTCGGTGCGATTGTGCTGATCTGGATTTATCGAACTTATTTTGTTGGCCGTTAAGGTTTAAACGGTTCCATACCTGCACGAGCCAATTCATCTGCGCGTTCGTTTTCAACGTGGCCTGCGTGGCCTTTGATCCATTCCCAGATAACATCGTGGGTGTGGGTTGCTGCCTCTAATCTTTTCCACAGCTCTACGTTTTTGACGGGCTTTTTGGCGGCTGTTTTCCAACCGTTTTTCTTCCAGCCGTGAATCCATGTTGTGATGCCGTCTTTGACGTATGAGCTGTCTGTGACGATGGTGATTGCGCTGGGGCGTTCCAGTGTTTCAAGCGCCATAATTGCCGCGGTAAGTTCCATTTGATTATTCGTGGTTTCCGCCATACCCCCAGAGAGGTCGCGTGATTTCAGGACTGTTTCGCCGTCTTTGGCGAACATCAAAACACCCCAACCACCCGGGCCCGGGTTTCCAGAACAAGCACCGTCTGTGTAAGCGTAGAGTTTAGGCATAAGCAGTTACAATCATATAGGGATCGTGGGTGCCTGACATCGACATCGTTTCGTCAATGCATCCACTGCGATCTGTGTTGGGTTTGAAATTGGCGACGATCAACAGGGCCTTGAGTTCATCAGGTTGATAGTAAGTGTAGTTGCGGCCCAGTTTATCACGCTTTTCACCGTCGCCAGTTTTTAGGCCAAGGTGCAAATAGCCACCTGATTTAAGGGCAGTGTGAATTCGTTGTAAATTGGCGGGCATTTCGGACCGTGGTGCATGAAGAAGCGAAAAATTTGCCCAAATGCCGTCGTATTTCGCTACGACGTCCAGTTCGTCAAATCGTGCTTGGGTGGCGTTGACGCCGAAACGTTCACGCGCCGAGCGCACCATTTCAGCACTGGCGTCTGTGGCGTCTGCGATGAGGCCCGCAGTTTGCATCATTGCAGCGGAATTCCCAGGCCCGCATCCCAGATCTAGAACGGTGCCACCTTTTGGGACTGTATCGATGAAAGATTGCAGGTCGGTGTCGGGCGTTTCGCGGCTGACCATTTTGATATAGTCGTCAACGGATGCGTCGTAATAAGCGATTGTTTTTGGATCGATCATGAGAGTGCCAATGTTGCATGGATGAAGGTAATGAACTGGAAGATGATGAGACAGGTCACTGTGATTGCAGTGAATGGCAACTTAAAGCGAAGCCACCAATGCGGTGCGAGATTTAGACGTTTGAAATATATGTCCAGCGCGAGAAGCAATAAGAATCCAATGCTCAGAACCAAAAGGCGATATCCGCCACCAATGGAATAAGCGCTGAGCATATAGAAAGCGGGTAGGAGCGAAAGGACATATGGCCTGAATTTGCCGTCAGTACTGCGCGCAGCAAAACCCCACAACGCACCAGCCATAAAGCAAAATATGATTGTCGTATATGTGACCATCAATCGACCAGCGTGTGTCCCAAGATTGTCGCGCAAAAATTGATCCAAGGAATCGGAGTGACGCGCGATGAGTGCCAAAAAAATTGGTGCCAAAAGGATTGCGGCGAGGAATTTTGGCGCACGCGGGATCATGCAGTTTGACGCAAGACACGCGGGACTTTGAATTCCACGTTTTCCACGGCGGTTTCCACGATTGTTTCTGTGACATCAAAGCGATCTGTGAAGGCTGTGATGACTTCGTTTATCAAAACTTCGGGTGCAGAAGCGCCAGCGGTTATGCCGATGGATTTTGCGCCCTGTAAAGCGCGCCAATCGATGTCTGTGGCACGCTGTACGAGTTGAGAATATGCGCAACCTGCGGATTTTCCGACCTCGACCAAGCGTTTGGAGTTAGATGAGTTTGGTGCGCCGATGACTAACAGGGCGTCGACCAATGGGGCGACCGCTTTGACGGCTTCTTGGCGGTTGGTGGTGGCGTAGCA
>DKMK01000098.1 GCA_002469545.1 Rhodobacterales bacterium UBA7416 | reverse complement strand
TCTTGGGTGTCGCTGTGAATTTCGATCTGGCCCAATGTCATAGCGGTTTCAGATGCGATTTCTTCTAAGTTTAAACCTTGTGCCAACAGATCGTTGATATCTTCGTACATTTCAACAATTAGCAGACGGCTTTCTTCGCCGACAAATTCGGCCATCAATTCTGGCTTTGCTTCGTCAAACGATGTGCTTTGTGAATCCATTATAGCGTTTACACGGAACAGAGCCGGGCCCAAATCCGTTTCAAATGGGCCAATGATGCCTAACTCTTTTGTACCAAATAATGCACTGTCTACGACAGTTTCTAATTGGCCTTGCTCAATCTCGCCCAGATCAATGTCGGCAAGTGTCAAATTACGGTTTGTCGCCAAGCTGTCGAATGTAAATACATTCGCATCCAATTGTTCTTTTGCTATGTTTGCGGCGTCCATATTTGGGAACGAAATGCGATCAACTGCGCGACGTGCTGGGCGGCTAAAACGTGACGTTTGATCTTTGTATGCTTGTTCTAAAATGCCTGTTGGCACCTCTACACGATCGGCCAGCATTTCTGGCGCTAAGTGTACGTATGTAATTTTGCGTGTTAGCGGTGCAGTATAAGACGCGGGTGTTTTTGAATATTGCGCATCAATCTGCGCATTAGATGGCGCAGTGGCGCGATTTTCAAGTGATGAAACATTAATGCTAACCCAATCAAATGAGCGTGTTTCGCGTGCAAACGAAATCAGTGACATGGCGTGTACTTTTGGCGTTTCCGCACCATTTGCGATCGCTGCTTCTACCAGACCCCGCGCCAAAGCTTTGCGCGTTTGATCTTCATAGTCCCTTACGGATAAATTATTACGTTCAAGTGTGAATTCATATGCTTCAATATCGAATTTACCGTCAATACCCGTGAATGAAGGTGATGATGTAATTTCTTCGGCCACTTGCGTGTCGCCGACACTTAGTGCAATCCGCGACGCTTCGTTGGACAGGGCTGCGGCTGATATAACGTTTTGCAACGCTGTGCTTTGCATACCTGATGCCAACACTTCTTGGGCCGTTAATTCCCGGCCAATGCTGCGTGAAATGTTTTGTACGGTACCGCGTAAGCTTTGTGCATATGTATTTACTGGAATAGGTTCGTTACCAACCGAGCCAATCGAATTGATTTGACCACCTGAAATGCCCCCGGATGCAAACCCAACAAGACCAAAGGCTAAGAGCCCTAAAAGGCCTAAAACAAAGGGTTGGTTCTTCTTGTTTGGACGGAATGACGACAGCATTTTATAAGACCTTTGTTAATTCACTCTGGATGTTTTAGGCAACAGACTCTGTACTGGCAAGTTAAGACTGTGTTTGTAAGCAATTTTGACGTCTTGACGCGACTGTGCATTTGCTGGATTAGGGCGGTATGGCACGACCTCCGATTTTGACCCTCTCTGATATATCGCTAACTTTTGGCGGAAACCCTGTTTTTGATGGCCTTGGCCTGACGATCCAAGAGGGTGATCGCATGTGTTTAGTTGGACGCAACGGTTCGGGTAAATCCACCTTGATGAAGGTGATCGCTGGATTGATCGAAGCGGATCAGGGGAATATTTTCCTGCGTCCTGGTCAAACTGTTGGTTATATGGATCAACACCCTGATTTATCTGCGTTTGCCACGTTGGGCGATTACGCGCGGTCTGAATTGGATCCGTTGGATTCCTACAAGGTTGATATCATTGCTGATGGGCTTAAGCTGAATTTGGATACGTCACCTGCTACGGCGTCTGGTGGTGAACGTCGCCGTTCTGCATTGGTTAAAATCATGGCCGAAGAGCCTGAATTGATGTTGCTGGACGAGCCGACAAACCATTTGGATATCGAAGCCATTCAATGGCTAGAAGATGAATTGCGCCAAACCAAAAAGGCGTTTGTGTTGATTTCACACGACCGTGCATTCCTGCGCACACTGACCCGTGCCACCATGTGGGTGGATCGCGGCAAGGTACGCCAAAATCCACAGGGGTTTGAGGCATTCGAGGATTGGCGCGACAAGACGTTCGAAGAAGAAGATCAACAACGCCACAAATTGAACCGTTTGATCAAGGCAGAAGCACGTTGGGCGGTTGAAGGTATTTCGGCACGTCGCAAACGTAACCAAGGGCGTGTACGCCGTTTGGGTGATCTAAAGGACGAGCGTTCGGGCCAGATCAAGCGCCAAGGTGCGGCGGCGATGGCGTTTGCGGATGGGCCTAAATCGGGCAAGTTGGTTGTGAATGTGGATGGGGTTTCAAAGGCCTTTGAAAGCAAGACAATCGTTGAAAATCTGACACTTAAGGTCACACGCGGTGAACGTATTGCGTTGGTTGGGCCAAATGGCGTTGGTAAAACCACCGTTTTGAATATCCTGACGGGTGCTTTGGAACCTGACAGTGGTACCGTGAAAATGGGTGTGAACCTGTTGCCTGCGATTTTCGATCAGAACCGTTCCGCGCTGAACCCGGCCCATACATTGTGGGAGAGTTTGACCGAGGATAAGGATCTGGGCGTTTCAGGGAAGAACGATCAAATCATGGTGCGCGGAATGCCTCGACATGTTGTCGGCTATCTGAAAGAATTCCTGTTCGATGAAAACCAAGCACGTGGCCCTGTGTCCGTTTTATCGGGCGGCGAGAAAGCGCGTTTGTTGTTGTCGCGGATCATGGCGCGCGAAAGCAATTTGTTGGTGATGGATGAACCGACAAATGACTTGGACGTGGAAACCCTTGATTTACTTCAGGAAATTTTGGACGGCTATGATGGCACTGTTTTGTTGGTAAGCCACGATCGTGACTTCCTTGACCGTGTGGCGACCACGACCTTGGCCTTTGAAGGCAACGGTGTTGTGACGCCATATGCCGGTGGCTGGACTGATTATCAGACGCAGAAGAAATTGCGTGGTGGCGGTGATGTCGTGACCAAGAAGGCAGGTAAGAAAAAGCAAGGCAAGACGGATAAGTCATCAACGACAGCAGTTGGTGGCGGGATCACGTTTGCCCAAACGGATCGTCTGGAAAAGCTGCCTGCATTGATTGAACGCACCGAAGCGGAGATTACCAAACTGGAAGAGTTTCTGTCGCAACCTGATCTGTTTACAGAACATCCTGTGAAGTTCCAAAAGGCCACCGACGGGCTGATTGAACGTCACGAGAGATTGGCCGAGCTGGAAGAAGAGTGGATCGGATTGGAAGCATTGAAAGAGGTCAATTCGTAGAATTGGCCCGTTCGGTAGGGATTTGATAAAATCAAATGCCCGTGGGCATGAGGCTTAAATTCACGATGCACAACCTGTGCACAAGTGATGCACAACCCGTACACAGGCAGGGCATTACACCGTTTTGTATGCTTTGACGTAATCCATCCCGTTCTTTTGGAATGTCTGCGCCCCCAATTCAAAACCATTTCGTTGATAGAACGCGGAAGCGTATTGTCGCGCATCGCACCAGATTTGCGTACATCCCATTTTTCTAAGTTCAGCCGTGGCGGTGGTTAATAACGCAGAGGCGACGCCCATGCGTTGGAATTTTTGATCAACGGCAAGTTTGCGTAGGCGATATGATGTACCATCGGGGAAGAAGCTGGCGACGCCGATGATTTTACCCTGATGGATCGCGCCGAAATGGGTGGCGGTTCCATCGCCATCAATGATGACATGTTCTTTGGGGTGGTTGGGCCACATGACGCTGTGGCGCAGGTCGATTGTATCGGCGGCGGTTATGGGATGGATGTGTATTGGGAGGGTTGAGTACATTTATTGTATTTAGCGAAATCATCTAGATGAATCAAATTCAGCATAATATAATATCAGAAGGTTAGCAGTGCGGACGAAGCGACGATTTTCTTACTTGTTCGCCGTACCGCCAACGACAAGCCACCCATCGATATCTAGTACCAATTGTAGACATTGATAAAAATTTTTCACTATGTAGAAAATTAGGCTTTTGGATGCTAATGTTTTCACTAGGAGTATTATAATACGTAGGAGTTCCTAAATGAGTGATACTGGCGAGTATTTTGGTAGTGCCGAGCAGATTTCCTTGATGCAGAGAGGCCAGAAGCTGTGGCAACTGATGAAAGATAATCCGGCTTACTCATTCTATGGCCGGATGGTTTCCCTGTGTGATCCAAAAGACGATGCCGTTTACAAAATGCTCTCATTGGCAAGCCTTCAAGGCGCAGCAAGCTGTCAGTATTACCCAATTGATCAGGCGGACAAGTTCTGCTCGGAGCTCAAAGCTCATGGCATGAATGCAAGTCGCTACGAACAATGTCGAGGTGAAAAACCTGCACTAGATATCAGCAGGAAAGTATTGAGTGAGCACCAATTGCCGGATGATTTGTCTGTTGTAGTCTTGGACCAAAGATCATCTACTAAATTGGTTAGTGAGGTTGCTAAAGTTTCGCTTGCCTGCGGTGTGATGCCAGTTCCAGGTTCCGCCATGCGCGGAATCAGCCGGGAGGGCGTTTGTCTTGCTGCGGTAGATTGCGCCGGCAAAGTGGTGGCAACCGCATCATCCTATCTTAGCAATCACCCTAATAGCACGAGAGCCAAGGATGCATTTTGGGGCATGCTGGCAACCGATGAAGCCCGCCGTGGCGAGAGGATCGGTTTGATTCTTGGGGCGCAGTCAATTGTTTGGATGTGGGAAAATCTTGGAGCTTGTTCATTCAATACTGGGATCACAGCAGACAATGCATCATCGATGGCGTTGTGCGGTAAACTTGGTGTCGTACCATCTCAATGGACTTTTATTGCTTGTATCGATCCAGAAGCAATGGGAAGTGGATCTGTAACACGATAGAATCCAAGGGGGCCGAAAAACGACACAATGATATGTCAGCTTTGTGCCAAAGGCGACGGTTTTGCCAATTCTGAATGGTTCTAGCTTCGACAAACGCGCCATGTCTGCTCATGGCTCTAAGCGGACATTGGCTCTTAAGTCTATTGTTTTTAAACATTGTTCTAAAGCTGGCGTTTTCACTATGTCCACTTTATGACTGCTTCGTCGACAAAAGCAAATTAGTCTCTGACCCCTTAACACCGCTAATCTTGCGCACTTTAAACAGACAGTCATCAAACTGTCCCAAAGTCTGTGTGCCAATATCAACAATCATGTCCCATTTGCCGTTGGTGGTGTGAACGCATGTGACCTGTGGCATGGACAGTAGTTTTTGTCGGATTGTATGCGCACCGGTGCCTTCGATTTCCAGCATCATTAAGCCGCGCACGGGGTGGGGGGTGACGTCTGATTTTGTCAGTACGGTAAAGCCTGCGATTTCACCCGATGTGGTTAGAGCGTTCATGCGTGCGCGTACTGTGGCGCGGGTGATGTTGAGGTCTATTGCTAGATCGGACAGGCTGGCGCGGGCGTTCTTTTTCAACGCGTTCAGTAGGTTTTTATCCAAAGTGTCCATGCATGGTATCCATTTCGCTCAATCACTGCTTGAATTGGGCAATATGACTGGTTTACTGTTTCCCGTTTTGAATTGCAAACTGCATCTATGGAACAGAAAAATTGTATATTGATTGGTGTGCCGCTGGATTGTGGCAAAGCCAAAAAAGGGTGTTTGATGGGGCCGGATGCCTTGCGAACAGTTGGGATTGAGCAAGCGATTGCGGATCAGGGGCACAGGGTGGTTGATCTGGGTGATGTTGCACCCAAACCCCATGCGGATGATCCAGCGGATCGCGATGGCGTTCATAAGTTGGCGGAAAATGTGGCGTGGACGCGCGCCTTGGCTGATGTGGCCAAGGAACAGATGACGCATGGGTTTCCAATCTTTATGGGCGGGGATCATGCGTTATCGTCTGGGACGGTTTCGGGTGTTGCATCCTTTGCCGCATCGGTTGATCGACCGCTGTTTGTATTATGGCTGGACGCGCATCCCGATTTTCACACGCCGCATTCAACAAGCAGTGGCAATTTGCATGGCACGCCTGTGGCATATGTAACGGGGCAGGCTGGGTTTGAGGATTATCCAGCGTTGGACGTCGTTGTGCCGCCCTGCAATGTGGCAATGATTGGATTGCGGTCTGTTGATTTGGCGGAAAAGAAGGCGTTGCAGGCGTTGAATATTTCCGTGGCTGATATGCGTTATATTGATGAGTTTGGGATGAAGGCGCCATTGAAAGCGTTTCTGGATCGCGTGCGTGATGAAAACGGTCTGTTGCACGTGTCTTTGGATGTGGATTTTCTGGACCCTGCGATTGCACCTGCGGTTGGCACGACTGTGCCAGGTGGTGCGACGGAACGCGAAGGACATTTGGTGATGGAATTTCTGCATGACAGTGGCTTGGTTTCATCCATGGACATTGTAGAATTGAACCCCATTTTGGACGACACGGGCAAAACCGCGCGTTTGATGGTGGATTTATTGGGGTCGCTTTTAGGGCGGCGAATTTTTGACAGAACGACTTGGAGTTTTTAAATGCTGACACCATCCGATAAGGCATATGTGCCGTTTGTTTCCGTGGATAACATGATGGGGTTGATAAGCCACATCGGGATTGAAAAGGCGCTGGTTGAACTGGCGGCAGAGGTTGAGGCGGATTTTAAACGCTGGCCGTTGTTTGATAAAACGCCCCGCGTGGCATCGCATTCTGATGTGGGTGTGATTGAATTGATGCCGACATCGGATGGCGACATGTATGGGTTTAAATATGTGAACGGGCATCCCAAGAATACCAAGGAAGGTTTGCAGACTGTTACGGCGTTTGGATTGTTGGCGGATGTGCAATCTGGGTATCCTGTTTTGCTGTCGGAAATGACGATGCTGACGGCGATGCGGACGGCAGCGACGTCTGCGTTGGTGGGCAAGTATTTGGCGCCTAAAGGTGCGACGACGATGGCGATGATTGGGAATGGGGCACAGTCCGAGTTTCAGTGCATGGCGTTTAAGGCGGTTTGTGGGATTGATACTGTTCGGTTGTACGATATTGATCCAGCGGCCACGGCCAAGGCGGTTCGTAATTTGACGGGCAAAGGATTGACTGTTGTGGCGTGTAAAACGGCGCAGGAAGCGATTGCTGGGGCGCAGATTATTACGACTTGTACGGCGGATAAGGCGAGCGCGACGATTTTGACGGATAATATGGTGGGCGCGGGCGTTCATATCAATGCGATTGGTGGGGATTGTCCGGGCAAGACGGAATTGCATGGGGATATTTTGAAGCGCTCTGATATCTTTGTTGAGTATCCAGAACAGACGCGGGTTGAGGGGGAAATTCAGCAGTTGGATGCGGATCATCCTGTTACGGAATTATGGGAAGTTATGACGGGCGCGGCCACGGGGCGGACGTCTGAATCGCAGATCACGTTGTTTGATTCTGTGGGTTTCGCGATCGAGGATTTTTCGGCGTTGCGGTATGTGTTGAAAAACATCGAAGGTACGGCGTTTTTTGAGCAGTTGGATATGCTGGCTGATCCTGATGATCCACGTGATTTATTTGGGATGTTGGAACGGTCCAAGGGGTAGTGTCCGCATGGGGGCACTATGTTAAGTAATTGATTTAAAATATATATTTTAAATCAGTGTACGGTTCGGTTGTGATTAAACCCAAAATTACTGGATTTGAATAGCCTTGCGTGCGTATGTTTCGCTGTCGGTGGTGTCATCGTCATATATGATGTCGATGCGCAGGGTTTCGATGCTGCCCAGTGGGAAATCTGTGTAGACGAGATGACCATCTGGGATGGCCATTGGGTTGGCCTCGTCACACGGGGCCAGTTCCCATGTTTTTGGCTCGGGGGCGTCGTTGATTGTGTAGGTGACAGACGTCAGACCACATCGCCAGCTTTCGAGGTGGGTGAAGTAGATCAAATCTTGGCCATTCCATTCGCGTACGGCGACCCAACTCGATTTTGTCATCGTTAGGATAGGACGGATTTGGGCGGCGTCGACCATTTGGGCGCTGGCGGTTGTGCTGATGGTGCAGAGTAGGGCGGTTACGAGTAGGGCTTGTTTTAGCATGGGAGCCTCCGAGTTGGTGGGTCGAGGGTAGCATGGTGATTGGGAAACGCCAAATTTGAGAGATACCCGCGATCAAGTCGGGGATGACAGTATGGTTATCTTTGGCATGTTCGCCAGAACATGCCGCGCCTTCACTTCCCCCCGGGAAGGCGTTTTACGCCTCCCCAAGTGAAGGCGCTGGTGTTTTTATTGGTCTAGTTTTCTTAAGAAACCAACTAATTCCAGATGCGTCTTTTACATAGGGAAATGGAACCACAAAAAGTATCAAATATAAAAAACTTAGAGAAAGGATTAAATTACTTATGCAAGCGATAATCCAGTTTATAGAGAATTTATCCACTTCGAGTAAAACATCAATATTAAAACTCCATAAAAACATAACGAACGCTGATAATGGCATAAGTAATGCCAAGTAAGGAAAAATAATTATAAGCAAAGGTAAATTGGAAAACGGAATTTTTGATTTGAAAAAGTGTGAGTAGAAAACTGGCACCGATTGTGCCAAGTCCTCTTGACCATGGTAAAATGCGAACGAGCCAAAATCGAACTTGTGTTTTGACATTCTTAGGCCAAACGTTGTTCGGGTGAAAATTAGTTGTAAAATTGATATAAGCCTCATTACAAAAAAGAAAAACAGAACACTGGCGGTTAAGGTAACAAAAGTAGAGGGAATTGACGCCGAAACACCAGCTATTGTAACTTTTGTTTCACTAGTGTTACCAAATGCATAAAGCAGTAGGTAAATGACAAAAAGTGTAGAACAATCTTTGACAATTCCAATAGATTGCTTCCTAAATAAATTTCCAAGATTCAGAAAAATATCTTCATCTGACTCACCATTGCGATTTAAATATCTCAAGGTTTTATTGGTTTCATGGATTTTAAGTTTAAAAAGTGAGACCCAGAAAGTTTTACGCACAATAAAATCCTTAAATAAATGTTGCTTCTGTAATGTACAATTTTAAAAAGGAACGCAATCAGGCAACCGTTTCCCTCTCACTCATCACTTCGCAATAAACTGCCGGTTAGAGAATTTGGGCTAGGCCCAATTTCTCATACATCTAAATCTTCAGCAAACTTCGCATTCGCCTGAATATACTCAAACCGCAACTCTGGCTTTTTGCCCATCAAACGATCCACCAGATCGTCTGTTTGGCCCGGTTCATCCTCGTCCATCGTGATACGGATCAGCTGACGGGTGTCTTTCTTCATTGTGGTTTCTTTCAAATCTTTGGCATCCATTTCACCAAGACCCTTAAACCGTGAGGTGTCGATTTTGCCGCGACCGCCCAGACCCTTTTCCATCCATGCGTCTTTTTCCGCGTCGTCCATACAGTACACGCGTTTTGCGCCTTGGGTTAGGCGGAACAGGGGCGGGCAGGCCATATACAGGTGGCCGTTGTCGATTAATGGGCGCATTTGAGTGAAGAAGAATGTCATTAATAATGCGGCGATGTGGGCGCCGTCGACGTCCGCATCGGTCATGATGATGATTTTTTCATAGCGTAAATCATCGACGTTGAATTTTGTGCCCATTTGCACGCCCAATGCTTGGCATAGGTCGTTGATTTCGTTGTTGGCGGTCATTTTGTTGCTGGCCGCGCCAAGGACGTTCAGGATTTTACCGCGCAATGGTAGTAATGCCTGCGTTTTACGGTCGCGTGCCATTTTGGCGGAACCACCCGCAGAGTCGCCCTCTACGATGAACAATTCCGTGCCTTCGCGGGTGTTTTGCGAACAGTCGGTCAGTTTACCGGGTAGGCGGAGTTTTTTGGTGGCGGATTTGCGTTGGGTGTCTTTTTCGGCTTTGCGACGCAGGCGTTCTTCGGCCTTGAGCACCATGTAATCAAGGATTGCGCCAGCGGATTTGTTGTTGGAGGCCAGCCAGTTATCAAAGTGATCGCGCACAGAGTTTTCGACCCATTTTTGAGCTTCGACCGTTGCCAAGCGATCCTTGGTTTGGCCCACGAATTTTGGTTCAGAGATAAAGCAGGAGACGAGGGCGCAACCGCCGCCCATTACATCCTCGCGGGTGATGCTCGCCGCTTTTTTGTTATTCACCAGTTCGCCATAAGCTTTGATGCCTTTTAGGACAGCGGCCCAGAAGCCGCTTTCGTGTGTGCCGCCTTCGGGTGTTGGGACGGTGTTACAATAGGATTGAGTGAAGCTGTCGCGTGAGGGCGTCCAGTTGATGGCCCATTCGACGTAGCCAACCACGTTGTTGCCGAATTTTTCGGCGAATTTGACTTTGCCAGCGAAGGGGATTTCGGAATAGACCGATGCGCCTTCAAGGCGTTCGGTCAGGTAATCGGCCAGACCGTTGGGGAATTTGAAGGTATCTGTGAGGGGTGTTTCATCGCCAGCGGCAAGGCATGATTGCGCAACTTTCCAGCGGATTTCGACGCCTGAAAACAGGTATGCCTTGGATTTGGCCATATCGTACAGGCGTTTTGGTTTGAATTTGGCGGATGTGCCGAAGATGTCGGGGTCAGGGTGAAAGGACACGGATGTGCCGCGACGGTTTTGGGTTGGCCCCATGTTTTGCAATTTGCCCTGTGGGATACCACGCGAGAAATCCATCGCGAAGAGTTCGCGGTTTTTGGCGACTTCGACGTGCAGGTAATCGGAGAGGGCATTTACAACGGATGAACCCACACCGTGCAGGCCGCCCGATGTTTCGTAGTTGTCGCCCGAGAATTTACCACCAGCGTTCAACGTGCAAAAGATGATTTCGAGGGCTGATTTGTCTGGGAATTTGGGGTGCATATCCACAGGGATACCGCGACCGTTGTCGCGTACGGTGACGTGGAAGTTTTCGTGAAGTTCGACTTCGATCCATGTGGCGTGGCCTGCGACGGCTTCGTCCATCGAGTTGTCGACGATTTCCGCCACCATGTGATGCAGGGCGCGATCGTCCGTGCCGCCGATATACATACCAGGGCGCAGGCGGACGTGTTCCATATCCTCGAGCACTTGGATCGAGGAGGCGTCATAGGATTTGCCCGAAGGCGTTTCGTCGGTAAATAGATTATCGGCCATTTTGGGCTCTTGATTCCGTGTTGCTCGTTTTGACAGACGTTACACGATCACCAAGGGTTTGGTATAGGGGGCAGGTGGCAAAAGGCGATAAAATTCGCCTTTAGTTTAACGCCAGCGTAAAGCGTTGGAAATCAGGTGTGCAGTTTCCGATGGCTTTGGTTGAACCTGACAGGCGGAACGTGTGTTGAGAGCCGTTAAACAGGCGGACCTTTAATTTGTTCGCGCTTTTCATCAAGCCAATGATGTTTGTGAATTCAATGGCGTCTTGTTGCGTGGTGGAACCAATGCCGCCTTCGACGTCCGTGGCGATATAGATTGGTAGATCTTTGTCAAAGAACAACGCGATATTGCTGAGCGGTACAGGTGTAACGCCGTCGACCACAAAGTTGATAGATGTGATGGGTGCGTTGATACCAGCATCGCAAAAAACTGATATTTCGTTTTCGTCGCTGATAACAGATGCCATGTGAACACCATCTGTTGTTTCAGACGTCCAAGTGTTAGCGCCTGCAGGAAATGCAAAGCAGATGGTAAATGCGGTTGTCAAAATATTTTTAATCATTTTTCGTTCCCCCATAGAGATGCAGACACCCCTAAACGTGATTTAAATTGTGGTGCGACAGATGTCGCGAAATTTGATATTTGCTAAGTGGCAGTCACTTTTGGCAGTCTGTCCGATTGCTCGGCTTGTTAAATACATGGTGTTGAAATTGGCATTTACAATATATTAACTTCTCTTTTTGATGATTTTTTTGGCCTTGTCACCTTATTTTATTGGCATTTTCGTATTTACAAGTAATCCTTTGAAAATCACTGAAATTAAAATTTGGTCATTGTTAAATCCGTTTACATGCCACGCTGGATCATCGCATTTATGAAAAATAGAAGTAATTTTTTGACATAGCTGTTCTGTAATCGCGATCTACGTCACGTATTTTTTTGATGGTTTTTAAAATTAAAGGTCATTCAACTCAATATGAAGAGGGGGCAAATGGTCTTTCAACATCGGTGAACAGTCAAATTATTGACGCCCAATCAGTAAATACTGAATGGGCGAGATGCGTTAGGTTTCGCCCATCAAGTGTGGACAGAAGGGGTATTTAGTCAGGTTTTCAAACCCATCTTCTGTGACTAGTACTTGGTCTTCCAGCTTGATTGAAAAATCACCGCCTTCGGGTGAGACCAATGCTTCTGCACAAAGGACCATGCCTGCCTCTAGTTCATAGTCAAACGCGCCTTCGACGTGTTTGTCGGAATAGGTTATGAGCGGCCATTCATCACATAATCCAACGCCGTGGAAGCGACAGCCATATTTGCCTTTGGAGTATTGATCATCCAGTTGATGCCCATTGAATGTGAGATCACGCAATGGCACGCCTGGTTTCAGCATCGCCATATTTGTATGAATGTGTTCGTGGGCGTGTTGCATCGCGTAAATCATATCAGCACGCGGTTTTTCGTCCCCAATCCACCATGTACGGCTGATGTCGATGCAGATGCCGTAACACCCGATAAGATCAGTATCAAAAGCAAGGATTTCGTTGTTATTCAGGCGGCGCGGCCCGCATTCTTGGAACCATGGGTTCGTGCGTGGGCCCGTGGACAGTAGGCGCGTTTCGATCCATTCGCCGCCGCGTGCGATGTTGGCGCGGTGTAATTCGGCCCAGATTTCGTCTTCGGACATACCGACTTGGATGGCATCTTCCATTTCTTTGACTGCTGCTTCGCAAGCGTGGCTGGCGCAACGCATGGCCAAAATTTCATCGGGGCCTTTGATGGATCGCGATTTTTCGGTGCATTCTTCGCCATCCATGATTGTGAAACCTTGGGATTCAAGTGCGCGAATGCCGTGCAACATGCCCTTGTCCATGCCAAGGCGGTTGTTACCACCACCATGTTCGTCAATCAGATCGCGCACCTCTTTGGAAAACACATCTGCGGCGATGTCAATTTTATCACCACGATCAAAGTAGAATAGATCAGCGCCAGAGCGTTGTTCGCGTACCAATTTATTGAAAGTCGACAAGAAAGGAGAGTTTTTGTAGTCCCAAATAACCATGTACCCATCGGCGCAGACCAATACGGCGCGAAATGGATTATGTGTGTTCCAAAGCTGCATATTTGTGCTGTCTGTGGCGTAGCGGATGTTGAGGGGGTCAAACATCAACAGGCCACCCCATTCGCGATCAACAATGTGTTGGGTCAAACGTTTGTGGCGAAATGCACGCATGCGTTCCAGATTGGGCAGGGTAAGGCCCGCGGCTTCCCATTCTTGCATGGCCAATAATGTTGGACCGATTTCAATGCGGTCGCCATCATTGGGTGATCCATCTGGCAGGTGTGTGCCTTTGGAAGGGTCAATCTTACGGGTGTCTGAATAGTTTGTGCTCATTTGGCTCTCCTTACATGTAGGAAAATCAACATCTGGGATGCTTGCATGTCCAAAAACGGCATTGGGGTCGGTTTTAAGGGATGGGAGTATTGGACATTTCGCAAATATTGAGAGGTAATCTGAAAATATTTTCAGCGGTTTGGGTCACTTTCGGCAATGAATTGTGTGTTTTCCGCAAGCCATTTTGCATTTTGTTCAGACATACGAATGGGTGAACCCTTGGATTTGAGGAAGACATTTTCTGGGTCATATTCCAAGGCGATACGTTGAATACGTTCTGGCGTTAGTGGATTTATAAACTTTTGAAGTTTGTTTTGCGTCGACAAGCGTTGGTAAACTTCGATGATTGCATTGGCTGCTTCGTCTGTGTGTAATCTGCTTTCTTCGTGGAACTGACCTTGGTCTTGTTTGACAGATTTGTTGCAAATTACGAATTTGCATTTTTCACCAGCAACCAGTTCAATCCAGTGATCGCCGAAGGTATAGATTGCAAAATATTGCGTGTAGGCGACGATTGGGTTAACGCCTTGGTCCAACAAAATCTCCAGATACATTCGATGTGTTGCGGCCCAGTTTCGTACGCGGTTTTCAGCAAATGTGTAGTGATCATGGATGATTGCGGCCTGAATAATGCCGGGGTCGAATGGTTTACCTACGAAAATTTGCGCGGCTTTGGGAATGTCTGCACCGTTGGTTGTGCCTGATTGGATACCTTTGGCATTCGCACTGTTCCAAGCATCGGTTTCCCATGCAAGTGCGCCATCTGGTTCTGTGAATGTATGGATGTTTTTGAGTTTGCAAAACTGTTGTGGTTTTTGGGGGCAGGTTGGGTCAATAAATTCGATCTTACCCGTGAAATTCTGAATGGGTGCCTTGGTATCGGTTGGTGGTTTGGGGGGTGGTTGTTTTGTTGCGTCTGGAACGACGATTGCCGAACAAGACGCAAGAATAAGCGCGCAGGATAGAGAATAAATTGGTTTCATAATCCGAGCTTTCTAACACAAAGTGTTGAAAAATCAAAATTACTGAAATTCCCATTTGAATTTTTACACTGAAATGTAACAGTAAGTTATGGATTTAAAGTTTGATAATATTTGCCAAGATCACCTGCCAATTAGCCCGTGGCACGACCAACATTTGGCGCGACTGCCGGGAATAAACCCGTTGGATCGCGATGATTGGATTATTGTGGACAGCGCGTTTGCGGGGCAGATGGGGTATGTTGATTATTTGCTGTCCCAAAGGCGTGACAAGGTTTTAGCCGTTGATGTATGTGCGGGCGGCGCGGCGCGGGAGTTGTTGGAACATATATTGGCTGCTTTGACTGTGCACAAAGCGTACACAGTTGATGCACAATGCGTACACCGACCCGATGGGGTGTCTGTTGCGTTGGATTGGAATCAGCCATTGCTGACAGCGCGCGCGTTGGTGCAACAAGATTTGTGTTTGATGCTGCCTGTGGGGGATGAACATGTGTTGGTTGGCGGGGCGATGTGTTTTCCAGCCAGTTGGTCGTTGTCTGAAAAATTTATGCGGCCGATGACAGGCATTCATGAACCTGTGAAAGAATACGGCGCTGATTTGGCGCGCCGCGTCGAGCGGATGTTTCGAATGATGCGACCTGAACAAGATATGTATCGGGCAAATTGGTTGATTTATAATGATCCCGACTTGCATCAACCGCGACGCACTGATCAACGACGCACGCGCGAAAAGACGCCAGATCAGTGGATGCGTGTCGAGCGCCAATCGCTGTGTAAGTTACCAAAATCAGGAGCGATTGTTTTTGGAATCCACAGCATTGTCGTGCCGTTTGATCGGTTAAGTCGGGAACAACACGACAGTTTGGAAATTGTGTTGGAAAAGAGAAGCCATGAATGACGTCATAAATCAATACGATGCCTATCCGTATCCAGAGCGTAAGCCAGAGGATGAACGTAAGCGTTTGATCGTTGGGTCGCCGTCACATCCGTTGGAAATTGATCATTTTTTGTTTCAAGGGAAACGGGACTGGCGCAAGACATTGAGGGTTTTGGTTGCTGGTGGTGGATCGGGCGATGGGTTGATCCAAATTGCCCAACTTTTGACCACCGCCGACTGTCCGTATGAAATCACTTATTTGCATGGTCGCGGCGCGAGGGATATAACCATAGGTAAAGCCGCCCTTTGGTCCCGATAAAAAAGCCCCGCAGAAAACTGCGAGGCTTTGTATTCATTCAAATATTCTAACAGCTTTGAGTCGGGGCCCTAGCAGCTGTAGTACATTTGGAATTCCACAGGGTGTGGTGTGTGTTCGTACAATGTGTTCTCTTCTTCTTTCAGCTCGATATAGCCTTGGATTTGAGATTCTGTGAACACGCCGCCTTCTGTTAGGTAAGCATGGCTTGCGCGTAGCTCTTCTAATGCTTCACGAAGTGATCCACATACAGTTGGGATGCCTGCCATTTCTTCTGGTGGTAGGTCGTACAAATCTTTGTCAGATGCAGGGCCTGGATCGATTTTGTTGCGGATGCCGTCAAGGCCAGCCATCAACAATGCAGAGAAACACAAGTATGGGTTTGCTGCTGGATCAGGGAAACGTGCTTCGACGCGTTTTGCCTTGGGGGATTCAGCCCATGGAATACGTACACAGCCAGAACGGTTAGACGCAGAGTAGGCGCGTAGAACTGGTGCTTCGAAACCTGGGATCAGGCGTTTGTAGCTGTTTGTTGATGGGTTTGTGAACGCGTTCAATGATTTCGCGTGCTTTAGGATACCACCAATGAAGTACAATGCTTCGTCAGACAGATCAGCGTATTTGTCGCCTGCGAACAATGGTTTGCCTTCTTTCCAGATTGACATGTTCACGTGCATACCCGTGCCGTTATCACCATAGATAGGTTTTGGCATGAATGTTGCTGATTTACCGTAGGCGTGTGCAACATTGTGTACGATGTATTTGTATTTTTGCAATTCGTCTGCTTGTTTCACAAGTGTGCCAAAAACAAGGCCCAATTCGTGCTGACATGACGCCACTTCGTGGTGGTGTTTATCAACCTTCATGCCGATGTTTTTCATCGTAGAAAGCATTTCGCCGCGCAAATCTTGGGCTGCGTCTGTTGGGTTAACTGGGAAGTAACCGCCCTTAAGACCCGGACGGTGGCCCATGTTGCCCATTTCGAATTCTGTGTCTGAATTCCAAGACGCATCAGCCGCATCAACTTCGTAAGAAACTTTGTTGATTGAGTTTGAGAAGCGAACATCGTCGAACAAGAAGAATTCTGCTTCTGGGCCCCAAAATGATGTGTCGCCGATACCTGATGCGATCAAATACTCTTCGGCGCGGATAGCTGTTGAGCGTGGGCAACGTTCGTATGTTTCGCCAGTGTCTGGTTCAACAACGTGGCAGTGCACACAGATTGTTTTTTCAGCATAGAAAGGATCGATGTATGCGCTGTCGCAATCGGGGATCAATTTCATGTCGGAATCATCAATTGATTTCCAACCTGCGATGGACGATCCATCAAACATCATGCCACCTTCGAGGAAATCTTCGTCGATTTCATCGTTGATCACTGTCACGTGTTGTAGGCGACCACGTGGGTCTGTGAAACGGATGTCGACATATTGGATGTCTTCGTCCGCGATGCGTTTTACGAGATCTTTTGCACTCATTTTGAGTTCCCTTTCTGACTTATTCTTAATTAAAGCGCTTCGACACCATCTTCGCCGGTGCGGATGCGGATTGCTTGTTCTACGGTGGAGACGAAAATTTTGCCATCTCCGATTTTATCTGTGCGGGCGGCCGCAATGATTGCTTCGATGACTGCATCCAATTGATCGTCTGCAATCACGACTTCGATTTTTACCTTTGGAAGAAAATCAACAACATATTCTGCGCCGCGGTATAATTCTGTGTGACCTTTTTGGCGACCGAAACCCTTTGCTTCGATCACGGATAAACCTTGGACGCCGACGTCTTGTAATGCTTCTTTTACTTCGTCTAACTTAAATGGCTTGATTATTGCCTCAATTTTTTTCATTAGAATTTCCTATGTGGAGCGTACTTGGTTTGTTTGCACTAATGTGCATGTGGATTTCAATTCCTTAAAGGCTACTGCGTCATCGTGTAAGGTAGATTGTAAGTGACTGCCTAATTATTAGGCAAAATGCACAAAAAATGATCACCTTGTGAATTTTTAAACACACCCCATATAATAATCGCGTGGGGACGCTTTTATCTGTGTTTGACCAATAATGGTTGAATGAGTCAGTCAGTTAGCGTTTAATATCGAAGGGGTGTTTATAAATGAAGTTTCCGTTAGTTTTTGCAGTGTTGGCATGTATTCTTTCGACCAGTCAGGTATCTGCGCAAGGTAGCCTGTGGCGCACATATTACAAGCATCCAATTTCAACGTTTGAGACGAACCGCTGGTCAGTTGCCCAAGTAAACGTCGCAATTCATCCAAGCGCACGCGTTAAGGGTGGAACGGCGAATATCGTTTGGCATGGCGAGGGCAGTGGAAATACGGCTGCTAAAGTGATTTCTTTGGTAGAGACTGCAACAAAATTGGGTTCACAAAAACTGCGTGGTCGCCGCGCGGTGAACCTCGAGATTGTTATCCATGACTTTAAGTCGCCAACGCCGCGGGTGCGTCGCATGCAACGCACGGATGTTGGCGTTCACCACATCAATTTCTCTATAAGTGTTGTGGATGGCAAATCGGGCAACTTGTTGTTGGCGCCCATAATTATCGAAGGTGATTTGGAGGCATTGACGGGTCGTTTTGCAAAAGCGCACGAGGAACAACGCCAAGGACAACATGCGCGTGTATCGCAACATTTGGCGTCTGTTGTGCAGGGATTTTTAGGGCAGGGACCGGATCCACGCCGCAGTTTCAAACGCTTTGCGAACTAAGTTCTGAGTGGTTTTTAAAAATTGTGAAATTTGGTGCATTTTGTGCTGGTGTCGTTAATCGGACTGCGCTAGAAGACGCCGAATTCGAAGTGTTTGACACTTTGTTAGTGCGGGTGTGGCGGAATGGTAGACGCACCAGATTTAGGTT
>DKMK01000011.1 GCA_002469545.1 Rhodobacterales bacterium UBA7416 | reverse complement strand
AATCTGCGCAAGGGCGCGGCGTTGAACACAATTCAAATCGCAGAACTGTTGGGACGTGAAGTTCTGAAAAAAGGCTAAGCCCTCTGAAATTTGGCAGTAAATCGCCATTCTAAAATGCCCGCCTTTGCGCGGGCATTTTTTTATGTTTTGATGCCAATAATATTGGAGGATATTTTATGCGTGTGATTTTAGGATGTTTGGTCGGATTGATGGCCAGCGGTGCGTGGGCCGATGAATTTTCAGTGCGATCAAAAGTCAGTGATGTTCTGGTGACATCCCAAGGTGGCATTATTACACGGGCGATACCTGTGGATTTACCAGCAGGCAAACATGACATAACGATATTTGGTGCAAGTTACGGCGAAGGCACAGGTGAAAATTTTGATTTTCCCAAGGCGTCTGGACTTGGGATGATCGCCGTAGGTACTGAACCTGCAATCGCACATGATCCGAATTATATGCAGACCGCTCAATACCAAAAATTGAGGCGTGACGTCGATAGTGCCCGTGCGCAACTGCATGCTCATCAAAAGCGACAGAGCGCACAGCAGGCCGTTGTTCAAGCGGCTGAGGTGCGTTTGACGTTTGTAAAGCAGTTCGCAAGTGGTGGCAGTTCTGTCTTGTCGTTGGAACAGTTGACTGATCCCAATTTGATTTCAAACTTGACCAGTCAATTAGGGACACAAACAGCAAAGGCCGTGATTGAGCGCGAAGAAGCGGAGCGTTTGTTGCGAGGGTTGCGTGATCGAGGTGTAGAGCTGAAGGAAGCATTGGCTCGTGCGAGTGTGCGACTGCAAGCTATTGTTCCAGAACGGCGCGACGAACAGGTTTTGAAATTGACTGTGTTGGCAGCACAGCCGTTCAAGGGTGAAATCAGTCTGCACCAGTTGTCCGGCGATGTCGCTTGGGTGATGCTAAGCGATGTGAGGCTGTCCCAAGATGGCAATAAAGGCGATCTACAGATCGCACAAAAAGCATTGGTTCGTCAGGTAACGGGTGAAGATTGGGACGGCGTGAAGGTGACCCTGTCGACAGCAGATTTGAGCCGTGACGCAGGCATGGATTTACCGCAATCATTAATTAAGAGATTGTTTGATCCCGAAAAACGTTATGCCAAAGGCAAAGCCCAAAGGCCAACGACGATCCAATTTGATAGCATGGTATCAAGCAGTATAGAGGAAGCTCAGATGGAGTTAACTGTGGGGCCTGAACTTGGAATGGGCAACACCATGTCTGTTGCAGGGCAGACGCAAGTGTTTGAAATATCCGCACCTTTGAATATTCAATCTGGTGAAGGAAATGTGTTTGTTCCATTACAAGAAATCGACATCAGCGTTGATCTGTATGCCCGTGCTTCAAGCCGCGGGGAGGCAGCGTTTTTATATGCAGACATTACAAACGAAACAGGTGGGCGTATCCTGCCAAGTTTGGCCAGCCTGCATCGTGATGGACAATATTTTGGTGAATTTAGAATGGGCGAAATTGTAGCGGGGGATGAGTATCCGTTGCAATTAGGAGTCTTGGATGGGCTGTTGGTTGATCATGTCGTGATCAAACGCGAGGATGGCGATCGCGGATTATTGTCCAGTTCCCAAATCGCGGAATCGCGGTTTGAAACAACTGTAACCAGCCTGTTGGATTATGACTTGCCTGTACGTTTGTATGATCGGTTGCCAGTTTCAGAATCCGAAGACTTGATTATCAAAGAATACGCAAAACCTGCCATTTCAGAACGTGATATTGACGGGAGACGTGGTGTTCTATCGTGGAACTGGGATATGGTCGCGGGTGGCGAACAAGTTGTAGAGTTTGGGTATGATCTAAGCTGGCCGTCTGGATTTGTTGTTGAGTAACTTAATCGTGTGAAAGTTGTGGTTGAAAAATCACGCCCACTGCGCAACTTAGGATTTATAATTTAGGGAGAATAATATGAAACGTTTGATTATCAGTGCCGCTTTGATCGGCACAATGGCGACAGTCGCATTTGCCAATGGCGACGAAAGCATTTTGGCACGCCAAGCTGCGATGAAAGCAGTGGGCGCAGCCGCAAAAGCCGGTGATTTCGCAGCGATGAATACAGCCGCCTTGGTGGCACAAGAGGCGTTTAAAGTGGACACAACAGAAGATGGATTCGCGCCAACCGAAGCCCGCCCAGAGATTTGGGCGAACATGGATGCGTTCAATTCTTTGATGAATGATCTGGTGACGAAATCTGGCGCGGCCGACAAATCAGTATTTGGCAGCTGCAAAGCCTGTCACGCAGATTATCGCTTAAAAAATTAAGCGCTTAAATTGCGATGAATTTTTCAGCGGCGGGTTCATATTGTTCCAATGTGCCGTCGCTGATATCTAAAATTACAGCATGCAAGGCGAGTTCCTCGGATTCGACTCGTTCCGAGATGAAGGGGAATGTCATCAAGTTTTCAATTGATGCCAAAATGCCTTCGCGTTCCATGCGTGAAACTTGTTCTTTATCGCTGCCGCCCTCTTTGGATACTTTGTCATAAGTTGGACGCAAAATATCCATCCAACGACCAACAAAACTGGTGGCCTCTTCTAAGGCAGGTGCTTTGCCGGAACACATATCGTGACAGCCCTGCACGCCGCCACAAAGTGAGTGCCCCATAACAATCAAATTTGTTACCCCAAGGGCCGTAATTGCATATTCAACGGCGGCCGATGTCCCGTGATAATCTTCGTTAGGTGCGTAAGGCGGAACCAAGTTTGCGATGTTGCGGTGTATGAAAAAATCACCTGTGTCTGCGCCAAAAATTGATGTCGCGTGCACACGGCTGTCGCAACATGAAATGATCATTGTGCGTGGGTGTTGACCACCTTGGGCCAGGCGTGCGTACCATGCTTTGTTTTCTTGAAAACTGGTTGCTTTCCATCCGTGGTAGCGACTGGCAAGGCTGGACGGTAACGGTTTCGCAGGTGACATCATTGTTAAGCGCCTTTTTTGGTTTCGACAGTTTTGCTAAATTTACACACAAAATTCAACCCCTTGTCTGTGTGATCATTACCTTCTGTTCAGCACCTTTAGCTAGGAATGTTACATCTTTGAGCGAGGGTAAAATTATGAAGAGTAACATTGTGCCACTTCGGCATTTGGAAGCGCCTGCGGTTCAGACGGAAGCGTTGTATTCGTTGCAAGCATCTTTGGGCATGAATGAATGCCGCAATGTGATCGAACGGGCAGTGTTTGAATTGTCCGATAGATTGTGGTTGTTGCAAAAAGCGTTGCATGATGCTGAGATGAAAGAGGTGAAGCGAATTGCGCGCAGTCTTGTTGCAATTTCTGCACAAATTGGTCTGACAGAATTTTCATTAGTTGCATCGGATTTAGCGGATTGTATTGCGCGTGGGGATATTGTTTCGATTGGTGCAGTTTCAGCGCGATTGATCAGAGTAGGAGAGCGGTCGTTGTTTTTGGCAGTACAGTTCCCAGAGATTACGGGATAGACTTGGGTAGGAAATAAGATAGGGTTTAATGAAGAATTGGAGCCCCCTTATGACACCTAAATTTGCCTCAAAATCATCCAAAGCCATACCAGTACATGTTGTTGAATCTGATCGGTTAGCTGCACTTGTTGCCAAGTTAGATATCGCATTGTGGGTTAAGTCCAATGGGTTTACTGCCACGCTGGGGCAAGTGCTGATTGTTCCAGATGAAACGGGCGCACCCGTTGCTGTATTGGCAGGTTGGGGTAATGCGGATGCGCGTGCACGTGGGCGTTTGCAAATGGGCACGATTGCGGCGAAATTGCCGAAAGGAAATTACGAAATCGTTTCTGGACTGCGTGGTTCCGCGTTGGATCAGGCGCATTTGGCGTGGCTTTTGGCCGGCTATGCATTCGACCGTTATAAGGTAAAAGTGGGCGCGGTTGCGCGATTGAAGGCGAGCAAAGATGTGGATGCAAGGCGTATATTGACGGAGGCAGAGGGTGATTTCCTGACGCGTGATTTAATCAATACGCCCACAAATGATATGGGTCCAGATGCGCTAGAAGTTGAATTTCGCAACTTGGCCAAATCGCATGATGCGAAGGTTAAGGTGATTAAGGGCGATGCGCTTTTAAAACATAACTTTCCTATGATCCACGCTGTTGGTCGCGCATCGGATCAAGTGCCGCGTTTATTGGATATGCGGTGGGGCAACAAAAACGATCCGTTGGTAACGTTGGTCGGTAAGGGTGTGTGTTTCGATACTGGTGGTCTAAATATCAAACCTGCAAGTTCCATGGGATTGATGAAGAAAGACATGGGCGGATCGGCAACGGTTCTGGGTTTGGCGCATATGATCATGTCGTTGGGGTTGAGCGTGCGGTTGCGGGTTTTGGTGCCGGCGGTTGAGAATTCAATCTCAGCAGGGGCGTATCGCCCGCAAGATGTGTTGACCAGTCGCAAAGGTATGACCGTCGAGATTAACAACACCGACGCGGAGGGTCGTTTGGTTTTGGCGGACGCATTGGCATTTGCTGACGAAGAGAAGCCAGATTTGTTGATCTGTAATGCGACGCTGACCGGTGCCGCCCGTGTTGCATTGGGCCCAGATGTACCACCGTTTTTTACAGATGACGAAGGATTGGCCGCACAAATTGATCATGCATCCACCGCGCAAGCTGATCCATTGTGGCGACTGCCATTTTGGGAACCATATGAAGCGGATATCGAACCTGATGTGGCTGATTTGGACAACGCACCCAAAGGTGGGTTTGGCGGTGCCATCACAGCGGCGTTATTCCTGCGTCGTTTTGTTGATGACGCAGCCAGTTTTGTGCACTTGGATTTATATGGCTGGTGCCCAAGTGCAAAGCCTGCGCGAACGCTGGGCGGTGCCTGTCAATCTGCGCGCGCTATGTTGGCTGTGATCGAGGCGCGCTATGGCTGATCTTCGCCGTGTTTGCCAGCCTGTTACGAATATTTTGGATGTGCCTCATGGCTTGCTGCAACGTCAGATGCTGTTTGGCGATGGGTTTCATGTAGATCGTGTTGATGGTGACTGGGCGTTTGGTGCGCGGATGGGCGATGGGTATGCCGGAGTTGTATCGATTGCCGATTTGGCGGGTTGGGCAGACCCAACGGTTGTGGTGCGTGATTTAGGTGCGCATGTATACCCCTTGCCCGACATAAAAACGGTACCGATGATGCACTTGCCGTTTCAGGCAGGTTTGACAGTGGTGGGTGAGCAGGGCGATTTTGTCGAATTGGCGGCGGGTGGTTTTGTGCATCAAATGCAGATTGCACCAATTTCGGAGGTGGAACCAGATTTGGTGCGTACGGCGGAACGTTATTTGGGTGTGCCGTATTTATGGGGTGGCAATGCGCAGTATGGAATTGATTGTTCCGGGTTGGTGTCTGCGGCGCTACGTGGTGCCGGTATTTCAGGGCCTGCGGACAGCGGGCCACAAGAGACTGAACTGGGCAGGTTGATTTCAGCGGGCGATACGTTGATGCGTGGTGACTTGATTTTTTGGCGTGGCCATGTGGGATTAATGTATAGTGATGAATTGTTACTGCATGCAAACGGCCACCATATGCGCGTGGCCTTTGAGCCACTGGCACATGCAGAAGAGCGGATTTTAGCAAGCGGTGGTGGTGCGATAACAGCGCGTAAGCGGTTGCCTATTTAACCAGTTTGATCAACTTGCGTTCAAGAACATATAGAACTGATTTCAAGTCACTACCGCGTTTCAAGATGTGACCGTCCATGCCAATGACAGCATACATGCCTTGGCGGTCCTTTAATTTGGGCCGTTTTTCGATCGTATAAATTGGGTGTTCTGCCGCACGGCGAAAGATTGAGAAAATAGCAACGTCCTTTAGTGAAGAAATACCATAATCACGCCATTCACCTGCGGCAACCATGCGCCCATAAAGCGAGATGATAGGTCCAAGTTCAGTGCGATGAAAATGGATTGATTCATACGTGTTGCGGTTGACACCGCCCGTCATAGGGACATGTTTGTTCATAACAGTATTCTGCGACAAGATATGGCGCAGTGCAAGGGAGTTGGATGCATGCGAGATTTTCACAAACCGGGGCGATCGGCCGTTTATGGTGCCAATGGCATGGTTGCTACGTCGAATCCGTTGTCGTCCAAGGTGGCCATTCAAATGTTAGAGGCTGGTGGGAACGCCATGGATGCCGCGATTGCTGCGGCTGTTTTGCAGGGTGTTTTAGAACCCCAAATGACGGGCATTGGCGGCGATTGCTTTATGCTAATCAATCGTGGCGACAATGATGAAGTCATTGCGTTGAATGGATCAGGGCGCGCACCAGAGGCATTAACGGGTGCTGTTTTGCGAGCGGCGGGGCACATGGCCGTGCCAGTTGGCGGAGTGGAATCAGTGACGTTACCTGGTGCAATTGACGCGTTTTGCCGTGCTTCTGCTGATTTTGGACGTATCGGACTAAAGGCCAGTTTAGCGCCTGCGATTTATTACATGAAAGCGGGCGTGCCAATTGGGCCACGTACTGCTTTTGATTGGGCCTTGGCAGCGGATCGGTTGCAAGGTGTTGCGCGGGATTTCTACTTAAAAGATGGCAAAGCATTGGTTGCGGGACAAATGTTTGCAGCCCCGAAGCAAGCCGAAGTTTTGCAACGCATTGCAGAAAAAGGACGCGCTGGTTTTTACGAAGGTGAAGTTGCCGAAGATATGGTGACATCACTGAATGCACTGGGCGGCGTACATACGTTGGATGATTTCGCGAATGTAACCAGTGAATATTGTGAACCAATTTCTGGCGGCTATGGGCGGTTTGAAATGGTTGAGCATCCGCCAAATGGGCAAGGTGCTACAGCGATCTGTATGAATAATATCTTGTCGCAATTTGATATTTCAAGCATGGATCCATTTGGCGTTCAGCGAACACACATAGAGGCAGAGGCAGCCAAGTTGGCATATGAAGCGCGTAACCGATTTATCGCGAATCACAGCGCACGTGTTGACCATATGTTATCCATGGAAACGGCGGTTAAACTGGCGGCGTTGATTGATCCCAAAGCGGCAATGCAATCGCCCGCGGCTGTATCAGAAGCAGTGCACAAAGAAACGATATGCCTGTCAGTTGTGGACAAAGATCGCATGTCGGTTTCGTTGATTTATTCTGTGTTCCATTCATTTGGATCAGGATTGGCATCGTCTAAATTTGGGATCAATTTTCAAAACCGTGGTGCAGGTTTCACGTTAGAAGAAGGGCACTCAAACGAAGCGAGGGGCGGCAAGAGGCCGATGCATACAATTATTCCCGGTATGTTGCGCGAAGCGGGCAAAGTTGTGATGCCGTTTGGTGTGATGGGTGGGCAGTATCAACCTAATGGACATCATCGCTTTGTCAGTAATATGACAGATTTTGGAATGGACCCACAAACCGCGATTGATGGTCCACGTAGCTTTAGCGATAAAGGCGAATTGAAAATGGAACGTGGATACAGCGATGCTGTGCGCCAAGGTCTGGTTGATCTGGGACATCGCGTTACCGTGCCAGCGATACCCATTGGTGGAGCGCAAGCTGTATTGATTGATCGAGAGCGTGGCGTTTTGATTGGGGCCAGTGATGCACGCAAAGAAGGCGCGGCGCTGGGTTACTAGTTTAAGTGTGCGGTGACGCTGTAACGGCCATTTGTCATCTCGCCAAACATTTCGCAAACTTCTGGATGATCCACAGGTTCGCCTGAATCATCAGCCAACAGATTTTGTTCAGATACATAGGCGACGTAATATGATTGGTCGTTTTCGGCCAACAAATGATAATATGGTTGATCTTTTTCGGGGCGGCTCTCTTCGGGGATGCTTTCCCACCATTCATCTGAATTTGAAAATGTAGGATCGATGTCAAAAATCACCCCGCGAAACGGATGTTTGCGATGGCTTACAACTTGGCCGATTGAAAATTTTGCACTGACTTCTAACATTGTGGTCCTCTTGATCTGGCATTCTTCCTACGCTGAGATTGACAAACTGTCCACACTGGGTTCACTGGCATAATGGAACTAATTTTTACTGTTTTGCAAATTGTTGCGCCTGTGTTTTTACTGGCAGCTGTTGGGTTTACTTGGGTCAAATGTGGCTGGGCATACGAGGTTGAATTTGTCACGCGTATTGCGATGACGTTATCTGTGCCTGCACTGATTTTTGTGGCCTTAATGAAGGCGGACATTTCGCCTGAAACACTGTCTGGTTTGTTTATGGCCAGTGTTGCGGCTTATTTGGTTTTGACGATTGTCTTTTTAATCATCAGCAAAGTGATGCAGTTGGATTTACCGACATTTTGGGCGCCATTGATTTTTGGGAATACAGGCAATCTGGGCCTGCCGTTGGCATTGTTTGCCTTTGGCGAAACGGGCCTGAGTTATGCGGTGATTGTGTTCGCGGTTATGGCCGTTGGATCATTTTCCGTTGGCGTTTGGATGGTGTCTGGTGGCGGAAGTATCACCAAGGTTTTCAAAGAGCCAATTTCTTGGGCGACAATATTAGGTGCGGTATTTTTAGTTCAAGGTTGGCAAACGCCGATTTGGATGACGAACACGTTGGAACTGCTGGGACAGATGGCAATTCCCATTATGTTGATAACGCTTGGCGTTGCTTTGGCACGGCTACAAGTTACGACACTGTCTCGCGCTATCTTTTTGTCACTGGTGAAGCTGTTGGTAAGTGTGGGCATTGCTTGGATTGTTGGACGTTGGTTTGGGTTGAACGATATTGCTTTTGGCGTTTTAGTGGTTCAAATTGCAACGCCCGTGGCAGTGACATCTTATTTGTTAGCACAGAAATATGGCGCAGATGCGAACGAAGTAGCGGGGTTGGTCATTGTGTCGACGGCGTTGTCTGTGATTACGATTCCAGTTTTATTGGCGGTCTTGCTTTAGTTTTAACTTTCCAACATAATGTAAAAAAAACCAGCATAAAGACTGGAGCAGGCAGTATGAAAAAATTAACACTTATTCTCGTTTTGACGGGCTTTGTTTTAACCTCGTGTTCTGGGGGTGGATCAAGCGTCCCGCGTAATTTGGACAACGCATGTTCAATCAAAAAACAACGTAAATCTTGGTATAAAGATATGGTTCGCGCTGAACGGCGATGGGGTGTCCCAGTGCCCGTTATGATGGCAACCATATACCAAGAGAGCAAATTTGATGGCAAAGCACGTACACCGTATAAGTGGAAGTTGAAAGTGATCCCAATGGGTCGCCAGTCATCCGCTTATGGTTATGCGCAAGCATTGGATGGAACGTGGGATTGGTACCGTAAAGAAACGGGCAAGCGCAGTGCAAAGCGCGATCGTTTCAGTGATGCGGTGGATTTCATGGGTTGGTACATGAATGAAAGCAACAAGCGTAACGGAATTGCAAAGCACGATGCGTACAATCAGTATCTTGCCTATCACGATGGGCATACGGGTTTCAAACGTGGCACATACCGTCGCAAAGCATGGCTGGTCAGGGTTGCTGGAACTGTACAAGATCGCGCAATCCTGTACAGTTCTCAACTGTCACGGTGCCGTTGATTAGTCGCTGTTTTTTACTTTTGTGATTTCAAATAAACGAAGGGGCAGTTTTTTCTGCTCTTTCAGTTTCCCTAACATCACGGTCGTTTGTTGACGGGATTGATCGGTGATGACCCATTGGCGTAACGCGACGGGATTATCCGTAAATACCAATTGGATTTGACCCTGCGCTTGGCGCTTGGGATCGCGTGCAATTACAATTGTGTATTCGCCACTTTCGATATGTTTTGCCACCATACCGTCCGATTTTAGATCAACATTCTTACCTAAAATTAAGTTAAGGGGTGTTTTTTTAAGCGGGTAAATTGCGGGTCCATTTTTGGACTTATCATCGTAAATGGCCACACTTCCTGCGCTGGCAATAACCAGTGCCTTGTTTGGTGGTGCGTATTCAAATCTCATTTTCCCAGGCCGGCTAAGATAAAGCTTTCCTTTGGATTTACTGCGATCAGAATTGATTTGCGTAAAGCTGGTTTTAACGACAGGCAATGCGTTTATGTATTCGTTTAACCGATCCAAAGATATCTTTTCGGCGAAACTAGGCCCTGCGGACAGAACAAGCGCGCAGGTTACTGCGGCGATACGAGATGTGTATTTTATCATAAGGTTAATGTAGTTCCTTAAACGCCTGAATATAAGACGACGTAGATCACAGAATTGCGATGGGCCAAATTTGGCCAATTACTCTTGTTCTGGTAACAAAATCTCGCGCTTGCCCACGTGGTTCGCTGATGAAACGATTCCATTATCTTCCATCTCTTCGACCAATTTCGCAGCTTTATTATAGCCAATCGAAAGTTTGCGCTGGATATAGGATGTTGAGCACTTGCGATCATGAGCAACGATTGCAACCGCTTGATCGTACAATGCGTTTTCCTTGTCTGTATTGCCGCCCAGCCCCAGTACAGCATCTAAGTTAGACGCCTTATCATCATCAGTAGCTTTCACAACTCCGCTGACATATTCTGGTGGACCAAAGGTTTTTAGGTGGTTCACAATAACTTCGACTTCTTCGTCTGACACGAAGGGGGCGTGGATACGTGTGATTTTACCGCCACCTGCCATGTATAACATGTCACCCATGCCCAATAACTGTTCTGCACCCATTTCACCCAAAATCGTACGACTGTCGATCTTTGATGTTACTTGGAACGAAATGCGTGTGGGGAAGTTTGCCTTAATTGTGCCTGTGATCACGTCCACGGATGGACGTTGTGTCGCCATGATTAAGTGAATACCAGAGGCGCGCGCCATTTGAGCAAGGCGTTGAATACAGGCTTCGATTTCTTTGCCTGCCACCATCATAAGGTCGGCCATTTCGTCAACGACCACGACAATAAACGGCATCTTTTCAGGTGCGAATGTTTCAGTTTCGAAAACAGGCTCGCCAGTGTTGTCATCAAATCCAGTTTGGACAGTACGTTCAAAATCTTCGCCGCGTGCCAATGCGTCCGATACGCGACTGTTATAGCCAGAGATATTGCGCACGCCCATTTTGGACATCTTACGATAACGCTCTTCCATTTCACCAACGACCCATTTTAGCGCGACAACGGCCTTACGTGGATCAGTTACTACAGGTGATAATAGGTGCGGAATGCCGTCATATACGGAAAGTTCCAGCATTTTAGGATCGATCATAATCAGGCGACATTCGTCGGGTGTCAGCTTGTACAGTAGAGACAAAATCATCGTATTGATGGCAACCGATTTACCAGAACCCGTTGTACCAGCAATCAACAAGTGAGGCATTTTTGACAAGTCGGCAACTTCTGGATTGCCCGCAATATCTTTACCCAACGCTAGAGGCAGGCCATGCTTGCCATCCCCGTAATCTCGCGCGGATAAAATTTCACGTAACAGCACAGTTTCACGATGGTCATTTGGCAGCTCGATACCAATAACTGTGCGACCTGGAACGGTTGAAACACGCGCTGCTAGTGCAGACATGGAGCGTGCGATATCGTCGGCCAAGCCAACAACACGGCTTGCCTTCAAGCCCGGCGCAGGCTCCAGTTCGTACATGGTGACAACAGGGCCAGGACGTACGGATACAATTTCACCTTTTACGCCATAGTCATCTAACACGTTTTCCAGCATGCGCGCATTTTCTTCGAGTGCTTCGTCAGACAGTTGCTGGCGGACGATCGTTGTCGGGCTGGCCAGCAAGTTCAGTGCAGGTTGTTCATAATCGGCCGAATCCTGAGCAAACAACGTTGGCTGTGCTTCGGATTTTGCGCGATTACTTTGTGGGATCGGTTTTGTCGAAGGGTATTCCACGACTGATTTTGGTGCGGTAGGGCGTGTTAGAACGGGTTCTTCACGTCCTTGCGTTAACGGCAAGCTTGGAGGTTCCGGTAAAGTCGCGTTTCGGAAAATATTATTCGGCACAGCGCCGTCGTCTTCAAAGATATTTTCAATTGGCGCCGCTTCGGGAATGGGTTCTGGCGCGTCGTCAATCACTGCATCAAAAGTGTCAGGGTCGTCGAAAACTTCCATTGGTGCGGCTGATGCTTGTTCCATTTGCTTACGATTTATCACCTCTTTGATGCGACGTGTGACGCGGTCCGTTTGCTGAACAACTTCGCCATCATCGTACATTATATCATCGGTATTCACGCCACCAATTCTGATTTCGTTCGCAACTGACCCGCCTTCTGGGCGATCTTTGCTGCTGCTGTTGAAGATTGGAAGTGTTGGAAATAGCGTTTTACGCCCCATTTCTTTGGGTGTTTTTGCCTGTTCTGGCATAAATTCTTCTGTACGAATGACGGGCATGCCATCTTTACGCTGTTGGCGATCTTTGTATTTATCCTTTGCGGCAACTGCGCCTACTTTGGCTTTGCGTGCGCCAAATTTTGTGACGTTTTTCAGGGCCGCCAACAACAAGCCACCACCAACGATCAGACTGTATGTGCCGCGCAACAGAATTGAACGTACTTCTGACCAAGTGAAACCTAGTGAAAACAAGCCAAACCAAATGCTGATTACACCCAAGAGCAACGACAATACTTTGACCCAAATGTTCAGATCAATGGGATTGAAATCCAACAGCATTTCCAAAATAGCATCACCGGAAAATCCACCAAGCGAAAAGCTGAAAGGCCAATCAGAGGGTGTTACATTTGTGGCCATAAAAACAGCTGCAAATGCCGCGAATAAGGGCATAAAAATGCCACGGCGTAACAACAACTGATCGTTGCGGTGAAACATCAAGCGAACGCCCCACGCCAAAAATGCCATAGGAAATGTCCAAGAGGCCCAACCAATTGCTAACATAAATGTTCCCGCAAAAGTGGCGCCAACCAAACCTAATTTATTTTCAATTTCACCGGTGGTAGAATTTAAAAAATTTGGATCATTCGGAGAGTGAGTGATTAATGCAATCGTACAGGCAATTGCCAAAAGAACTAGAACAAAGCCTAAAAACTCGATGCCGCGCTTACGGATCGTTGCTTGCATTTGGGCTTCTAGTAATGGGTCTCGTGTGCGGGTGTTATATGCCATGGTCATACCTTAAACAAACTATCACGGATTGTCAGCATTCCCCGTTTTGTATCATCAAAATCGGCAACCAACGCAACACGGATATATTTTTCCCCCGGATTGCCAGTTGCACTGTCACGGCTGAGATATGCGCCAGGTAAAACCCGCACGCCTGTTTCAGTCCACAATTTAAGGGTAGCTTGTTCGCCATTTTCAACAGGCAACCATAAAAAGAAGCCCGCTTGTGGTGGCGAGTATCCAACAACATCGCCGAAAATTTCATCTGCGGCTGCATATTTTTCACGATACAATTCACGGTTTTCTACAACATGGATTTCATCGGCCCAAACGGCCGCCGCGACGTTTTGCAATGGCGTTGGATTCGGCGCGCCTGAATAGTTGCGTAACTGCTTCATTGCCGCGATATTTTTGGGACCGCTGGCGGCAAAACCTGATCGCAATCCGGGAAGGTTGGAGCGTTTGGATAATGAATGAAAGATTACAACGCGTTCGGGATCTGCACCGATTTCATGTGCGACTTGTAAGGCTCCGACAGGTGCTTGGTCACGGTAAATTTCGGAATAGCATTCATCAGCAAAGATTTTGAAATCATGCTTTTCTGCGAGACGAATTAAATCGGCCCAATATTCATAGCTGGCGATTGCGCCCTGAGGATTCGCAGGTGAACACAAAAACGCAATTGTTGTTTGATCCAAGATATCCGTAGGCAGGGAGAGGTAATCTGGCATAAAGCCGTTTTGCTCATAAGAGGGCACAAATACAGGCTCTGCACCTGCAGTGACCGCGCCGACCGCGTATACTTGGTAAAACGGATTTGGCATCAGCACTTTGGGCGCTTTGCCAGCTTTGCGTTCAGGGCTTAACGCGATTTGAGCGTTAAACAAGCCCTCGCGGGTGCCGTTTAAGGTTACAATTTCCGATGCGGCATCGACGTCGATTGCATAGCGGCGCTTTAGCCAACTTGAAATCGTTGCTAATAATTCTGGGGTCCCATCATTCGCGGGGTATTGATTAAACCCCGCAATATTTTCTGCCAATACATCGGCGACGAATGCAGGGAATTTATGTTTTGGCTCACCTAACGACATGTGCAACACATCACCGCCTGCGGGATGGCTATCCAGCAGGGCGCGTAAACGTGGAAACGCATAGGGTGGCAGGTTTGAAAACCGCTCGGGGAAATCCATCAGTGCCTCATTGTTTAGGGTCTAACGCCCGTTTGGGTCATTATACCTTATTTTTATGGGCAGGCCAAACCAATAATAGTCATAAAATTTGTTCAATTTTCGCAGCAGTATTAAGTAACTCTAACTCTGATTTGGGGGCACCCATAATCATTAAACCACACGACGGTGTTGCGGTGGGCAAAGAGATTGCACACAGACCCAACATATTGCCGATACGCGTATTGCGAAGGGCTAACAGGTTTACCCGACGATAATAGTCACTGTCCGTCATTAAGCGGTCTTTGTTGGGTGGTAACAGTGGGGATGAAGGTAAAATAACGCCGTCAAAGCCTGCGGTAAGTTCAGCCCAATTTTTTCGCGCTAAATCCTGTTGTGACCAAGCGCTGTTGTATTCATCTTTTGAATATTTTTTACCGGCCATAAAGCGATCTAGAATCTCTGGAAACATTTTATGCCCCTCTTTTTCCAACAGAGCACCCCATTGTGCATATGCTTCTGTCGTAAAAATCACAGCGGCAAGCGCCAAAATATCACCTAAAATTGGAAACGGCTTTTCGATAATTTCAATGCCTGCATCACTGATGGCGGCGCAGGCACTTTTGAATGCTGCTTTTGGTTCAGGTTCTAGATCATCTTGGGCAACACTGGTCAATGACATTAACCGCAGTTTTTGTTTAGGCTGTAATGGTGTTGGAGTCTGCCCGCGAAGAATTGCATAAAAGTATGCAGCGTCTTCCACAGATCGACACAATGGCCCAACCGTATCGAATTTTGGGCAAAGGGCGACAACGCCTTCAAGTGAGATGTCACCAGAGGTCGTCTTTAACCCAACTAAATCATTCCAAGCAGAGGGAATGCGTACGGAACCGCCGGTATCAGATCCGATTCCGGCTGCTGCCAATCCAAATGCAACGGACCCAGCCGCACCTGACGATGATCCGCCTGAAACTGCATCTAAGTCATTCACACAGGGCGTTGTTTGCGTCATTGGGTTGAGCCCCAATCCTGAAAAGGCCAATTCAGACATATGGGTCTTTCCCAAACAAACCAGACCAGCATCGGTGGCGCGTTTCAATACCAATGCATCTTGATCGGGTGTTCGCCCAGTAAGAAGCCGAGAGCCAGCTTCGGTTTTTGTTCCAGCGGAATCAAACAGATCTTTCCATGAAATTGGAACGCCATCCAACAGGCTAAGTCGTTTACCGGCCTTGGCACGTGCGTCAGCTGCAGATGCTTCGCGCATTGCACGGTCAGGCGTGGTATGCGCGTAGATACGAGGTGCAATGGCATGCGTGGCCATGGCGTCCAAATACGTCTGTGTCAGTGCTATGGGTGATATCGTTCCATTTCCGATACCTCGCCCCAAGTCACAGGCGGTCATCATTAGCCATTCTTGTGCCATTTGCGTCTCCTTTGGAAATACCCTAGCGGCGGTTTGTTACGTGGACAATCCCGTGAAAATACGGATAGTGCAACTTATGAATTACGATACAGATATTTTGGTTGTTGGTGGCGGCTTGAATGGCAGCGCTTTGGCGATTGCGCTTGCAGGTACTGGCTTTGATGTGGTGGTGGTTGATCGCCAATCTAGTGGATTAAGACGGGCAGACAATTTTGATGGTCGTGCCTATGCGTTGTCACACGCCAGTTGTCAGATGTTAAAGGTTCTGGGGGTTTGGCAACACGTAGTTGATAACGTTCAACCGATTTTAGATATCAAAGTATCCGATGGACGCGCAGGCGAAGGTGCTGCGCCGATGTATGTCCATTTCGATCACCAAGAATTGGAAGAGGGCCCAATGGGACATCTTCTTGAAGATCGCTTTTTACGTCGCGCCTTTGGTGACGCGATAGCGCAGATGGGGCAGATTACCTATTTAAACGATGCAGACGTCGTCGCCCAAAATACGGATGGTTTGGGTGTCAGTATCGATTTGGCAGATGGGCGCACATTTCGGGCACGCCTTTTAGTTGGTTGCGATGGCCGTGGATCCCAAGTGGCCAAGCAAGCAGGGATAAAACGGCGTGGCTGGGATTATAATCAGACCGCATTGGTTTGCGCCTTATCGCATGAACTGCCCCATAACGGTGTCGCACATCAGTTTTTCACACCCGCAGGGCCTTTGGCGATTTTACCCCTGACGGAAAACCGCAGCTCCATCGTTTGGACAGAAAGCACAGAGCACGCAGCTCAAATAAATGCCTTGGATGATGAGGGTTATCTTGCGGCTTTGTCCCCCGTATTCGGTGACTTCTTGGGCAAAGTTTCATTGGCTGGAGAACGTTTCAGCTATCCACTTAATTTGTCATTGGCAGACAGTTTTATTGACGAACGCATTGCCTTGGTCGGTGATGCGGCGCATGGAATTCATCCATTGGCGGGCCAAGGGTTGAACCTAGGACTAAAGGACATTGCAGCACTAACTGAGGTGTTGGCCATGGCTGCACGACGTGGCGAAGATATTGGAACCAAACCTGTTTTGGCACGCTATCAACAATGGCGCCGCTTTGATACGTCTGCGATGGCTGCTGCAACGGATGGAATAAATCGTTTATTTTCAAACGATAATGCGTTGTTACGTGGAGTACGTGATTTGGGCCTAGGAGTGGTTAATGCGACCCCCACACTGCGTCGCGGATTTATGCGCCATGCTGCTGGATTGTCTGGAGAGTTACCAAAACTGTTGCGCGGTCAAGTTATCTAATCGATTGTACGTGCTTCACTTGGCAACATCACAGGTATGCCATTGCGGATTGGATAGGCAATCTTCGCACTTTTGGAAACCAATTCTTGTGCGTCTGCGTCATACGACAGGCTGGAATGTGTCATTGGGCAAATCAATGCTTCCAGCATTTTTGAGTCAATCTGGACTTCGGATTTTGTCATTGTAGTGTTCCTTTGGAGCCAGTGTTTTCACGCAAAGCAAATTCCATCAAAGTTATCAGCGTTTCGCAGCGCCGCATTAATGTGGGTGTCTCCAACAAGGCCTGTTTCTCTTCTGGTGAAAAGGGGCACAACATTGCCAGAGCGTTAATTAGCATCGCATCATCGGCGTCTTTTAAACTTTCCCAATCGGTTGATAATTCCATAACTTGAAAATAACGTTCAAGTACTGCCAAAAACCGAGGACGATCAAACGCTGGCTCGGCTTGTGCGGGACGTAGGTCTGGCTGAAACTGATCCCAAATAATATCGCCCGTTGCGTAGGGTAAAAACCCGTTATGAACTTCTTGGACGTTAAACCGGCAAATTCCTGTCAGCGATATCATATAATGGCGATCACTGGTTTCCGTAAAGGATGTCAGTCGGCCCGCGCACCCGATCGTCTGCAAGACAGGATCGCCCGCGTTTTGTTGACCAGCTTTTGGTTGAATCATTCCGATTAAACGATGTTCGGATTTCATAACATCATCCAACATGGTTAAGTAACGCGGCTCAAAAATATTCAACGGCAATCGTGCATGAGGCAGCAACAACGCGTTGTTGAGTGGAAATAAAGGGATTCTCGTCGGTAAAGAAGCAAGACTATACATGTTGCGATCTTACCCAGAAATACACATTAGGCAAACAACATGGATGCAAGTTGACGACGACCCGTTAGCGTTACGGGGTCTTCAGCGCCAAGACTGTCAAAGAATTTGAACAATTGTTGACGTGCGGCGTCTTCGTTCCATTCGCGATCTTTGCGAAAGATTGTCAGCAATTCATCGATCGCCTCTTGTGCGTTGCCAGCGGTAAACAATGCCAATGCCAAGTCATAGCGGGTTTGGTGATCATTTTCGTCTGCTGCTAATTTCGCACGCAGCTCATCCGTTTCGCCGAGTTCAGCTGCTTGTTCTGCCAATTCCAGTTGCGCGCGTAGACCAATCACTTCTGGACGGTCCGCGATATCGATTGGCGCATTGTCCAACATTTCTTTGGCAGCGTCGGTTTCACCAGCACCCATTTGGGATTTGAACAGGCCAACAAATGCCGCGCCGTTTTGCCGGTCTTCGCCCAGAATGGCGGCGTAAGTTTCAGCGGCATCTACATATTCACCAGACGCTAACATTTCGTCTGCAGCGGCAACTGCTTCGGATAAATCACCCGTATCTTCACCTGCTTGGTCAGCAATCTTTGCGACAAATTCTTTTAATTCTGATGGGGCTTTTGCGCCCATAAAACCATCTACTGGTTGACCATCGACGAACGCGAACACGGCTGGAATGGATTGAATACGCATTTGGCTGGCCAGCTCTTGATTTTGATCAATGTCGACCTTGACCATCTTAACCTTACCATCGGCGGCCTTTACCTCTGCTTCCAGCGCTGGGCCTAGTGTTTTACAGGGGCCACACCATGGTGCCCAGAAATCAACAATGATAGGCGTGGTTTTGGAGGCTTCGATCACATCTTCCATAAATGTTGCTTCGTTGACGTCTTTGACCAGATCATCATTGTTTTGCGTTTGTCCAAATTCCAGCATGTATCACCTATTTCAAATTCATTTGCGGCATAGTTGTTTCGTAAGGTTTCAGCAACCCTTAGACGTCAAAGGTTGCGAAAACGGGCGCGTGATCGCTTGGCTTTTCCCAACCACGGGCAGGGCGTAATACGCGGCTGCTGTGTGCTGTGGGTGCGATGTCAGGCGTGGCCCAAACATGGTCCAGTCGGCGACCTTTGTCGGCTTCGTCCCAATCGCGTGCGCGGTACGACCACCACGAATACAACAAACCTTCGGTTATGTCTTGGCGTGTAATATCCACCCAATCACCTGCGGATTGAACGGCAGAGAGTGCCTCAATCTCGATCGGTGTGTGGCTTACAATTTTTAACAGCTTTTTATGATCCCAAACATCATCTTCGCGCGGGGCTATATTCAAATCGCCCACCAAAACGGAACGCTCAGGCCGATTTGCGATGAAATAATCGCGCATTTCGGACAAGTAATCTAATTTCTGTCCAAATTTCTCATTGATCGTGCGATCGGGTTTATCCCCTCCGGCAGGAACGTAAAAATTGTGAATGGTCATGCGCCCATCAACTGACGCGGCAACGTGACGGGCATGTCCAAGGGACGCAAAATCTTGACGATCTGTTTCAACCAACGGCAGCCGAGACAGGATTGCAACGCCGTTATACCCTTTTTGTCCATTCGCAACCATATTGGTGTAACCTAATTCGGCGAATTTTTCTGTTGGGATTTTATCAACGGGGCTTTTGCATTCTTGAAGGCACAAAACGTCCGGCGCTTCGTCCGACAGTAATTTACAAACAAGGTCTTCGCGCAGGCGAACCGAATTGATATTCCATGTACAGATTGTGATCGGCATAGGTATCGCCTTTGGTTATTGGATTTGAAATGTCTGGCGTCTATATAAGGGCAAGGCGTACAGAAAAGAAAGCATTACAAGCATGGAAATTAAAACACCCATATCCGCAGGCGAATTGCTGGATAAAATCACGATTTTGAAGATTAAGTCTGAAAAATTGAATGATGCAGCTAAGTTGAAAAATGTTCAAACTGAATTGAACGCATTGAATATTGTTGCCAACGCGTCGTTTGATTATGATGACTCCCTAACGAAGTTGGTAGATGGCTTACAAGATATCAACGCAAAACTGTGGGTGATTGAGGATGATATCCGAGATTGCGAACGCGCTGGCGATTTTGGCCCAGAATTCATTCGATTGGCACGCGCCGTCTATGTATCAAACGATGTACGCGCGCGATTAAAGAAAGAAATTAATCTACTGTTGGGCTCTGCCTTGGTCGAAGAAAAGTCTTATCAAGCGTATTAGCTCGTTTTTGCTGCGGCTAATGTTTCCAATTCCGTGCGGACTTGGTCAAATATCGGATTCCAACCACCAGGGCGCTCTTGGGTAAACAAACGCATTTTTGGATACCACGGTGTATGTTTGCCGTCAGCGTAATACCAAAACGGCAGATGTTTCAGAATACACCACACGGGCGTTTGTGTTGATCCAGCCAAATGCGCCACGGCACTGTCGATCGTGATAATCAAGTCCAATTCTTCCATAAACGCGGCGCTATCAGATAAATCTTTGTCAGAATTAGAGACGTCTAGGACCTGTGTTTTGCCCGGTGATTTCAACAAGGCAGGTGGCATGTCGCCCTTATAGAGCGAAAACATTTGTAAGTTTGGAATGTCTGCTAAGCGTAAAAAGCGTTGTACTGGAAAAGACCGCAGGTGGTTTTCAGGGAATCGCGGATTACCGGTCCACAGCACGCCAACTTTGAATTTATCGTTATATGGCGCTACAATTTTTTGTGCGCGGCGCTCGGATGATTTCGGCGGATTTAGCGCAACGGGCGCTGGAATGGTTTCCGACGTTGCTTTGAAATACAGGGGTAAGTCAAATGAGCATACTTCTACATCAGCTGGCGGTTGTTTGCCTGTGCGTTCAACCACAGCGTAAACATTTGGATGGCCCTCGAATAATCGGTGCAATGGCTTTGCCAAGGCAACGAAAATCTTAGTTGGGTTCATTTTCGCCAACATCGGTAGGTACCGCAACATTATGATGCCATCACCCAGACCTTGCTCGCAGGTTAACAAGATTGAACGACCTTTCAAATCATCACCGGTCCATGCAGGCAATTTGTAATTTCGTTTATGCCACCCCAATGCAGTGCTTTTGGTGCCTCTATCCCA
>DKMK01000136.1 GCA_002469545.1 Rhodobacterales bacterium UBA7416 | reverse complement strand
ATCCCCAGAAGTGAAAGATTTACGGCGTTTTTAAATCGCTGAAGGGACGCTTGATCCAATCCCAATCCATTCGCCAACCCTAAACGTGCGTTTGTGCCACCAACATCTGCAACTAAAATTGTCATGGTTTCCGTCCCCGTAATTACCGATGGCGCATGTTCTGATCACATGTGCGACAAGCAATCAAAGATACTGAATTTTGGGCGCACCATCTAACATTTTTCATAATTCAATGACACAATGCGAACCTGAATCGCCGCACAGAAAATTTTCCAGTGTAATTTTCAAAACTATCCATTATCTTGCCCTCAAACAAAGGGTCAGTTTTATGCGCACGACAATCTACATCCTCAATGGACCAAATCTGAATTTGCTGGGTAAACGTCAGCCAGAAATCTATGGCAATGAAACATTGGATGATGTTCAAACCCAATGCCAAAAAACGGCAAACGCGGCTGATATGGACATTAAATTGATGCAGTCAAATCACGAAGGTCAAATCGTCGATTGGATTCAAGAGGCACGCGATAACGCCGCAGGCATTATCATCAACCCAGCCGCTTTGACCCACACATCGATCGCGGTTTTGGATGCGTTAAATACATTCGACGGCCCCGTGATCGAGGTCCACGTAAGCCAAATCCACAAAAGAGAGAGTTTTCGCCATCACTCTTACGTAAGCATGCGCGCCGATGCCGTCATCGCTGGTTGCGGCGTTCAGGGCTATGCACTAGCTACCCAACGTATGGCGCAACTTTTGACTGAAAAATAGAGATCGAATTATTGGCTATCAGGCAAACGCACCACTGACGCGCGCCATAACCATAAAGCATCGCGCTGTGCGTGTGTTGGCGAAATCTGTAATCTCGTGATTTTGAAGACGTGGTTCATACTCAACCAACGTTTGATCGAATTGCTGTAAAAATCGCAATACCTGTTGTCGAAATTCGGGATCAGATTTCATGCGCGCCCGCGCAATGCCCAAGACCGCTTTGTCCAAAACCCCACCAACAGATGACACATCTGCCCCACGCGCGCCCTCTGAAAATTTGCGCCACGCACCAGATACTGGGCGATCAGGGTTCAGATCATCCATGAAAATGCCGTCTTCGGTTAATAATGACATCACCGATTGCGCGGATTCCAAAAGACCACGTAACTTGCGCTCTTCCATCGCGCGACGCAGTGCCCTAAATCCGTCCTTGTCTTTGGCATCATCAGGAAAATTTAACGCAGAAATCAGATCTGCAACCGGCATTGGGGGCAAAGCTGCCTGTGTCGCACCAGCCAACGGCAAGGTTATCTGTGTTTCTTGTTCATGGGTTTGATAATCGCCGAAAACAGTGCGATTCAAATCCACAATATCAATCTGCGGCGATTGGCTGACGCCGTTGGTGGCAATCTCTTTTAATCGTTTATCGTTTTGCACGGTCATTTCGGCGATTAATTTCAACTGCCCAACGATTTCCGATTGCTCGCGTGGCAAACGTTCGGATGTGATGCGCAAATTTTCAGAAACGGACGCCATTTCTTTACGCAATGCCTTGGCCTCGGCTTTTAATTTCTTGGCAGTGCCCGCTGTCAGGGCCACAGTCCAAATCAAAACCATAGGCAGGATCACAGACAGCATCGTCAATAACCCTAAAATGGATGTATCAAATGCCACACTTAACCGCTGACCACTAAATGCAAAATAAATGAAAACCAACACAACCCAAACAAGGCTGACAATAATGCCAACAGAAATTGCTGGGCTGATCGTCTTGTCTGGTTGCGGGATTTTCATACGTTATATGTATTTTACAGACAAAATTTCATAATCCTTCACACCACCAGGTGTGCGTACTTCAACGCTGTCACCTTCTTCTTTGCCGATTAAGGCGCGTGCGATAGGTGAATTCATGTTGATCATGTTGCGTTCAATGTCCGCTTCATGCTCGCCTACAATTTGTAGAGTGCGCTCTTCATCGGTGTCTTCATCAACCATATGAACCGTTGCGCCAAATTTCACAGAACCCGACATCTTCTTCACATCAATAACATCTGCACGGCTGATAATTGCTTCCAACTCTTTGACGCGGCCTTCAATGTGCGACTGTAATTCGCGCGCAGAATGGTATTCAGCGTTCTCTGATAAATCGCCATGCTCGCGTGCTTCTGCAATTGCGCGGATCACTGATGGGCGCGCCACAGATTTCAATTGCTTCAGTTCTTCATCTGCAGACTTAAAACCTGCGGGTGTCATTGGAATTTTTTCCATACTTGGACTCTTTACCTTAATTACAGTGTGTGACCATAAATTCACACGGCCCAACACGCAAGATGTCTTTCACGCCGCCTTTCACCAATGTTTCGTCGGGTAAGCATTGTCGTTTCCGCTATTTTCTGATTACAGTCGCACCCAACAGTAAAAATAAACCTAAGCGGAGCCTAAGATGAGCGAAATCGAACGCGAAAGCATGCCATATGACGTAGTGATTGTCGGTGCGGGGCCATCTGGCTTATCTGCTGCGATCCGTCTTAAACAATTGGATGCCGATCTTGAAATCGTCGTCCTTGAAAAAGGCTCCGAAGTGGGCGCGCATATCCTGTCTGGCGCGGTGCTTGATCCTGCTGGCCTGACCCGCCTGATGCCGGATTGGAAAGAGAAAGGCGCACCCCTGAACGTAGAGGTAAAGGAAGATAATTTCCTAAACCTCACCGAAACAGGTGCAAAAAAGCTGCCAAACATCATGATGCCACCGTTGATGAACAACCATGGCAACTACATCGTTTCCATGGGTAACGTATGTCGCTGGATGGCCGAGCAAGCAGAAGAGATGGGCGTTGAAATTTTCCCCGGTATGGCCTGTTCGGAACTGGTCTACGGCGAAAATGGCGAAGTCAAAGGCGTTGTCGCTGGCGAATTCGGCAAAAACCCCGATGGCACCCAAGGCCCATCATACGAACCGGGCATGGAACTGCACGGTAAATATGTATTCTTGTCCGAAGGCGTGCGCGGATCATTGTCCAAACAAGTCATCGCAAAATACGATCTTGATGCAAATTCAGACGTGCCAAAATTCGGCCTCGGCATGAAAGAAATCTGGGAAATTAAACCTGAAAACCACAACGAAGGCGAAGTCACCCACACAATGGGCTGGCCAATGACCGATGATAACGGCGGTTCATTCCTGTACCACTTGGACAATAACCAAGTTTACGTCGGTTTCATCGTCGATCTAAACTACAAAAACCCACACCTGTTCCCTTACATGGAATTCCAACGCTGGAAACACCACCCACGCATCGCCAAAGTACTCGAAGGCGGAAAACGCGTGGCATACGGCGCACGTGCAGTCACCAAAGGCGGATTTCAGTCGATCCCAGAGGTGGCATTTCCAGGTGGCGCATTGTTGGGTTGTTCTGCGGGCTTGGTTAACTTGCCACGCATCAAAGGCAACCATAACGCCATGCATTCCGGCATCGAAGCCGCAGAAGCCGCATACCTTGCGATCAGTGCGGGCCGTTCAGGTGACACATTAGAAGATTATAACGAATCCCTAAAATCAGGCCCCGTTGGCAAAGACCTGAAAACTGTACGCAACGTTGCACCCCTTCGCGCAAAATACGGCGCGAAATTGGGCGTGGCGCTGGGCGGTTTCGACATGTGGTGTCAAACAATCCTAAAATTCAGCTTCTTTGGCACAGTGTCCCACGGTAAATCAGACGCAGAAAGCACGGGCAAGGCGGCTGACTACGCGCCGATAGAGTACCCAAAACCAGACGGTAAACTATCATTCGATCGCCTCACAAACGTCAGCTTCTCGGCCACCAACCACGCCGAAGAACAACCATGCCACCTACAATTGGCGGACGCTGGCATCCCAATCGATGTAAACCTTCCCGAATTCGCAGAACCCGCACAACGTTACTGCCCTGCGGGCGTGTATGAAATCCTGCGTGATGACGATGGTTCAAACCCACGCTTCCAAATTAACGCGCAAAACTGTGTGCATTGCAAAACCTGCGACATCAAAGACCCCAGTCAAAACATCACATGGGCAACACCCCAAGGCGGCGAAGGCCCAAATTACCCGAACATGTAATTGACTATCTGAGTTTAAAATCAGGGCGTTGGCATAAAATTGTCAGCGCCTTTTTCGTGGACAACATGAGCCACTTACTGTCTGCAGTGTGAACAAAGTAACTGTTTCAAAAGATTACCCTAACTGCATTTATGACAGAAAACAGTCATTCAAAACTGCGCTTGAATAAATAGAACTCATTATTGCAAACATGCTTGTGCCATCATTTCAGAGAACAAACGCATTCTTCGGTTAAGAAGGCGCTTTTCGGGGTGGACGAGGTAAATTCCCCATTCTGGAACCGTGAAATTAGAAAGCACTTTGACAAGATCACCACTCTCCACTGATTTTGAGGCAATAAAGGATGGCAGCCGGCTTATACCTAATCCTTGGATTGTTGCATTGAGCAGGAAGAGTCCACTGTTTGAGTTCAAATATGGCTGAAACGCGATCTTCTGCGACTTTCCCTTGTTGTCGTCAAATTGCCAGACGGTGCGTCGTGCGTGGCCAAAATAAAGCAAATTGTGATTGTGTAAGTCCTTTAGGCATTGTGGCGTGGTATGTGAAATTAAGTACTCTGGGCTGGCATACAAATGGTGACCTGCGGTTCCGATCTGAACTGCATTCGCGCCTTGTTTCATTTCACTGGTTATGCGCAGGGCAAAATCATAGTTTTCACGATTCAAGTCTACAGATCGATCATCGAAATCGATTGTTAATTGAATTTCTGGATAGTTCGCTTTGAATGCGAGAAGGGCATCATTTAAAAAACTGATTCCAAATTCTCGGGGAACAGAAACACTCAACGGTCCTGAAATATTAGCCGCAGTGTTTACAAAATCGGATTCGATTTCATCCATTTCTGTGACGACACGCATCGCACGTTGATAAAGCTCTTGCCCGATTTCTGTTAGATCCCAAATACCTGGAGTGCGATCAATCAAAATGGTGTCGTACCGAGCTTCCAACATTGATAATCGGCGACTGACAGCAGACTTTGCTATTCTCATTTTGTCGGCAGCTTTGGAAATGCTGCCTTGGTCAACAATACGCAGGAATGTTCTGAAATCTTCGATCTGCCCCATGGGTTCTCCTATTTAGGACTATAGTGTCTATTTTTTAGACCTACTTTAAAATATTAGAACAGGCTATTTGTTTTTAAGATCAAAATAAATTAATTAATCAACTTATGAAATTTCATATGCTTCATAGGTCAAAGTTTGCCAAAAGGAAAAATAATGGGACTGCTTCAAGAAGGTAAATGGGTCGATCAATGGTATGATACCAAAGAAACTGGTGGGCGTTTCGTACGCAAAGCGCCGCAATTTCGCAACTGGATTACATCCGATGGTTCTGCTGGATCAAGCGGGCATGCAGGTTTCAAGGCGGAGGCTGATCGCTATCATTTATATGTGTCGCTGGCTTGCCCATGGGCGCACCGTACTCTAATTTTTCGCGCCCTTAAGGGGCTGGAAGAGATGATCTCAACCTCGGTCGTGCATTGGTATATGGCTGACAAAGGTTGGACATTTGAAGACGGTGATGGGGTGGTACCCGATACGGTTAATGGATCAAATTATATGTATGAGGTCTATACGGCAGCGATGTCAGATTATTCTGGCCGCGTTACTGTACCTGTTTTGTGGGACAAAAAGACCAAAACCATCGTATCAAATGAATCACCCGAAATCATACGCATGTTTAATTCTGCCTTTGACGAAATTGGTGCGATTGCTGGTGATTACTACCCCGAACAAAAACGCACCGAGATAGACATATTGAATGATCGTATCTATGACACAGTGAATAATGGTGTCTACAAGGCAGGTTTTGCAACCACCCAAGAAGCATATGAAGAAGCAGTTTTGCCACTGTTTGATACGCTCGACTGGTTGGATGCCCGCCTTGCGAATCAACGTTATCTTATGGGTAGTACCATCACCGAGGCCGATTGGCGGTTGTTCACAACACTGGTGCGATTTGACCCCGTTTATGTTGGGCATTTTAAATGCAACATTCGACGCATTGATGACTATGCAAACTTATCAGGCTATGTGCGCGATTTGTACCAACAACCAGGTGTGGCAGGTACGGTGAACGCAGATCATATTAAAAACCATTATTATGCCAGCCATGAAACGATAAACCCATCACGGGTAATTCCAAATGGCCCAGCAATCGATTTCACAACGCCACACACGCGTGCAAAATTAGGGTAAATTATGACCAAAACAGTTCCCATTATCGCAGATTTAAAGCCAGCCAAAGTGGATTTGGAGGCAGGTAAAGAGTATTTTTGGTGCCAATGTGGTCAATCCAAAAGCCAGCCATTCTGTGATGGCTCCCATGCGGGAACCGATATCACGCCGTTGAAATTTACCGCGGATAAAACTGAGAAAGTGGGACTCTGCCAATGTAAGTCCAGCGCAAATGCGCCATTCTGTGATGGAACGCATGCCGGGTTGGGCGACCTTAAAATCGGTGATCCCGCACCAACGCCTAAAACGGATGTACCCACCGCAGTGGCAACACCAGAAGAACCAACGGTTGCCCGCATTCACGAACTGGCCCGCGATGGCTTGTCTAAACTTGGCCATCACGGCGAAATGGGATCAATGGGTGTTCCACGCAAGGATTTACCGCATTGGGACGATATTCAGATTTTACCTGCGCAAATGGCAAGGAAACTACTTTTGGACGATGTGCCTGTTGCCACTGCGGTGACGATTGGGCCGCGCGCTGAAAAACCATTGCAACTTGATATTCCTTTGTTTGTTTCCGACATGAGCTATGGCGCTCTTTCAGAAGAGGCCAAAACTGCTCTTTCACGCGGTGCCCAAATGGCGGGTACGGGAATTTGTTCTGGTGAAGGTGGGATGCTGCCCGAAGAGCAGGCTGAGAACGCACGTTATTTATATGAACTGGCTTCTGCTCAATTTGGCTGGAAACCCGAATTGGTCGAACGCGTCCAAGCGTTTCATTTCAAAGGTGGCCAAGGCGCCAAGACCGGCACTGGCGGACATCTGCCTGGCAACAAAGTACAGGGAAAAATCGCGGATGTGCGTGGCCTAGAGCCAGGGCAAAGCGCGATTTCGCCGGCGACTTTTCCGGATCTACACACACCGGCGGATTTCAAAAAAATTGCTGATGAGGTGCGCGAACGTTCTGGAGGTATTCCAATTGGTTTCAAACTGTCAGCAAACCACATCGAAGATGATATAGATTTCGCATTGGCGGCCAGTGCGGACTATATTATTCTTGATGGCCGTGGTGGCGGAACAGGGGCGGCGCCTTTAATTTTCCGCGATCACATCTCGGTACCAACGATTCCTGCGTTGGCGCGTGCGCGTCGGCATTTAGATGCGAAAACGGGTCGCGATGTAACGCTGGTGATTACAGGTGGTTTACGCATGCCCGAGGATTTTTCAAAGGCAATGGCCCTTGGCGCAGATGCAATCGCCGTATCGAATTCGGCCATGCAAGCGGTCGGATGCATCGCTGCGCGTATGTGTAATTCAAACAATTGTCCTGTCGGCATTGCAACACAGAATCCCGAATTGCGCAAACGCTTGGACGTTCAGATTGGGGCGGAAAAATTAGCGCGCTACTTCGGTGCCAGTGTTGAATTGATGCAAGTACTTGCCCGCGCCTGTGGGCATTCAAACCTTTCGGACTTTCGCCATTCCGATATTACAACGTGGAAACGCGAAATGGCCGATCTCAGTGGTGTAAAATTTGCGGGTTTCAAAGCATAGTTTTAAGAAACGATAAGAATGAGTTTGAGAGGGGATTGATCAATTCCCCCAAGCTGATCATAGGAATACAAAATGATAAAATCCCCAGCCGACACATCAATCGAAGAAGCTCAAACCGATGCCAACAAACGTCGCGCCAGCGGAGAGTTCGTGCGCGGGGTCAGTGGGTTTCGCCATGCGATCGGTGATCCGGATTTCCCAGCCGAACCCAACCGATATCATTTGTATGTCGCATTCAATTGCCCTTGGTGTCATCGCGTCACGCTTGCGCGAAATTTCTTGGGCCTTCAGGACAGCATTACAATGGACGTGGCTTTCCCTAGCCGCACAGACGAGGATGATCCCGCAGGGCCGAACCTTTGGCAATTTGCACCAGATCGTGTTGCAATCGTCACCGGTAAATCACTCGCAGAATGCACATCAGAAACGGCTTCGGGTCACTCATATCGATTGGCCAAAGAAATATATGCGGCGGAAGGGTCGCCAGAACAATCTGTGCCAATTCTATACGACAAGAAGACCAAGCGTATCATTAACAACGAAAGCGCCGAAATCATTCGCTTGCTGGATGTTCATGCCGTCGCTTTAGGCAGCTCTATAAAAGCGCCACTGCATCTGTATCCAGATATAGACACCCTGCGAAATGAAATAGATGCGTTGAACCAGACTATCTATACGGCGATAAATAACGGCGCCTATAAGGCGGGCTTTTCGTCGGATCAACGCGTCTATGCGAAGGCGTTCCATGATTACTTTGAAGCACTGGATCAGCTTGAAGCTATATTGAGCCATGATGATCGTCCCTTCCTAACCGGTAGTAATTTCACCGAGGCGGACTTGCGTCTGTTTCCAACACTCTATCGCCATGATCCCGTCTACTATCTGCGGATGAAACTGAATGGAGCGAAAATTTTGGATTACCCCCACCTTTGGCGTTGGCTGTGCCGCGTTTATGCCCTGCCTGGTGTCGCAGAAAGCAATGCCCTGACTCACTGCAAGCAGGGATATTTCGGCCGGACATGGAATAAAACCATTCCCATAGGTCCCGTTAAACCCATGCCTTACCCAAAGGCATACGAACATCCAGAATTAAGTAATGAAAGCACAGGCGATGTCAGAATATGATCTTCCAAAGTTTCCAACGCGCCATGGATACATGTCCGAAAAAATACAACATGATTACATAAAGTCGGCAATTGAAACGGGTTCGATGCCGGACAATGCGCACCGCATGGCAGAGATTGTTTCGTTGACGGCGTCGTCGAACAAAATGAAGCCAATTCAATTTTGGCAATTATATTCAGTTCTCGGCCAAGACCCTATCGTAAAAATCGTAGGGCATTTTTACGAACGTGTTTTTGACAACGAGGATTGGTTCACGTCGGTCTTTGAAAGGGTCGGCGGCATTGGTCACCATATCAATACACAAGCGGCTATGTGGATCGATGTCATGGGCGGCGGCCC
>DKMK01000044.1 GCA_002469545.1 Rhodobacterales bacterium UBA7416 | reverse complement strand
TACCATTCCGCCACCTGGGCACAGATGAATTGGTAAGGTGCGATTATACCCGTGACCATGACCTGTCAACGCCATGTTGCCGCGCATGTGGATTGAGCCTTGAAGACAGGCGTTTGGCCCTGTAGTTTCGCGCCAAGATTATTTTACGGAGAGACGATATGTCTGGCAGCCCTAAATTGGTAACTATCTTTGGTGGATCTGGCTTTGTTGGGCGCTATATTGCGCGGCGCATGGCGAAACAAGGTTGGCGGGTTCGCGTTGCTGTTCGTCGCCCGAACGAAGCAATTTTTGTGCGGCCATACGGCACGGTTGGTCAGGTTGAACCGATTTTTGCGGATATCCGCAATGATGCCTCTGTGCAAAATGCGATCGCGGGTGCGGATGCTGTGGTCAATTGTGTGGGCATATTGAATGAAACGAGCCGTCAAAAATTTGAAGACATCCAAGCAACTGGCGCTGGGCGTATTGCACGCATCTCCGCCAAAGAGGGTGTATCAACGCTGGTTCATTTTTCGGCAATTGGTGCTGATAAAAATGCCGAAAGTGAATATTCCCGCACTAAGGCCGAAGGCGAGCGTTTAGTGAAAAAAGGCTTTAAGTCAGCGGTAATATTGCGCCCATCGATTGTGTTTGGGAACGAAGATGCGTTCTTTAATCGATTTGCGACGCTGGCAAAGTTTTCACCAGTGGTTCCTTTGGTTGGCGCAGATACAAAGTTTCAACCAGTCTATGTTGATGATTTGGCCGCCGCCGCTGTCAGCGGTGTTTTAGGTCAGGCCAAAGCGGGTGTGTATGAACTGGGTGGGCCAGAAGTGGCGCGATTTGGTGATCTGATTTCCAAGGTGATGCACGTCATTCGCCGTAAGCGTTTGTTGGTAAATGTTCCGTTTTTTGTGGCTGGAATTAAGGCGTGGGGCTTGGATATTGCGCAAAAGCTAAGCTTGGGATTGTTTACCAATCGCATTCTTACGCGTGACCAAGTTAAGGCGTTGAAAGTGGATAACGTAGTTTCACCAAAAGCCAAAGGTTTCAAAGCACTAGGCATCGAACCTACGCCAATGGATGCAGTGATGGATGAATATTTGTACCGCCATCGCCCATATGGTCAATACACTGAACTGACTGAAACTGCTGGTAAAATTAAGGCCTAAGTATAAGCGATCCACAACAACGTTATACCTAAGAAGAAGCGGTAAATTACATATGGCGTAAAGCTGATTGTTTGCAGTAATCGCATCATGACGCGTAGTGCCAACAATCCGGCCGCAAAAGAAAAGACGGCGGCAATTGCGCCGTTTTTCGCTGCTTGTACATCAGCGTTTGCCGCCACTTCGACACCCAATAATGTGCCTGATGCGATGATCGTTGGGATCGACATTAACATAGCAATTTTAGCGCCATCAGTGCGCGTGTACCCCAGTTGACGTGCGCCTGTAATGGTCATGCCTGATCGTGATGAGCCAGGGATCAGGGCCACTGCCTGCCATATGCCCATCTTGATGGCATCTGGGATATTCCAATTTGATTCCACTTTTTGTTGTGGCGCTTTTTGATCTACCCAATACAGCAAGAGCCCAAAGATCAACATTGACCAACCGATGACTTTTAGTGACCGCATGGCGTCATCCAATCCTGTCAATTTCAGGATTAGGCCAAAGATAATTACAGGGATTGTGGCAATAATTAAAAGCAGGGCCAGCCGCGCGCCTGCGCTGTTTGTATCGCCTGTAAGAAGCCGAAAAAAGCCGAAGAATGCGGATTTAACATCTGCCCAAAAATACAAAATAACGGCGCCTAATGTGCCAATATGAACTGCAACGTCGATGAACTGACCTTGGTCATCTTGGCCTGTTAATGTTGGCAACATTGCAAGATGGCCCGATGAAGATACCGGAAGGAATTCGGTTAAGCCTTGAATAAGTGCCAGTAATAGTAAGTAGTAGAGCGACATTCGGATGTCCTTTGATTCGTTTTCATGACCCTAGAACCGATTGGTCCAAAAGGGAATCTTGTTAATAGGTAATGACCGCTTACCTATTTCTACTCCAAAAGGCCCCTAAAACCTCGCGAAATTCAATGTTTCTGCATAATAGGTCAGTACAAGTTCCTTTTCTTTTCGAAATTTGATGTATAGAAGGGCCGTTCTTTGCTTATTTATACGGGGATTTGCGGATGGCTGTTAATAAAATGTTGAAATTTGTCGATGTGGCGCGGGACATGCCTGAAAAGCGTGTACCTAGTTTACGTAAGCAAGATTACGATGAAATCTATCAAGAGTACGCGGCGAAGAAAGCTGCTGAGCAGGCAAGCCGTTGTAGCCAGTGTGGTGTGCCATTTTGCCAAACGCATTGCCCATTGCACAACAACATCCCTGATTGGTTGCGTCTGACTGCCGAAGGGCGTTTAGAAGAAGCATACCAAATCAGCCAAGACACAAACACATTCCCCGAGATTTGTGGTCGGATCTGCCCGCAGGATCGCCTGTGTGAAGGTAACTGTGTTATCGAGCAATCTGGTCACGGAACAGTAACCATCGGGTCTGTAGAAAAATATATTACCGATACCGCATGGGATAAAGGTTGGGTTAAGCCAAACGCGCCTAAAGCTGAGCGTCCTGAGAGTGTTGGTATTATCGGTGCTGGCCCTGCTGGTTTGGCGGCGGCAGATATGTTGCGCAAGCAAGGTGTGCAGGTCACGGTTTATGATCGTTATGATCGTGCTGGTGGATTGCTGACGTATGGTATTCCTGGATTTAAGTTAGAAAAAGACATCGTCATGCGCCGCAATGATTTGCTGGCTGAGGGTGGCGTGACATTTGCGTTGAACACCAACATTGGCGAAGATATTTCGTTTGCTGAATTACGTGCGAAACACGATGCGATCCTGATTGGGACTGGCGTGTATAAGTCGCGTGATCTGTCTGGTGTGGGTTCTGGCAACAAAGGTATCGTGAAGGCGTTGGATTATTTGACAGCGTCAAACCGTTTGAACATGGGCGATAAAGTTCCTGAAATCGAAAGCGGCGAGTTGAATGCCAAAGGCAAACGCGTTGTGGTTATCGGCGGCGGTGACACGGCAATGGATTGTGTGCGTACAGCCATTCGTCAAGGTGCTACATCAGTGAAATGCCTGTATCGTCGTGACAAGGCAAACATGCCAGGTTCACAACGTGAAACACAAAACGCCGAAGAAGAAGGCGTGGAATTTGTATGGTTGTCAGCGCCCAAAGGGTTCACTGGCGAAGGTGAAGTGAGCGGCGTTATTGTATCGAAAATGCGTTTGGGTGTGCCAGATGCATCTGGCCGTCAAAGCCCAGAAGAAATCGTTGGTGCAGATTACACCGAGGGTGCTGATATGGTGATCAAGGCATTGGGTTTCAGCCCAGAAGATTTGCCAACATTGTGGGATACACCAGAATTGGAAGTGACGCGTTGGGGTACGGTTAAGGCCGATTTCACCACGCATGAAACGTCGTTGGATGGTGTTTATGCGGCAGGTGATATCGTGCGCGGTGCGTCATTGGTTGTATGGGCAATCCGCGATGGTCGCGATGCGGCAGACAGCATCATGGGTTACCTAAATGCACGCAAAGTAGTGGCGGCGGAATGATTATTAACCAATCACAAACAGGCCAAAATTCGGGATACACAACGCGTACACAGGCGGTGCACAATTTGTACACCAATAACATGCTGTCCCAAAAAGCGGTAAAAGTTAATGCGTCAGCCGTTCTGACGCGTTCGTTGGGTTAAGGGA
>DKMK01000049.1 GCA_002469545.1 Rhodobacterales bacterium UBA7416 | reverse complement strand
CGCCAATGAAAATGGGCAAGTCCGGTCAAGCGTCCAGAAATCAATGCCCCCAAAATCAACACAGACCAAACAGGCCATGTAAATGTATCTAAAAAATATTCGTACGATATGCGAAACCAATCAAAAACTGTTTTGAATGGATCAAGATAAAATCCGGCCAACAGTTGTCCTGCAATGAAAATCAAACCAAAAACAATACAGCTTGCCATCAACGCCAATACCATTGTTCGAATGCCTGATGTCATCGACTTCATTCCCCCGAAACCTGCATTATGGCCCAAAGAATTCCAACCAAAAAACATAAAGCAGACGGCACCAACATAAGACAGCCAATACGGCAGGCTCGATCCATCATCAAATGCGTTTATGCGGTGGATTTCCATCGCGATGTACCCAGTGATAGCCATCAATATAGCACCGACCATATTGGCCATCGTATTAAGTTTTTGTCTGCGCCACATATTATTTTGGCTTTCTCATAGTAATCTGGATCAAACCAGTTGTGTCATATTCAAATCCAGAAGCACAACCCGTCAAATACAAATTCCACATACGGCGGAACCGATCATCAAACCCCATCGGCGTAACATCGGTCCATTTTTCATTGAACGTATCAAACCATCGGCGCAGCGTCGTTGAATAACTGCGGCGAAAATCAATCATATTTTGGAAATCCAACCCAACACGGGCGATTTCCTCTTTTAGTATCTCTTCGGTGGGCAACATCCCCCCTGGAAAGATGTATTTTTGGATGAAATCCACAGAATTTCTGTAAACACTAAACCGTTCTTGAGGCACTGTGATAATCTGCAAAGTGGCCTTGGCCCCCTCTTTCAGACAGGCATTCACTTTGTCAAAATATATCGGCCAATATTTTTCGCCAACGGCTTCAAACATTTCAATGGACGCGATCCCATCGTATTTCTCAGTCTCATCGCGATAATCCTGCATCACGATTTCAACACGATCACTAAGACCAGCTCGCTTCATACGCGCGACTGCGTAATCATGTTGCTCCTGTGAAATCGTCAACCCTTTAACGCGCGCACCGCGTTGGCCGGCCGCATATTCCGCAAAACCACCCCAACCACAGCCAATTTCCAAAATGTGATCGCCTTCTTTCACACCCATTTCGTCACACAACTGTGCATATTTTTGGGTCTGTGCATGTTCCAGACTCTCTTCGCCAGTTTTATACAACGCCGACGAATAGGTCATCGTTTCATCCAACCAAAGCTTATAGAAATCATTGCCCAAATCATAATGATAGGAAATATTTTTGCGTGCCTGACGTTTGGAATTCGACCGCCACCAATGGCGCATCTTTTCGAACATTTTCACAAGCCCAGCGCCGGGATAGCGCATGCCGATTTGTTCATTGTTCAAAAACACAACATCCATAAAGCTCTGCAAATCAGGTGAATCCCAATCTTTATCCATGTATGCTTCCATGAACCCGACTTCGCCATCGCGCACCAAACGCGTAAAGCATTCGCCAGTCAGAACATTGATGCGTCCAACGGGTCCAGCTTCGCTCCCCAATGCTTTAAATAGCCGCCCGTCAGGTAGGCTTATTTCAATGGTGCCCTTTTTGATCGTTTGTAATGTCTTGAAAACACGGCGAAAATAACGCGGCATGCCCTCTTGGCCTTCGACTGATGTTAAGAAATCCATAAAATGCTCTCCCTACAATTAGGGAAAGCCTATCAATTAATTCAGTTCATGCAATATTTTTCGATTTTCGCTCGAAAACTACAGAACTTGATCCAATGCTTTGATCAACTTATCAATTTCATTTGGCGCTGTGTAATGCACAAAGCTTAAGCGTAATACACCGTGATCTGGATCAATGCCTTGTGCCTTCAAACAACGAACTGCATAAAAATCACCGCCCCCCGCCATAATGCCATGTTCCGCCAATTCCGCAGCAACGGCTTCGCCTTGTTTGGCAATTGCCACAGCAACCGTTGGCGCCTTTATTTTTGCATCATTTGGCCCCAACATACGCACTGAATTCTTTGCCCCAAGATAATCCAACAAAGGCTGCAATAACTTCACTTCTTGATCACGAAACAGATCATGCACGTACTGCCCGCGTTCACGTGGCCCCGCAGTCCCACCGTTATGGTGCGCATAAACGTCGTCAACATAATCTGCCATGCCTGCACTTGCTGCAATTTGTGCATGATCTGGTCCTGCAGGCGTAAAACGTTGATACAACGTGCCCGCATTAAAATAATGCCCTTGATTGGGCAGGGTTTCACCTAATGCACGGTTGATGACCATAATACCTTGATGTGGGCCAAACGTTTTATAGGCCGAAAACAAATAAACATCTGCCCCCAACGCACCAACATCAGGAATGCCATGTGGTGCATAACTTACACCGTCAACGCAACTATACGCACCTGCCGCGCGAATAATGCGGCAAATGCCAGACACATCGTTAATCTCACCCACCACATTTGAACAATGTGGAAAGCAAACCAATTTCACTTTGTCGTCCAACAGGTTCGACAGATCATTCACATCCAAATGCCCTGTCTCTGCATCAATTTGCCATTCACGCACTTCAATGCCGCGATCTGCCAAACGACGCCAAGGGCCCGTATTTGCTTCGTGATCTTGGTTGGTTACAACAATAGCATCGCCAGCTTTCAAATACTGACCAAACGCCTGCGCTAAAACATATGTATTCTGTGTTGTGGATGGGCCAAAACTGACCTCGTCTGTTGCCACCCCCATAATTTCGGCCAAACGGCTTCGCGCCTCATCCATCTCTTCACCCGCAAGTGTCGATGCTTCGTAGGGCGCGTACGGTTGAACTTTGCGACTGTTATAATAACGCGTCAGGCGATCAATAACTTGTCGACAGGTATACGATCCTCCTGCATTTTCAAAAAATGACTGTCCCTTAAGGCTCTCTTGCTCAAATGCTGGAAATTGCGCGCGGATAAAATCAATATCAAATGCCATGGTCAGTCCTTTTATTTAGGGGGGATGAGGTGCCTTCCGAAACAATATTGAGCAATCCGACATTAAGCGCCATCAAAATGTGCCCTAAAATTCAATTATTTTTAACCGTTACCACACCCGCAGGTTTTTCCAACAAAACATCAAATGCCAAATGTCCGCCAGCCAAGAACCCCGCAAAATTACTCGAAAACGGTACAACATGTCGCATTTGGTCCATCAATCTGCTAGTATCGCCTTATGTTACGCGCGACGTGGCGTTTTCTCGGGAAATAGAATTGGGGAATGCCGCGATTACTCAACAAAAAGGGGGACCTCATGAGTATAAATGAACCATTCACGGATCTTGATATCAAGACACAAGAAACAGGGTTTTACGAAGGCTACAGCCTTCCGATTGCTTTGATTTCAAAAATTTCAATGACACTTTTGGTCTTATGGGCCTTGATTTGGCCACTCAGCGCCAACGGAATGCTGGCGTCTTTGAACGGCACATTGCTACAAGGCTTTAACGCTTTTTACATCATCGCAGTTGGCCTTTTCGCCTTCTTCCTATTCATCGTGGCAGCGATCCCATCGATCGGCAAACGTGTATTGGGTCAAGAAGGTCAAAAACCTGAATTCTCCAACTTCTCATGGTTCTCCATGATGTTTGGTGCTGGTTTGGGTGTGGGTCTTATGACATTCGCTACTGCGGAACCATTAGGGCTTTGGGGTTCAAACCCAGTAGTTGTTGCTGGCGACGTTGTTGGTGGAACACAAGAAGCTGTTCAATCTGCATACCGCTACACATTCGCACACTACGGTTTCCACGCTTGGGCAATCTATGTGATGGTTGGCCTATCACTGGCTTACTTTGCGTATACACGTAACCTACCACTTACTATCCGTTCAGCACTGACACCAATCTTGGGTCGTCACGCAAACGGCATCATCGGCGATATTGTTGATGTGTTGGGCGTTGTTGCAACAATCCTTGGTGTGTCGGTAACAATCGGTTTCGGTGTCAGCCAATTGGTTGATGGCGTTTACGCAATCACAGGCATGGAATGGTTGATGAACGGTGCAGAAGCACCAGCACCATCCAAAGTTGGCTTGATTGTCGGTTTGGTTATCATCATGAGCATGTCAATTGTTTCAGCTGTATCAGGCGTTGGTCGCGGTGTTAAATACCTGTCCAATCTAAACTTGGTATTGTCACTGATCTTGCTTTTGACATTCATCATCTTTGGTTCGTTCATGTTCGCGATGACAACATATGCAACAGCATTGGTTGATTACATCATCCACTTCTTCTCGCTTTCATTCAACGCATACTCTCCAATGGGTCTGGCTGAATTCACAGCATCATTGCCTGACGCAGTCAAAGCAATACCAGCAGAAGATATCGCAGCCCTACACGGCGGCGCAACTGGCCCATGGGGTTCATTGTCAGGCTTCCAAGAAGGCGTTCCAGCATCAGTTGCTGCATTGCCAGACGCGGCAGCCCTTACAGCAGCAATCTACGATGGCGCGACAGAAGGTCGTCAATTCGGTTGGCAAGCTGCTTGGACAACGTTCTACTGGGCTTGGTGGATTGCTTTTGCTCCATTCGTAGGCTTGTTCTTGGCACGTATCTCCAAAGGTCGTTCGGTTCGTGAATTCGTACTTGGCGCAGTAATCGCTCCTGCATTGGTTTGTTTCGCTTGGATGACTATCCTAGGCGGCACAGCGATTGATTTGGAACTTTCTGGTGTTGCCGATGGCGCAATCAGAGGCGCTTCTAACTCTGCGAAATTGTTCGTAACACTTGAAAACATGCTTTCAGGCGGCTTCTTATCAGCAATCACCATCATGTGTGTTGTTCTGATCTTGACGTTCTTGGTGACTTCAGCTGACTCTGGCATCTTGGTTATGAACACCATCATGTCCGGTGGCGCAGAAGAAACTGGCATCAAGCACCGCATCATCTGGGGTGTATTGTTGACGTTGGTTATCGGCACATTGTTGCTGGCTGGCGGCGGCGGTATGGATGCATTGAAAAATGCAATGATCATCGCAGCGCTACCGTTTACGTTCATTATGGTTCTAATGATGGTTTCATTAGGCAAAGCAATGTACCGCGACGGACTTCGCGAAAAAGACTAAGTCTTATAAATAGTTTTAAAAAGGGCGCAGTACAAACTGCGCCCTTTTTTTGTGCAATCGCGGGCGTAACTGCCTTGGGTGCATTCCTCTACGATATGACCAATAATCCATTGCCAAATTCGGACCCTCCATTATCGCCAACAGATAATTTCAACCGACCTTTCACCCGCTTTGGTGATCGCCTCTCTGGCGCACCACCCGCCACAGGCATCAACGATGCACTGGGAAAATCACGCAACTCAAGACGAAATTGTCTAGCGCACTCGAAAAATTGGAAAAACGTAAGTTAGAACTCGCCAAAGAAATGATGAATAGTGTCTCTAACATTCAGAGAATTCGAAAAAATTCAAACGGATTTGTTGTGGAAGAATGATCAACCAAATAATGCGCATTGACGACATGCTGACGGATGCGATCCATTGACAAAATCAAATTCTCGCACCCGTCAAACATTTTAAATTTTCAGTGTATGGTTTGTGTACGGGTTGTGTATCCCTATTTTCGCCTCAGGCGTTCACATCAACGACGACACGTCCCTTAACTTGACCCTTCAAAATATCACGCCCCAATCGCGGTAAATCAGACAATGTTGCGTCCACAACCATGCTCTCTAATTTATCAAACGGCAGGTCGGTTGCGATCCGCGCCCATGCTTCAACACGGTTGTCATAGGGGCGCATCACACTGTCGATCCCCAACAGGTTCACACCACGCAAAAGGAACGGAATAACAGTGGCCGGCAACCCTGCCCCACCCGCTAATCCAACAGCAGCAACAGAAGCCCCATATTTCATCTGACCCAGCACG
>DKMK01000050.1 GCA_002469545.1 Rhodobacterales bacterium UBA7416 | reverse complement strand
TGTGACGAAGTGTTGGTATTTCGCATTGCTCACGAACATGTCAGCCAATGAGGGGTGGGCATTTTGTGCTTTCGTGCTAAACGCGCCCAAAGACATTTTGGGGGATACTTATGTCGTTGATTGCAAGTCCATGGGCGTTGGTTGTTTTTGTGGCGCTTATCAGCGTTGTCAGTTTAGCCATGTCGCGCCGTTCGGTGACGATTGAAGGTTTCTTTGAGGGGGCCAGTCATGGCGTGCAACCCAGTTTGTGGACATTGGTGTTTAGCCAAGTGACCACGTGGATATTCGCCCGTTCACTGATGAATTCTGCCATTTTAGGGTATTTTTATGGGATGCCCGGGACGCTGGCATATGCCACGTATTATCTGTCGTTTTTGACGGGTGGGTTTATTGTGTCACGCTTGCGCGCGGAACATGCGGGATCTGTTCAGGACTGGTTGGGTGATCATTTTGGTGCGCTGGGCCATTGGACATATAACCTTGTTGTGGCATTGCGTTTGTTGTCCGAAGTATTTGCGAACCTGATTGTTGTTGGGTTGATTTTTGCAGCTGCGTTCCCGCAGGCCGAAAATGCCAGCATGATTGCCATTATTGCATTGGCGCTGATTGGTTTGGTTTATTCTGCACGTGGTGGGTTGCAGGCCAGTTTGCGCACGGATGTTTTGCAGATGGTGGTGTTTTTGGTGGTGTTTGCCATCGCGTTTTTGATCATGATTACCGCCAGCGATTTTTCGTTTAGTGCCGTCATGGGGGCGCAAGGTGTGCATGATCAGGGTTCGCGCCCAGGTTGGGTTTTGGTTGTTGTGGCGCTGTTACAGGTGTTGTCATACCCTGCGCATGATCCTGTGATGATGGATCGTGGCTTTATTGCGGATCGCGCGCGTACGAACCAAAGTTTTGGATTGGCGTTTGTGATATCGACCTTGTGTATTTTTGGGTTTGGTATGTTTGGTATTCAGGCAGGCTTGATTGGCGGGGCGTATGAAAACCAACTGTTAGGCACATGGGCCGGTATGTTTGGGCCGTTTGTTTATTTTCTGTTGATGTGTTCATTGTTGGTGTCTGCGGTCAGTACATTGGACAGTGCATTGGCGTCGTCTGCACGGTTAGTGATTGACGAACTAGGTGTTGGTTCACGTAGTGTTGCCAATGGGCGTTGGGCGATGGTTTTGTTTATGATTGGTGGCACGTTGTTGACGCTGTTTCCAAACAAGACATTGTTTGATGCGGTTGCTGTGACGGCGACGGCGAGCATGTTTTTGACACCCGTGATGGCGGTTACGTTTGTGGGTGGTGTCGTGCCGCGCTGGGCGTATGGCATATCATGGATTACGGCGATTGTTGGTGCGGGTGCGTTTATGTATCGCGGGACGGATATTGTTGCTAGATTTGTGCCTGGGATGCATAAGTATGATCAGTTGTTGAGCATTTGTATTTATGTGTTGGTGGTTGGTTTTGCCGCATGTATTTTGGGCGCTTTGATCAATCGTCAGGTTGCGAAGTAGGATTTTCGCTGTTAAGCCAAGTTAAAACCTGATCAATTCAGTCGGGTTGTGCGACAGAGGTTGGCTTGGAAGAGCAAAACATACAATTGGAATTGCGTGATATCGCCCGTTGCTTCGATGGGCGGATGGTTGTTGATGGGCTTTCGTTAACGCTGAGCGCTGGGCAAGTGACCTGTTTGTTGGGGCCGTCTGGCTGTGGGAAATCCACAACATTGCGTGTGGCGGCTGGTGTTGATCGCCAAGATGGCGGCGAGGTTTGGGTTGATGGCGTGATGGTCAGCAGTGATGCGTCCCACGCTCCACCAGAAGCGCGCGGCATTGGATTGATGTTTCAAGATTTCGCGCTGTTTCCGCATCTAAATGTTGCTCGCAATGTGGGGTTTGGTTTGACAGGCACACGTGCGCAAAAGCGTGAGCGTGTGATGGATATGCTGGAACGAGTTGGTTTGAGCGATATGGCGGATCAGTTTCCACATCAACTGTCGGGTGGTGAGCAACAACGCGTGGCATTGGCGCGCGCATTGGCACCAAGCCCACGGGTTTTATTGATGGACGAGCCGTTTTCAGGGTTAGACAATCGTTTGCGTGATGATGTGCGTGATGCGACGTTGGCATTGTTAAAAGACGAGGGAACGGCGGTGTTGTTGGTGACGCACGAACCCGAAGAGGCAATGCGTATGGCAGATCAGATTGCGTTGATGCGCGAAGGCCGCATCGTGCAGGTTGGGGCACCGTATAATATTTATAACAACCCTGTTGATCGCCGCGCTGCTGAATTCTTCTCTGATATTAATGTGATTTCGGGGGACTGTGAGGGGGCGTTGACCAATACGCCGTTTGGGGCGTTTTTAACACCTGGATATGAAGACGGTACGCAGGTGGATATTGTCATTCGTCCACAGCATTTAAAAATTGATTTTGATCGCGCTGGGCGTGGGCCAAATCCGACAATCGAAGAAGGAACGCCTGCACGTGGTCAGGTCGTGCGTGCGCGCTTTATGGGGCAGAATTCGTTGGTGGAATTTGCAATGGATTATGAAGATGTCTGTTTGAAGGTCACTGTTCCGGGTGTGTTTTTACCAAAACCGGATACGGTTTTGTGGCTGTCCGTGCGTCGCGACCGGTGCTTTGTTTTCGCCGACAAATAGAGTGTGATATTAGTCACTGTTTTAATTTTACTAAAACTGGTATGAAACGTTAAATGGCCCCAAATTAGTGGGGGATTCGCAAACTTTGCTTTGCGCCGTAAATTAATCGATTTGACGTGGGAATTGCCATGTTTGGAATAGATAACGAAGATGATTTTCAACGGTATCACCGTGAAAATCTGGTTAAGATTGCCGAGATCAATACAGATTTTGGCCTAAATGACGGGAATGGCAGCTTTTTGGCGAAGCGGCGTGCGGGGCGTGTTTTGCACCGCGAAGTTAACCGTGAAGCAGGCAAATTCGGATTGCGATATAACCTTGGAGGTAGCTTCATGAATGTTGGTGCGCGTGTCGTAGAATATTCAGAGGCGACCCAAGTGAAGACGATCAAACACAAAGCATGAGCCAGCGCGATGGAATTCGCGCGGAATTACGTGTTTTTACGTCGCACATTGCGTTTTCAATTTGAACTTTGGCTAAAAACCACTAAGTGTTGTGCGGGAATGTAATTTCGGGCCAACGCGCCCAGTACACTGGAGACTAATTATGTACACGACACTGACACCACTTTTTATCCAAAACATTGGCTTGCCTGGCATGTTGTTGATCGCAGTCGTTGTTTTGGTCATGTTTGGCCGTGGTAAGATTTCGAACCTAATGGGCGAAGTTGGCAAAGGCATCACAGCGTTCAAAAAGGGCGTATCTGAAGGCAAAGAAGAAATGGAAGCGTCCATCGAGGATGCGGCCGAAACTGCCAAAGATGTGACGCCTGACGACACAAAAACAAAATCATAAGATTGATATCTGATGCTTGATATTGGCATGTCAGAGATGGTCGTCGTTGGGGTTGTGGCATTAATCGTCGTGGGCCCCAAAGACCTGCCTAAGATGTTTCGTAAAGTGGGTAATTTCGTGGGCAAAGCCCGTGGAATGGCACGCGATTTCCAATCGGCTATGCATGACGCGGCAGAAGAATCTGGCGTGAATGATATCAAGTCTAGTTTCGATCAAGCGTCCAGTTTGAAAGATTTGGGTTTGGACAATTTGGGTGCAAGTGAGAAATATAGCTCGGATTTGAAGCCTGCGGCGGATGTTCCATCGGTTAAACCACCGGCGGAAGTCACCAAGAAGTTGGCGGCCAAAAAGGCGGCAGCGAAGAAAGTTGAAGCGGCGAAGAAGGCCGCGACAGCGAAGAGCGCAAAAAAGCCTGCCGCTAAGAAAACGGTGGCGAAGAAGCCAGCAGCCAAATCAGCGGCGACAAAAACGGCATCTAAGCCGGCGGCGAAAAAGCCCGCTGCAAAGAAGCCTGCCGCAAAAAAGCCAGCGGCGAAGAAAGCAACCTAAATGACTGATGCCCTGAACGAAGAAGATCAAGTAGAGGCAAGTGCTGCGCCATTGATCGAACATCTAGCGGAATTACGTACGCGGCTGATTTATTCAGTTGTTGCGTTCATTGTGGCGATGTTGGGTGTGTTTGTTGTGGCCGAACCGTTGTTACAATTTTTGGCAGAACCCATTTCGCAGATTTTGCAAGAACGTGGCCAAGAAGCGCGTTTGATTTTCACGGCTCCCCAAGAGAAGTTTTTCGTCTTGTTTCGCATTTCTGTCATTGGCGGGTTAATGGTGGCATTCCCAGTGATCGCGTATCAAATGTGGCGCTTTGTTGCGCCTGGTTTGTATCGGAATGAAAAAGGTGCGTTTCTACCGTTTATTATCGCATCGCCTGCATTGTTTTTGTTAGGCGCGGCATTTGCGCATTATGTTGTTACACCACTGGCAATGCGGTTTTTCATCGGTTTTGGTGATCTGTTACCGTCCGTTACGAACCTGTTAGCTGGTGATGAAGTGGGCGAGGTTGCTGATCCTGCTGGATCGGACGAATTGAAAACCTATTTCTTGGGTACGATCCGCGAGTCTTTGGATTTGGCGTTGAAGTTCATTTTTGCCTTTGGTTTGTGTTTCCAATTGCCTGTGTTGTTGACGTTGTTGGGCATGGCGGGGATCGTTTCCAGCCAAGGTTTACGTGATATGCGCAAGTATGCGGTTGTTGGTATTTTGGTTTTGGCGGCTGTTGTGACGCCACCTGATGTTATCACCCAAGTGATCTTGTTTACCGTTGTTTACTTGTTGTACGAGATTTCGATTTGGCTGGTACGCATGGTTGAAAAGAAAAAAGACGATCAGTTACGCGCCGAAGGTTATTTCGATGACGAGTTGGACGGCGAAGAATGAATGGTGATGCGTTAAAGCGCATCGCCGACGCGCTGGACCGGTTGGCACCAGCGCCACTTGATACTCCTGATTTTACCGCCTGTGATGCCTTTTTGTGGCAGGCAAGCCCGCAGGCGTTGATCCCTGTACCAAATGTTTCACGTATTGATATTGATTTGTTGTTGGGGGTTGATTATCCGCGTGATGTTTTACGTGCCAACACCGAGCAATTTTCCCGCGGATTACCTGCGAATAACGCGCTGTTGTGGGGCGCACGTGGGATGGGGAAATCGTCGTTGGTTAAGGCGGTGCATGGTGCTGTTGATGGTGTGAAGTTGATCGAAATACAGCGCGAGGATTTGGCATCCGTTGGGGCGTTGTTGAATCTGTTACGCGGGTCTGATGCGCGATTCTTGTTGTTTTGTGATGATCTGAGTTTTGATGGTGATGACACCGCATATAAATCGCTGAAGGCGGTTTTGGATGGGGGTGTTGAAGGGCGACCAGAGAATGTGTTGTTTTATGCCACATCGAACCGTCGTCATTTGATGCCACGTGATATGATTGAAAATGAGCGCCAAACGGGTGTGAACCCCGCCGAGGCGGTTGAGGAAAAGGTATCCTTGTCCGATCGGTTTGGGATTTGGTTGGGTTTTCATGCCTGTGATCAAGATACGTATTTGGCGATTATTCGTGGGTATTGTGATCGGTATGGCGTTGAAATTAGTGACGCTGAATTGCGCGCCGAGGCGATTGAATGGCAAGCAACGCGTGGATCGCGTTCGGGGCGTGTGGCGTGGCAGTATTTCGTTGATTTGGCGGGGCGTATGGGTGTGCGTTTGGGATGAGTGATCAATCCAAATTTAGGTGGAATTTCAAGACAGCATTGTTTGCAGTGATTACTGTTTCGGTGATTGCGACGGCGGGCTTTAATCCAGATCTGCTAACGCAATCTGGATACATCCCCAATATCGCGCTGTTTGGCGTGGAGCTAATTGATACCTGTTGGAATTGGGATGTGTATATTTGTGAGCACTAGGGCCAGCGCCTGTCCGTGGGATTGCGTGTCGCATCGCATTGATATTCTTTATGCCTGCGACATATCAGTGACTTCATAACATTGTACAAGATAGTAGAGCGCCATCCCGTCGGGACGGGCAGGCGCTGGCCCGACGCCTGCGGCTGTTGTCGGGCCTAATTCGTTATAGGTATGGCGTCGGATCGACGGCTTCGGTGCCTTTGCGGACTTCGAAGTGGACGAAGGGGGGCGAGCCGCCTGCGACGATGCCTACGGGTTCGCCTGCGTTTACTTTTTGACCCTTTTTCAATGCCACGTTCGTAATGTTTGAATAGACCGTGTACAGGTTATTTGGGTGGCGCAGTAAGACGATAGTGGTGTCGCCAACGGATTTGGAAATGAGGGCAACTGTGCCAGAGGCGGCGGCTTTTACCGTGGTGCCTGTGGCGGCGGCGTAATCAATGCCTTCGTTGCCACCTGATTTTTTCGAGAAACTGCGAAGGACTGAGCCAGAAACGGGTTTTACCATTCTGGAAGGCGCGGCTGTTATTGTTTCTGAAATCGGTTTTGTATCCACCGCTTTTTCAGGTTTTGGCAATGGTTTTGTCGATGTTACGGGAATTGGTGTGGGGGTGCCTGCGCCCGGGTTTGATACAGGTAGTGGTTCTGCGACGTCTGGTGTTGTTGGGATCAACAAGCGTTGGCCGTTGCGCACTGACAGGTCAGGGCCAAGGCCGTTCCATGACGACAATGCTGTTACAGAGACATTGTACAAACGTGCGATCGAATAGGCGGTTTCGCCTGAGCGTACTGTGTGGCGTACTGGTTCGTCGCCTTGTTGGACTTGGGGGGCTGATGATGGGGCGCTGTCCAGTGCGGAGGATGCGATGTCTTCGATTGAGCCGGTAGATGACAGTGTGGCACCTTTTGGGATCGCCAGAATTTCACCTGGTTGGACGCGTGCATCTGGGTTTAGGCCGTTATAGCGGGCCAAACGATCGGCGGAAATCCCCACACGATCGGCAACTGTTACGACTGTGTCGCCTTTTTGGGCCACTGCGACCTGATAATGGGGGTAGGTGATGACACCGTTTTCGTCCGCTGGTGGGCGTTCGTCGGTGTTTGCTGCGACGGCTGATGGTGGACGGTCGATTTTATCGCCCAATGCGCCAAGGGAAAAGTTATCGTCGCAGGCCGTTAGGGTCAGGCCAAGTGCCGTGACCGCGAGCGTTGTGCGGGTAATCTTTTTGAATTTCAATGACATGTGCCTGTCCTTATGGGTTTTACTGCCGTCTTATTTCGTTGGAACCGCTTGATCAAATTATCAAGCAAGTCCTGCCACCAATGGAACGAAGCGAACTTCTTGGAGCTCTTCGTAGTCCAAACCTGTGCTGGTTTTTGTTATTTTTATCAGCGTTTGAACCGTGCTGGATTGCCCCACCGGTAATACCATAATACCGCCCTCTTTCAATTGAGCCAAGAGGTTTGCGGGAGGGTCTTCGGCGGCTGCGGTTAAAATGATACGGTCAAAGGGGGCTTGGTTGGGTAAACCAAGTGATCCGTCGCCCGTTATGACGGTAACATTGACCAAGCCGAGGTCGTTGAGGGTGCGGTTAGCGGTTTGTGCGAGTTTGGCGAAACGTTCCACCGTATAGACGCGGCGTGCCAGCTGGGACAGCACGGCGGCTTGAAAACCTGTGCCTGTGCCGATTTCCAGAACTTTGTCACGCGGGCCTGCGTTTAAGGCTTGGGTCATTTTGCCAACGATTGAGGGTTGGGACAGGGTTTGACCTGATGCGATGGGTAATGCCGTGTCTTCGTAGGCGCGATCAATGAATGCGCCTGTGGCAAAGGGGTCGCGTGGGATGAGTTCCATTGCATGCAGAACGCGTTGGTCGCGGATGCCGTTGTTTTTCAACATCAGCAGGTATTTCATCAATGTTTCGGGGGATGGGCTCATGGGAGGCGGAGCCTTTGTAGGATTGTTTGATCTGTGAGGTCTGTCGTACAGGGCGTGATTGCGATTTGATCGCTCATGTTTGTGTGGATGTCGGTGCCGACGCCTGTATCTTCTTGCTGTTGGGGTTTACCTTTGACGAACAGTTGTCCCGCGATATGGGCGGTGGCGAAGGGGGCGCCTGAACGAAAGCCTTGGGTTGTGAATTGGGTGCCTTTGACCTCAGCGCCAATGCAGGGTGGGAAATTGACGTTGTAGTGGATGCGGGTTGTGCCGTTAAGCCATAGATCGCGGTCCAAGATGGTTTGGATTGTTTGTAGACCGTGCTGGCGTGCAGCGGAGAAGGTGTCTTGGTTATCGAGACGCGGGCCATAGAATTGCGAAAGGGCAATGGCGGGGATGCCTTGTAATGCGGCCTCGAGAGTTGCGCCGACCGTGCCTGAATAGAATGTGTTTTGACCTGCGTTATTGCCGCGATTGACACCAGAGAGCACGAGATCGGGTTTATGTGCGCCTTCGAATATACCAACAATGACGCAATCCGCCGGTGTGCCGCTGAGCGCCCAGCGATGGTTATCACGTTTTTCAAGGGTGACGGGGGCCGTGTACGTGATGGCATGACCAACGCCTGATTGCTCATAAGCAGGGGCGACTGTGTGGATATTGTCGGCGTCGGTTAGGCCGCATGCGATATCATAAAGCGCAGCAAGACCCGGTGCATCGATACCGTCGTCGTTGGTGATGAGGATTTTCATGTCCGCGTGCCCTGATTTGTTTTGTGGTAGGGTTAGCGTATCGCGGACTCTGTGGAAAGAGTCTGTGTGGATTTAATTGAGGATGGGGTGGATGGGTTACATTTTGTTTGGGGAGGCTAATGTTAGGCCGGCGTTATAGCTTTGCTTGAGGAGGGCTTTTCTACGCTCTGGTGAACCTTTCGAGCCGTAAAGGATTTCAAGCTTTCGAGGGGTAAATCCAAAATATCCAAATGTGCCCTTGGTCCAAGCGGTATCTAATGCCGAGAGATAGCCATCCGCTTCCATTTCATTCGAGCGCGCACCTGTGGGTATGAGCAATACGCCAGAGCGGGGTCTTTGAAGGGATTGATCAGGGTTATCCAATTGGTCATAGGCCCATCCCCATGACCAAACACGATCGACCCAACCTTTGGTCATCGCAGGCATGCCCCACCAAAATAACGGAAATACGAGACAAATTGCATCGGCGCGTGCGATCCGATCCTGTTCGATTTGGATGTCGGGGGGAACAGTTGCGTGGTTTTCTGCATCAATATCGGCCATGGACCAACGGGGATCAAAATTTTCGGCGTGGAGATCGGCCAGTTCGACGGTGTGGCCCGCTGCTTTGGCGCCATCCATGAAGTGTTGAGCCGCGGCGGCGCTGAATGAAGATGGGTTCGGGTGATCTAGGATGGTCAATACATGCATAGCGAACCTTGCTGAAATGTTTGCGGTGCTTCGGTGGTGTATTTGCCCGGCGGGTGTTTCCCCACAGGCCGATGATGTTCGGCCTGTGGGGGGGTGAAATTAGCCCAGTGAACCATCCGCGTTGATTTTTGTTTTGCCGCCCATGTAGGGGTGCAAGACGTCTGGTAGGTTTACGGAACCATCGGCCTGTTGGCCGTTTTCGAGGACGGCGATGAGGCAACGGCCTACGGCCAAGCCTGAACCGTTCAACGTGTGGACGAATTCTGGTTTCTTTTCGCCTGTGCGTTTGAAGCGGGCGTTCATGCGACGAGATTGGAAATCGCCGCAGGTGGAACAAGAGCTGATTTCGCGGTAGGTGTTTTGACCTGGTAGCCAAACCTCGATGTCGTATGTGCGGCGTGCGCCAAAGCCCATGTCGCCTGTGCAAAGTTTGACAGTACGATAGGCCAAGTTGAGGCGTTCCAAGATACCTTCGGCGCATTTTGTCATGCGTTCCAATTCAGCATCGGATTCTTCGGGTTTTGTGATCGATACCATTTCGACTTTTTCGAATTGATGTTGGCGTAGCATGCCAGATGTGTCGCGACCTGCTGAGCCTGCTTCGGAGCGGAAGCATAAGGAGTGTGCTGTGAAGCGTTTTGGCAGGCTTTCGTCGTCCATTGTTGTGCCAGCGGGAATGCTGGTGAGGGTTACTTCGGATGTTGGGATTAACCACCAGCCGTTTGTGGTTTGATAGCTGTCTTCGGCAAACTTTGGTAGTTGGCCGGTGCCAAGCATAGTTTCATCGCGCACCAGAACGGGTGCGTTTACCTCTGTTAGGCCGTTTTCTGTGGTGTGTACGTCCAGCATGAATTGCGCCAAGGCGCGGTGGGTGCGGGCGATTGCGCCAGAAAGTATCACGAAACGAGAACCAGAAAGTTTCGCAGCTGTTTCGAAATCCATGCCGCGGGTGACAGATTTGATGTCGAAGTGTTCGACAGGTTCAAAATCCAATACAGGCGGTGTGCCCCATTTGTGCATTTCGACGTTGTCGTTTTCATCGGCGCCCATTGGAGCATCGTCGTAAGGCAGGTTCGGGATGGTCATCAACAGATCGTTGAGTTTGGCATCCATGCCTTTTGCTTCTTCTTCTAATGCGGCGACTTCTGTTTTTTTGTCAGACACAAGCGCGCGTAGGCGTTCGAATTCGGCGTCGTCGCCAGATGCTTTGGCCGCGCCAACCAATTTGGATGCGGCGTTGCGTTCAGCCAATGCGGCCTCTGCGCGTGTAATTTTTGCGCGACGCTCTTCGTCGATTGCCAAAATTGTTGGCGACATCGGGTCATTGCCACGACGTGCCAATGCGGCATCAAAAGCGGTTGGGTTTTCGCGAATTGCGCGGATGTCATGCATGTGAGACCTCTTGGATTATCTTTATCGGCTTATGCACCAAAATTTTACCAAGGTTAAGAGGGGAATGACAAATGCGTCTAAAGGCGCAGGGTTTCGGGTAGGTCTGTCCAAAACGTAGGGTGTGAACGTAGGTAGATGTAGGCTGCGACAATGATAATTTGAAGTACAAGTATGATCCATATTTTGCGCTTGAAGCTGTGTTTGTGGAATTTAACGTGATACAAATGCATGGCGCGCAATGCACCCAATGCGCCACCTGCGGCAACGTAGATTAGTAACGTGCGTTCCGAGAAACGGCGTTTTTGTAGGAATGCACGGCGTCTATCCCACCAAAACAACATGAGGGTAATGAGATTGATCGCCAATAAATAGGCGATAATTGCCATGAGTGGTGTCATAGTTCACCTGTGATTAAAACAAATTCCAATTATCTGACAGCATAGGTGGGATGTCCTTGCCAAGCAATGGGACAGCGGGTAGGTATTCGCGTAGTGATTTTTTCGGGCAGATTTTTGCCCTTTAACAGTGAGGAAATAAGTATGTTTGCAACTCCTGCATATGCACAGGCCGCTGGTGGTCTTGGTGGTGGATTAACGAGCATGATGCCGTTGGTTTTGATTTTTGGTATCATGTATTTTTTGATGATCCGTCCACAGCAAAAGAAGATTAAGCAACACCAAGCGATGGTTGCTGCATTGCGTAAGGGTGATCAAGTTGTGACTGCTGGTGGTTTGATCGGCAAAGTAACTAAAGTTGGCGCAGACAATGACGTTGAAGTTGAAATTTCAACTGGCGTTAAAGTTAAAGTCGTTCAGCACACAATCAGCCAAGTTTTAAACAAAACTGAGCCTGCGAAGTAAGTTCATAATAGGTACCAGCAACATGTTGCAATTCTCTTTGACCAAGAAGATCTTGATCTGGGGCGTCGTCGCCTTGGGTTTTTTGTTTGCCATGCCAAACGGGTTTTACAGCCGCGTTGAAGCGGTGAATGATGCCCGCGCGGCGATTGTTGCTGGTGATACCAGCGCAGAGACGGCACAGGCGGCACAAAATTGGCCGTCTTATTTACCAAGTGCCTTGGTGAATTTGGGGCTGGATTTGCGCGGCGGTGCGCATTTGTTGGCGCGTGTCAAAGTTGATCAAGTGTACGAAAGTCGTATGGATGATTATTGGCCCGAAGTGCGCAATGCATTGCGGGTTGAACGTGCAACGATTGGTACTATTCGCCGTGTTGATAGTGTTGGTGACGAATTACGTGTGCGTATTTCGGAGCCAGATCAGATGGCGCGGGCGATTGAGGTTGTGACCGCACTGGCGCGACCAGTGGTCAGTCTGTCGGGTGCGGGATCAAACGACATTGATGTCAGTGCCGATGGTGGCGTTTTGTTGGTTAAGTTGTCCGAAGCGGAAAAAATCGCAACGGATACACGCACCATGGAGCAATCTTTGGAAATTATTCGCCGTCGTGTTGACGAAGCAGGGACGCGCGAGCCGACAATTCAACGCCAAGGCAGTGATCGCATCTTGATCCAAGTGCCGGGTATTGGATCGGCAGAAGAATTAAAAGGTATTATTGGTAAGACGGCGAAATTGACATTCCATGCTGTTGTTAGCCGTACAAGCAATGCAGATGCGCCATTGCGTGCGCGCCAAATAATATATCCTGCACAAGATGAAACCGGTGTTTATTATATCTTAGATAAATCACCAGTTATTACGGGTGAACATTTGACCGATGCGCAGCCAGCGTTTGATCAAAACAATCGCCCTGCGGTTAACTTTCGTCTGAACACAACTGGTGCGCGGATATTTGGGAAATATACAGCGGAAAATATCGGCAAGCCGTTTGCGATTGTTTTGGACCAAGAGGTGGTTTCGGCCCCCACGATCCAAAGCCATATTCCAGGCGGATCGGGTATTATCACTGGGCAGTTCACTGTTGAAAGTACGACATTGATGTCCATTCAATTGCGCGCGGGTGCGTTGCCTGCGGAATTGGAATATTTGCAAGAAAGTACTGTTGGCCCTGACTTGGGACAAGATAGTATTGATGCGGGGACATTGGCCTGTATCGTCGCGTTTATGGCCGTGTTGGTGTTTATGGTGCTGAGTTACGGTTTGTTTGGTTTGTTTGCCAATATCGCGTTGATTGTGAACGTCGCGCTTATCTTTGGCTTGTTAAGCATCATCGGTGCGACGCTGACATTACCAGGTATTGCTGGGATCGTTTTAACAATCGGGATGGCGGTGGATGCCAATGTATTGGTGTTTGAACGTATTCGCGAAGAGCTGAAAAAGGCCCGCACCCCAATGAAGGCAATCGAAGTTGGATATGAGCGTGCGTTTAGTGCGATTATCGATGCGAATATCACCACGTTGATCGCTGCTGTGATCTTGTTGGTGTTTGGTTCTGGCCCGGTCAAAGGGTTCTCAATCACATTGGGCATTGGGATCGTGACATCTGTATTCACAGCCATCTGGGTTACGCGTTTGTTGATTTCCATCTGGATCAAGAAAACCCGTCCCAAAACAATCCAAGTATAGGAGCAATAAAATGCGTTTAAAACTGGTTCCTTCTGAGACGAAGATTGATTTTTTCAAGCTGACCAAAGTGACTTTTGGTGCATCAATTCTGGCGATGATCTTGTCGGTGTTTTTATTCTTTTCCATGGGATTGAATTTGGGCATTGATTTCAAAGGCGGCACAACCATCCGTACGGATTCTGAAAATTCAGTGGATGTAGGTGCATACCGCGCGGCATTGGCAACGTTAAATTTGGGTGATGTATCTGTCACTGAAATTAAAGATGTTGCAAAGCCAGACCTGCATGCTGCGCAAATCCGTTTTGAGGCCCAAGACGGCGAAGAGGCGGCATCTGTTGAAGTTGTTAAGGCTGTGAAAGCCGTGTTGTTGGCTGTTGATGGTTCCATGACATTCCCGCAAACGGAAAGTGTTGGCCCTGAGGTTTCTGGCGAGTTGGTGCAATCTGCGATTATTGCGGTTGTTGCGTCAATTGGGGCCGTATTATTTTATATCTGGTTGCGGTTCGAATGGCAGTTTTCTGTCGGCGCGATTGCGGCGTTGGTGCATGATATCGTTTTGACGATTGGTGTTTTCAGCCTGTTGCAGATCAAGTTCGATTTGGCGATTATTGCGGCGTTGCTGACCATTGTTGGGTATTCTTTGAACGATACTGTGGTTGTGTTCGACCGCGTGCGTGAAAACCTGCGCAAATATAAGAAGACACCGCTGAAAGAGTTGCTGAACATGTCGATTAACGAGACGCTGTCGCGGACTGTGATGACGTCGGTGACGACATTGATCGCGTTAGGCAGCCTGTTCGTTTTGGGCGGTGATGTGATCCATGGGTTCGTATTCGCGATGATCTGGGGTGTTATTGTCGGGACATATAGTTCTGTATTTGTAGCTTCTAGTATTCTGCTTCGCCTTGGGGTGAAACGCGACTGGGATAAAGTGAACGACGGTAAGGCGGGTACGCAATTTGCTGGTGTTGATGCCTGATGGAATTGGTTTGGCAGGCGCTGTCATTTGACGGTTTGCCATTACTGATTTTTGCAGTGATTTTGGGTGGCTTGGTCCGTGGATTTGCCGGATTTGGTACGGCGTTGGTTTTTGTGCCATTGGCCGCCACGGTTGTGTCACCCGTTTGGGCCATTATTATCATGTTTGTGTTCGATTTATTCGGCCCCATTCCATTATTGCCACGCGCTTGGCGCGATAGTGAACCGCGTGATGTTGGGTTGTTGGGGATTGGCGCCTTAATCGGGTTGCCGTGTGGTATTTATTTCCTGACGCGAATTGATCCGATTGCGTTTCGTTGGATGGTGTCGGGATTGTCGATTACGATGTTGGCCCTGTTGTTAAGTGGGTGGCGGTATCGCAATCCGTTGAATGATGTGATGACCAGCTGCATTGGGTGCATCAGTGGATTTATGATGGGGATTGCCGCATTGCCGGGGCCGGCGGTGATATTGTCTTATATGACCAGTGCACGCCGCCCAGCTGTGATCCGTGGCAATACGATGTTGTATCTGTTTTTTGTGGATATAGTGGCATTTTTGATGTTTTTGACTAAGGGATTGTTGGCGGCATTGCCGTTGATGATCGGTCTTTTGTTGGCGGTTCCATATACGATTGCGGGTCTGGTTGGGGCGCGTATTTTCAATCCTGAAAAGGAATATATTTATCGCCGTGTTGCATATGCGTTGATCGCAGGAAGTGCGATTATGGGAATGCCGATTTGGGATATGGGACATTAAGGAGCGTTTGAGATGGAAGTAAATGAAATCAAATTTACAGGGCAACTGCCGGTGGATGCATACGGGCCAGGGTTTTTCCGCATTGCAGGCGAAGTCGTTGAAGGTGCGTTGATGCTAACCGAGGATGGTGTGATGCCTTGGGCGGGGTTGGGTGATTTACAACCCTTGATCGATGCGAAAGACAGTGCCGACGTGGTTTTTATTGGTATGGGCGCAGATATCGCGCCATTGCCAAAAGATGTCGTTGCCAAGCTTGAGGCGGCGCAAGTGCCGTTCGAGGTCATGGGCAGTGCCAGCGCGTGCCGGACATATAATGTATTATTGTCTGAAGACCGCCGTGTGGCCTTGGCTGTTTTGCCCGTTTAGGCTGTAATAGTGCTTGTGTTGCAACTTTCAAGTTGATAATTTTCCCACGAAATCATTAATATTTAGGATATTTCAAAAATGAAAAAACATTTCGCCAAGGCCGTTCTGGCCACTGCTTTATTGTTGCCAACTGGACTTGTCCGCGTTTAGTT
>DKMK01000061.1 GCA_002469545.1 Rhodobacterales bacterium UBA7416 | reverse complement strand
TGTGGGGTCGCCGCACCGCTTACAAAAGACTCACACATTTTCAATTTGAATGAAAAGCCATAATTCATCTTAGTTTAGCGCCAAAACCTGCTATCCAACTGATTAAGAAAGTTCAAACAAAGAAACTTTCACAGGAGGCAGTAAAATGGCAGTCGTGGATTTCATCCCACGCTATCGTTCGAAACAACGTTTCGAATCTGTTCGCGATATCGCGGCGACGGCGTCTATTCCAAGCTTGAAAATCAACTGGTTTTCGATCCATTGCGGCCTTCGCCGCATGGCACATCTGTCCCTTTGGTGCGCTTTATCTCTGTGCTTTTATTACGGAATCGAAGGCATCAATCGCATCCAAGGTTATCTAGCACCCTACTTGGGATAGACACAAAAAAGGGGACGATCACGCCCCCTCTTTCAAAAACTATTAACGTTGGACTTAGCCAACCGGTTGGTTATCCAACCAACTCTAGACCAGAGAAGAAGAATGCGATTTCTTCTGCAGCTGTTTCAGGTGCATCTGAACCGTGAACTGAATTTTCACCAATAGACAATGCAAACTCTTTACGAATTGTGCCTGCATCTGCGTCAGCTGGATTTGTTGCGCCCATGATTTCGCGGTTACGTGCAATTGCGTTTTCGCCTTCAAGAACTTGAACAACGATTGGTTCAGAGATCATGAATTCACATAGTTCGCCAAAGAATGGACGTTCAGCGTGTACACCGTAAAATGTTTCAGCTTGTGCCAATGACAATTGGATGCGTTTTTGTGCAACAACGCGTAATCCGCCTTCTTCGAATTTAGCAACGATCGCACCTACAAGGTTACGTTTTGTTGCATCAGGTTTTACGATTGAAAATGTGCGTTCTAGCGCCATGGGTTCAGTCCTTTGGATATATACGGGTTAATTTCGCGCCCGACTAACACATGACAATTCAATTGAAAAGCACCCATTCAATCGGGCGTTGACACCCCCCATCCCATAGGCCATTCCACGTCCATGTTAAAAATCGATGATATCAGCTATTCTATTGCGGGCCGCCAACTTTTGTCGGGCGCATCCACGACCATTCCTTCTGGCCACAAAGTAGGCATCGTTGGGCGAAACGGCACAGGTAAAACCACGTTGTTTAAGCTTATAACGGGCGAACTGGCACTGGACGATGGTTCCATAGAAATTCCCAAAAAGATGCGCATCGGCGGCATCGCCCAAGAGGCCCCCGCATCCGATGCAAGCCTGTTAGAAACAGTACTAGAAGCCGACACAGAACGCATGGAACTGCTGGCCGAAGCAGAAACTGCAACGGACCCAAACCGTATCGCTGATATCCATGGTCGTTTATCCGACATCGACGCCTACAGCGCCGAAGCACGCGCAGCATCAATCTTATCTGGCCTAGGCTTTTCATCCGCCGCACAAGCACGCCCCTGTCACGAATTTTCGGGCGGTTGGCGCATGCGCGTCGCCCTTGCTGGTGTTTTATTTGCACAACCAGACATCTTAATGCTCGACGAGCCAACAAACTATCTTGACCTCGAAGGAACGATTTGGCTGGAAACCTACTTGCGCAAGTACCCGCATTCCGTGCTGATCATTTCACACGACCGTCAATTGTTAAACACATCTGTAAACGCAATTTTGCACCTCCAAGATAAACAACTGACGCTGTATCAGGGCAATTACGACACATTCGATACTGTGCGCCGCGCAAAATTGGCAGAACAAGCATCAATGGCGCGCAAGCAAGAAGCAACACGCGAACACCTGCAAAGTTTCGTCGATCGTTTCCGCGCCAAAGCATCCAAAGCAAAACAAGCACAATCACGCATTAAAATGCTTGAAAAAATGGAACCAATTGCGGCTGGCATGGAAAACGGCGTCGCCGCATTCGATTTCCCCACTCCAGAGGAATTGTCACCGCCAATCTTACGCCTGGAAGATACATCCGTTGGCTACGATGGCCCCCCTATTTTGCGCGAATTGAACCTGCGCATTGATCAATCCGATCGCATCGCACTGTTAGGCGCTAACGGTCAGGGTAAATCAACATTATCCAAGCTTCTGGCTGACCGCCTTACACCAATGTCTGGTAACTTGGTCCGCTCATCCAAACTGAAAATCGGTTATTTCGCGCAACACCAAGTTGACGAATTGCACCTGGATGAAACTCCTCTACAACACATCACACGCGAATTCCCTGGCGAAACACCAGCCAAATTGCGTTCACGCCTCGCGCGCGGCGGAATCGGCCCCGAACAGGCTCTGACCGAAGTTGGACGTCTTTCTGGTGGACAAAAAGCACGCTTGTCATTGCTTTTGGCAACAGTCGAAGCGCCACATTTGCTGATCCTCGACGAGCCAACAAACCACCTTGATATCGAGAGCCGCGAAGCATTGGTCTTCGCTCTTGCCGCATACGAAGGCGCGGTCATATTGGTCAGCCACGACCCCCATTTGGTAAACGCAGTCGCAGATACTCTGTGGTTGGTCAAGGATGGCGAAGTCAACGTCTTCACCGAAGATTTGGAAGCATACAAAAAAATCCTGCTGGCAGAACGTGGCATGGCGGATCGTTCTGAAAAGCCCAAGAAAATCAAAAAGAAACGACTATCGCATGGCGAGAAACGAAAATTGCTCGCTCCCTTTCAAGCAGAAGTAACTAAATGCGAAGAACGTCTCAATAAAATCTTGGAAATCAAAGAAAAAATAGACCAAGCCCTTGCCGATCCAGAAATTTACACGCATTCTGAACCTAATCGTTTTGAAAGCCTCAGCAAAAAACGTGCCGAAGCAGACGAAGCGGTAAAAAAGGCCGAAGGTCTTTGGTTGCAAGCAGAAGAAGAGTTCGAAAAGGCCCGCGCGCGCCTGTAAGTGGATGTAAATGAACGAAAGTGATCTCGCCTATTTAATGTTTTTGTTGCTGTTCCTTGCCTTCATTGGCGGCAGCTATTTTATTTCGCGCAAAGGCCACTTTGGCCAGTCCGTGCAACAAATGGCAATTTGGTGCCTTATATTTTTCGGATTCCTTGCTGTTTTTGGCCTTCGAGACGCAATTACGGCCGAACTATTTCAAAAGGCACAGATTGAAAAATTCAACGGCTCTTACGTTTTCCAACGTGACGCAGACGGTCACTTTTATGCTACGTTAACGATCAACGAAACGCCTGTAAAACTGGTGGTGGATACTGGCGCCACTGGCATCGTATTAACAAAAGCTGACGCCAAGCGCGTTGGGCTACCGATGCAAAGTTTGGTCTATTCTCAAGTTGCCTATACCGCCAATGGCAAAGTCGGTTCTGCCCCTGTCGTTTTACACGACGTTCGCATTGGCGACACCGTCCACTCACGCATGCGCGCCTCAGTAAACGGCGGCGAATTACACAGCTCACTTCTTGGTATGGAATATATCTCTGAATTTGCAGAATTTAGGATCGTCAAAGATTTACTTTTCCTGACGCCATAACCACCTCCCAATTCACTAACCAAAAAGCGCTTTTGTCTTGCGCAACCCTTTGACCTGCGCAACCATGTGCATAACCGCAACAGCGTCAAGGCACACCAAATGCAACCAGATCAAATCCTATTCAAATCATTCACACTGCCTTGTGGTGTCGTGTTGAAAAACCGCATTATAAAATCTGCCATGTCAGATTCACTGGGCGATGGAACAGGTCATCCAACACCAGAACAATCAAGATTATATCAACGTTGGGCCAATGGCGGAGCAGCGGCGTCCATTATCGGAGAAGTGCAATACACATCTCAATTTGCTGAAAAACCAGGAAATTTGGTTCTTAACGCAAACGCAAATCTAGCTCCGTTTCGCGAACTTGCCGAAAATGGCAGTGAAAATGGTTCCTTACTTTGGCTACAACTTGGACACGCGGGTGCGTTGTCCTATCAACCAACAAGCAAACCCAAAGGCCCCAGCGCACTTGATTTACCCGGCCTTCGCTGTGACGCGTTAACCACCGACGAAATCCAACAAATTCCAACAGAGTTCGCAAGAATTGCATTGCTTGCAAAAAATGCTGGCTTTGGTGGTGTCCAAATTCACGCCGCGCACGGTTTTTTGCTCAGTCAATTTCTGTCTCCATTGTTCAACAAGCGCGACGATGAATACGGCGGGTCAATCGCCAACCGCATGAAGCTGTTACTTGAGGCAATTACCGCAACGCGCAACGCCGTTGGCCCGGATTTTCCAATCGCCGTCAAACTCAATTCATCCGATCAACTCGAAGGCGGGTTAAGCGAACATGAGTCCCTTCAAGTTGTATCAGCCCTTGATCAATCATCAATCGATCTTCTTGATATCAGCGGCGGCACGTATTTTCCGGGCGCTAAAAATGCCTCTGACAGTGCAGGAAGCGGTCCATATTTCTTGAGTTTCGCAAAACGGGCCCGTGCGTTAACAACAAAACCTTTGATGCTAACCGGTGGTTTTAAAACCCGCGCACAGGCAGAATATGCCTTGGACAGTGGCGTGGTCGATGTCGTTGGATTGGCACGTGTCCTCGCTCTTGATCCATCACTTCCAAATCAATGGATGGCAGATCGTTCACCAGAACCAACCTTCCCGCGATTTACACACACACCAGAAGGCGGGGTAACTGCGTGGTATACGATGCGATTGACACAAATTGCCAGCGACACCGAAAACGCGGATGTTGGCGACCTTGATATCTCTATCGCTGAATATGAAAAACGCGATAAGGCCCGAACAGAAATTTGGTTGCGCCACTTTAATGATGTTGATCCTTAGCCGTTTACGCACTGGGTAAGCACAGACGCAATACAAACGCTTTACATACATCGGGATTCTCGCAAATCGCCCATATCTTACTGAACCGAGTCCGGCTGTTAGATATCAAAAATTTAGGGGTGTTATGCTTTCAGTATAATAAGCTTATAGGCGCAAAAGCATCAGTTCGCGGTTGCTTTCTTTTGCCAATTGCCACTTTCTTGCGACCAATACTGTGCAGAAACACCAGCATCAGATACAGCCTTCCATTTCGCACGGGCAATATCGACGGATTGGGGATTATTTCCATCGAATAAAATACAGGCGCGCTCCAATTGCGCGGCATCCGTTGGCGTGAATTCAGCGTCATCGACAACCATCAATACCTGTCGGGTTGCGTAATCTGGCGCATCTACAGTCAACAAAACGGGTTGATCATCGTCTGTTTTTCCATTGGATAATCCATGCGGTAAAAACCCATCTGTTGGCCCCTTCCACAAATGTGTATCAAGCGCCTGCATAACGGGAAAATTCTGCCCGCGAACGACCACACGCCAATCATTTGCAATGCATTTGACGACAAGGTCGGTAACGGTCGCCGCCATGGGCGACCGCGTTAAGTGATAAAAATAGACGTCGCCCAACTAAGCCTCGTATACGTCAGATATAAAACGATTTAATGCCCGAACGCCCCAGCCTGTCGCACCCTTTGGTGCGAAATCTGTTTCAGTTTTAACCGATGCAACACCGGCAATATCCAAGTGCATCCAAGGCATTTCAGGTTCAATAAAGCGTTGCAAAAATTGCGCTGCGGTAATTGATCCACCGGCACGCTCACCAACGTTTTTCATGTCCGCAATACGGCTCACAATCAACTTGTCATATGCAGCACCCAACGGCATCCGCCACGCGCCCTCTTCCTCTGCGTTGGCTGCCTTAAGGAAGTTGTTTACCAGCTTGTCATTATTCGAAAATGCACCCGCGTTTTCATGGCCTAACCCAATTACAATCGCACCCGTCAAGGTCGCCAAATCGATGACACCGGTTGGTTTAAATGTCTTTTGTGCGTACCACAGAACATCTGCCAGAACCAAACGCCCTTCGGCGTCGGTATTGATAACTTCGATCGTGTCACCCTTCATGGATTTAACAACATCTCCTGGGCGTTGCGCCAAGGCATCAGGCATGTTTTCCACCAGTCCAACAAGGCCAACAATATTGGCCTTCGCCTTACGTAATGCCAATGTTTTCATAACACCCGCAACCACTCCAGCGCCGCCCATATCCATGGTCATATCTTCCATACCACCGGCAGGTTTCAACGATATACCACCTGTATCAAACACCACGCCTTTACCCACCAAAGCAAAGGGCTTTTCCTTACCGCCGCCATTCCATTCCATGATCACAATTTTTGATGGGCTTGTCGAACCTTGGCCCACACCCAACAATGAATGCATGCCTAATTTTTCCATATCTGCTTCTTCCAAAACAGATACCTTCAGACCTAGTTTCTTTAGATCCAGCAAACGATCCGCAAATTCAGTTGTGGTCAAGATGTTTGCAGGCTCGTTGATCAAATCACGTGTAAAGAAAACACCTTCGCTTACAGCACTAAGCTGTTCATATTCCTGTTTGCTTTTTTCAACATTCGTTATGAAAACATGAACATCGCCATGGTCAGCCAAATCAATGGTTTTATGCGCATCGAAGCGATAACGGCGTAACGTAATCCCAAACGCTAATTGAGCTGCGCGTGAATTTGCGGTGACGAATAAATTGATTGCCGCTGTCCCCGCTTCTTTGGCAATCTTTGCTCCACATTTACGGGCAACTTCCACCGCGGGACGTTTTTTCATTTTAAGCAACAAAACCGCATCAGCCGCCAACCCAAGTGGCGCTGGAAAACGTTGCACATCGCCTTCGGCCATACGTTCGAAAATGTCCGTGTCAGCAAACCGTTTCAACGTCCCCTTCATCAAACGGTTCACCCGCTTTGCTGATGGCCCGAAACTACCAGCTGCGTCGACACAAATCACAACCAAGCCATTGGCCTGGGGAATAGCGTCTAGGGTGTGTTCGTTAAAGTTAGGATGGATCACTGCGGTCATTATATTTCCTCTCAAAATGATGCTATGTGAAAGTCTAGCGAGAAACCGCAGACATGGCTACATAACACTGTTGTTTATGGCTAAAATAGGTTAGCGATGAAAGCACAAATTATTCAAACACAATCAGAGCCCCGTGACAAAACTTGATCGATATATATTAGCCCAACTGATTGGCCCATTTGCATTTTTCTGCTTTATCATCGCGGGAATCTTATGGCTAAACCAAGCGTTGGGCATCATTCAGATTGTCACTGAAAATGGTCAACCGGCTTCTATCTTTGTTGAACTCAGCATTCTTTTACTCCCGAAAGTATTAATCGCTGCAATTCCAATTTCTGGCTTTGCTGCGGCAGTATTTTTGACCAATCGCCTTTACGGCGAAACCGAACTCGTTGTAATGATGAGCGCCGGAAAATCTTATCGCTCGATTGCCAAACCATTCCTAGCTTTCGGCGCAATATGTTTCACGGCTTTATTCATCGTCGTGCACTTTTTAGGCCCAATGGCACAGTCAAAATTGTATGACAGACAGGATCAAATCAAACGCGAATTCGTCACGCAAATCATTCAACCAGGTGCGTTTATTTCCTCACAGGGAAAATTCACATTCTTCTTTGGTCAAAAGGGAAAAAATGGCGAGTTAAAGGATGTTTTGATCGAAGAGACCACACCAGATGGGCAAACGATCACCCACATCGCTAGCGATGGTCAGGTCGTAAGTGACGAGGGGAAAACAACTTTGGTTTTGCAGTCTGGATCGATTCAACGCCACAATCATCCCACAGGTGATTTCAGTCTGGTTCAATTTGACAGTCTTGCGTTTGATCTGACCCAAATTGGTGGTGAAATCAAACCTCGGCTTACAACCATATCCGAATTTTCAACGCCGCGATTACAAGCAGAGTTGAGGACAATGGCATCCGATACACCCACCTTAGGTTTCGCCACAGCAATGCTCCACGATCGAAATGTAAAAACGTTTTTGGCATTACTCTTTCCTGTTTTGGGGATGGTTACATTGTTGGTCGGTGGTTACCGGCGATCTGGGTTTACAATGCGAATTGTTGCTGGTGTTTTACTTATGGCTTCGTTGGACTCTTTGCGAGGCGCCACAAAAACATGGGTAAACGAAGCGCCTTCACTGTGGGCGCTTCAGTACTTATCAGTGTTAGCTTGCATAGGGCTTATTCTTATAATGCTTTGGATGGCGAGCCATGACTTGCGGCGGTTTAATCCACTTGCAAGACAGGTGATACAATGACGCTTGCACTCTATTTTTCAAAACGCTTCATGATGAATTTTGCGGCGGTCTTGCTATCAATTGCACTGCTTATCCTATTGATAGATTTCCTAACAAATTTAAGTCGATTAAGTGGTCTTGAAAACCCTGTCAAAAATGCGCTGATCCTTGGGTTTTATAGAACGCTAACGTATTTATCTTTGGCTATGCCATTGATTGTCATGCTTTCTGGATTGTCATTCAGTGTTGGCGTTGCACGATCCAGTGAATTTGTCGTGTCGCGTGCGGCGGGTCTGTCTGCACTGCGCGGGCTTTTCCCTGTCGCCACTTGTACTGTTGTATTAGGCATTATATCCGTGTTCTTTTTTGATCCAATGGCAGGGCGCATGGTAAACGTATATGATGCCAAGCTTGATCAGCTACGTGGCACCAAACATCAGGCAGTTTCGATAAACGACAGCGGTTATTGGTTACGTCAATCAACACCGACAGGCCATCAAATTATCAAAGCAAATTCGGCATCTGACAATGGGCGCGTTTTGCGCAATATTTCAGTTTATTCATACAATGAAACTGGTGCTATTGTTGATCGCACATTTGCACAAACTGCATTTCTTTATTCTGGCGAATGGGTTCTGACACAGGGACAAACTTGGTTGGATGCCACAGTCACGACAGATCCAAACCGCGCAGTTAATCAGTTTAAAATTAAACGCATCCCCACATCGGTAACACCACAACAACTGTTAGAAGGTTATCCTGCCCCAGACACACTGTCGCCGTTTGAAATCCAAAACCAAATAGAACGCGTACAAGAGTCCGGGTTTTCAACGCTAAAGTATCGGGCGCAAAAAATGAACCAGTACGCACGCCCTGTCCTGTTTGTTGTCATGGTTTTGTTAGGCTGTGTGTTTACTTTGCAAAATGCAAGAATGGGTAATTTGGGGGTTTCGGTTGTATCGTCCGTCATTTGCGGTTTTGGACTCCACTTTTTGCAAAACTTCGCGTCTACTTTGGGCCGCTCTGGTGAAATACCGTTGTCCATTGCGACATGGAGTCCAATTTTATGTGCGGGCTTTGTGGTGATTGCCTTATTTTTACATTATGAAGACGGTTAAGATGAAATATTATTTACGCCTTTTTTATGTTTTCGCTATCGCGCTATGCTTATCGCAGGCCCCTGCTTTTGCACAACAATCGGCAAGCTTGGTCGCCGACAGTATTTCATACATCAAAGGCAATGGAATTCTTATCGCGCGTGGTGACGTCAAAGTATATTATCAGGATACGGTTCTGATTGCTGACGAAATTCGTTATAATCAAACGACCGAAAAGATCGAAATCATCGGGCCCTTCACTATCCAACGCGGGACCCAATTGACAATTTCAGGCCATGATTCCGTTCTGGACGCTAATTTACAAAGCGGCTTAATTTTGGGTGCACGTGCTCTTATTGATCAACAATTACAGATTGCCGCGCAGCAATTAAGTAGGGTTGAAGGGAAATTCGACGTCTTTCAATCTGTCGTCGCTTCAACTTGTCATGTCTGTAAAAACAGCGCGACGCCATTTTGGCAAATTCGTGCAAAGCGCATTATTCATGATAAAGCCAACAATAAATTATTTTTTGAAAGCGCCGTTTTAGATTTCCTTGGTTTGCCAGTCTTTTATGTGCCGAAATTGTCTATTCCAGAACCTGGCGTTACGCGTGCATCGGGTATTTTGGTACCCCAGTTTTCAACGTCAAACACATTGGGCGTTACAGCCAAAGTACCATATTACTTTGCAATTAATGACAACAGTGATGCTACAATCACACCGTTTGTGTCAGCAAAAGGCAGCTTTATTGTCGAAGGTGAATATCGCAAGCGTACGCAAAATGGGGCGTTCATATTGAACGGTGCGGTCGCGTTGGCTGACAAACTTAATTATGGCGGCCTTAGTGGTTTTATAGAGGGCGAAGGCGCATTTGATTTGGCAAATGACTTTCAGTTGGCATTCGGTATCGACATTGCCAACAGTGTGAATCTGGCTGGAGGAGAGAAAAGTTTCAAAGAGAATTTCAGCTACTCAAACGACGATAGACTAAAGAATTTTCTGTTGGTCAGCAAAACAACATCCAACAGTTACTTTCAAGTAGGCACCTCATTCACACAAAGTTTTCGATATAAAAACTTTGACGGAGATTTGGCCGATACAAAAGAGGTTGATCCTAACGTTCCGGTGGTTTTACCAGAGTTCTATCTACGTAAGAACTTTAATAATTCCATTTTGGGTGGAAAACTTGGTTTAACACTTCAATCCGTCACTCTTTTGCAATCCACTTCTGGACAATACTCTCGCATAGGTGGGCGTTTGGATTGGCAACGTTACTGGGCACTCAATTCTGGATTGATTTTAGGTGCAGGTGCTCATGCAAATGCAAATATATATCTTGCCGATGGAAAACCATACGCCAATGCCATACCGTTAGTCGCTCTAGAAGCACGATACCCAGTGTACAAAAATATAGGTAAAATCACACATGTTATTGAACCAATTATACAGGTAGTCTGGGCACCTGATAACGTATTTGGAACACTAAATTCAGATCCGAATACTTCTGACAGCACAACTGCTGAGTTTGAAGAAAGCAATCTATTTTCGATCAATCGCTTCCCCGGATTTGATGCAACAGAAGCCGGTTTACGGGCAAATATTGGCGTTCAATACAAGATGCATAATCTAAACGGTTGGGAGTTTAGTGCCACCGCGGGACGTGTATTTCGGACGAAAAACTTAAACCAATTTGATCTTTTTACATCCACAGGCTTAAACACACGTAATTCTGACTATGTGGGCGCATTCAGCATCCAACTTCCCAATAAGTTTGCTTTATCCTCGCGCTTATTGTTCGACGACACATTAAGTGCTTCTAAGAATGAAACTAAACTCGCCTTTAAATTTAGAAAACTTGATATGAATATCGGTTATGTTTGGTTGCAAGAAGATAGTGTTTTGAACGACAACGAGCGACAGCATGAAGCGACAGTTCAAGCGGGCTATCAATTGAACGACTTTTGGAGCTTTTCCGCTGATTGGCGTCAGAATTTAAACACTCATTCGCCAATTGAAGGCGATTTTGGGCTAGAATACGAAAATGAGTGTGCCAAGGTTAACTTTTCTCTCTCGCTTCAGTATGATGACACTGGTAATGTTGCCAGAGAACTTGGGATGCAAATCTCTTTAGCTGGATTGGGTTCCAATAGTAAAAAAATCAACTACGCCCGTCGTTGCGGGTTCTAAGAAATGAATGACATGAAATATATCAAAGTTCTTACAGCCATAACTTTCCTCTGCGTGCCGGCGATGGCAACCGCACAAATTTCTAATGTGTACGGCACAGCCATCAAGGTAAATGACAAGGTCATTACACATTTTGAGATACTGCAACGTACAATTATGTTGCAGTTATTTGGCGCAAAGGGAGATTTGCAAGATAGTGCTAGAAATACGCTAATCGAAGAACGGCTATATCTTCAGGCGGGCAAAGAACTGGGTGTTTTACCAAACGAGGCAGACGTTCAAGCCGCCATGGATGAGTTCGCAAGCCGCGGTAAACTTTCAACTACGCAATTGCTAGAGGTTTTAAACTCTCGTGGCGTTGCTCCAGAAAGCTATCGCGCATTTGTTGAAGCAGGATTAACCTGGAGGCGTGTCGTACGCGCACGTTTTGTCAATCAGGCCCGGATTACTGATGATGATATTGATGCCGCGCTTTCGTTCCAAAACGGTGCAGGACAGTTAGATTTTCTTTTGTCTGAAATCATTCTATCGGACGGGCAACGTGGTAGCGAAAGTGCATCGAAACTAGCGTTACGTCTCTCGCGGTCCATCAAAGGACAAGCAGGATTTTCATCTGCCGCGCGAAAATATTCTGGCGCCCCTTCGGCGGCTAAAGGCGGTAGACTGGATTGGGTACCTTCAAGCGCCTTGCCCGCAAATATCGTCGCTCAGTTACTGACACTGCAGCCAGGTCAAGTGACAGGCCCTATTACACTGAGTGGTAACGTTGCGTTATTTCAGCTGCGTTCATCGCGTAAAACCAAGGGCGCGGAATCCAAACCTGACGTCATGAGTTATACGACCGTTTCCTTGCCCGCTGAAAGCGATAGCAAAAGAGCAGCAGCCAAAGCGCGTGTAATGCGTAGTTCGGTTGATACGTGCTTGGATATGCGTGCTGCGGCACAGAAATCGTCAGCTACTTTCGGAGAAGGCGCTGGCACAGCTCAAGAAGTGCCGGCAGATATTGCACTTGCCTTGGCTAATCTTGATCCAAAAGAAACGACAATAGTTACACAAGCCAATGGCCAAAAAATGGTTGTCATGCTGTGCACACGAAACCAAGAATTGGTTGAGGGCGAACGCGAAATTATTAGAGAAAGCCTATTTGGTCAAAAAGTCGCAAACCTCGGCTCTGGCTACTTGCAGGAGCTTAAAGGCGACGCCTTTATCACTTACGAATGATCAAACCAATCGCGCTGACGTCAGGTGATCCCAATGGGGTTGGCTTGGATTTATGCTTTGTTGCGGCCCAAAAATTGAAAGGCTCTATTCCTTTTTTTCTAATCGCTGATGTAACGCATTTAAAGGCACGTGGCTCTGAAGATGCCATTCAACTCATTGAATCCCCTTCACAAGCACACGATGTTCCAACCGGAATATTGCCTGTCATTCATCACGCGTTTCCCGAAAGACCATCTCTAAATGGCATGCAATTAGCAAATGCTGGTGCAATCATTGACGTCATTTCCCGCGCCGTAGATTATGTGAATTCAGATCAAGCAAGTGCAATTTGCACAAACCCAATTCACAAAAAGGTACTGCAAGACGGCGCAGGGTTTCCATTCCCAGGTCACACTGAATTTTTGGCACATTTGGCGAAACAAGAGCATTCAGTAATGATGCTTGCTTGCGACGAACTGCGCGTTGTGCCCGTGACCATCCATATCGCATTGGCTGATGTTGCCAAAAAAATGACGTCTCAATTATTGCGATATACAATACAAACGACACACGATGTCATGATTAGCGATTTTGGAATTATGTCTCCGCGCATCGCAATTGCTGGTTTGAACCCACACGCCGGCGAACAAGGCGCATTTGGGCGCGAAGAGATCGACGTTATTTCACCAGTTCTTGAAACGCTGCGGTCAAATGGAATGAACATTTTGGGGCCCATGTCTGCGGACACGATGTTTCACGCACAGGCGCGTAGAAGTTACGACGTTGCGGTCTGCATGTACCATGACCAAGCTTTGATCCCAATTAAGACCATTGATTTCTTTGGTGGAGTGAACATCACTTTAGGGCTGCCATTTATCCGAACGTCCCCAGACCATGGCACAGCTTTTGATTTGGCTGGAACAACAACTGCAAATCCAGATAGCCTGATTGCAGCACTTAAGACTGCACATAAAATGGCTCATTCAAGGGTGAAAAATGATACATAATACAATCGATGGCCTTCCGCCTTTACGCGACATTATTGCTGAACATGGGTTAAGTGCCAAAAAGTCATTGGGACAAAACTTCCTGCTAGACTTAAATTTAACCAGTAAAATCGCGCGGCAAGCTGGCGATCTTTCGAACTGCGATGTATTGGAAATTGGACCAGGCCCTGGTGGATTAACGCGTGGATTACTGCACGAAGGCGCACGCCGTGTTGTCGCAATTGAGCGCGATCAACGATTAACCCCCGCGCTGGATCAAATAAAAGAACACTACGAAGGCCGGCTTGATGTCATTTTTGGTGACGCTTTGGCTGTCGATGTATCCCAACACTTAAATGCGCCCGTAAAAGTTGTTGCAAACCTACCCTATAATGTTGGAACAGAGCTGTTGATACGTTGGTTGACGCCAGAAAACTGGCCACCGTATTGGGACAGTTTGACATTGATGTTTCAAAAAGAGGTTGCTCAACGCATTGTCGCGCAACCCAAAAGCAAAGCATATGGACGCTTGGCATTGTTGGCACAATGGCGCTGCAATGCAAAGTTAGTGATGGAAATTCCACCCCAAGCGTTTACACCACCGCCAAAAGTAACATCCGCAGTTGTGCACATCGAGCGTTTAGAAAAACCCAAGTTCCCTGCAAATGCAAAAGTATTGGAACGTGTAGTCGCAACAGCGTTTAATCAACGGCGCAAAATGTTACGCGCCAGCTTGAAATCGCTGGCACCTCAAATTGAAGATATCTTGAATTCGGTTGGCATTACTCCAACGCAACGCGCCGAGGAGATATCATTGGAACAATTTTGTGCATTATCATGCGCGCTAGAAAATCCAGCGCGCTGATAAATTCTTAGGCTTCGTTTTCTTGAACAACGGGCTGTTCTTCAACTGGCTTTGGTTTTGGTGCGCGGCGGCGTTGGTTTTTCTTAGGCGCTGACGCTTCTGGCGTATCAATCAAGCCGCTTTCTGGTGTTTCGACCAGTGCACTTTCGCTTGATTCACCAGGGAATACTTCTTGGTTTGGCGCAGCTTCAATAGCAGGTTGCTCATTGGAATTAGGTTGTGCCGGTGTTACAGATGCCTGCTTTTGCTGCTGGTGTTGTTGTTGCTGCTGTTGCGCTTCTTTTTTGGCATCCATTTCACGCTGAGCTTCGACCAATAAACGTGAATAATGTTCTGAATGCTGAAGAAAGTTTTCATGTGCAATGCGGTCACCCGACAAAACGGCATCGCTGGCTAATGATTGATACTTATCAATAATTTGCTGCGGCGTGCCGCGAACACGTCCTTCTGGTCCAGAACTGTCAAAAACGCGGTTGATCACGTTACCAGGATTCTGGCGACGGTTATTATTGTTGTTATTATTTTTGTTTCTGGAACGTGACTTGTTCGAAGGTCTCATTGTTTTTGATTGCCTTGTTTTGGGTGTGTTGCGCAATCATGCGCTAAAGTCCGAAAGTAGTTGTATGGACAGGACGAGAGGCATCGCCATCTTTATCGTCTACGTCCGTTATAGTGATAAATAACATGAAAACAAGCTGAAAGTTATGGTTTTAATTCAAAGAAAACAATGCATACAAACGCTATAGTGGCGCCAGCCTTGCCGACACAACGCGATCTTTGCCGTTGATGTCTTGATGCAGGTGTACGTCAAAAAATCCATGGTCCATTAACATTTGTGTGACAGTCGTTCCCTGATCGAACCCAATTTCTAACAACAATACTCCGTTGGGGTTAAGAATGTTTTTAGCCCCGTTGCTGATTGCCCGATACGCATCTAAACCATCTCCTTCGGGTGTCAATGCAATCCGCGGCTCCCAGTCCTTAACATCTCTCGACAGGGCATCCATCGCGCGTTCGGTAATATAGGGAGGGTTTGAAACAACCAAGTCAAAACGTTCAGGGATTCCATCACACCAATTGCCGATCCTAAAATCAGTACGCGACGTCAAGAACAGCGTGCCTGCATTATCACGGGCCACATCAAGTGCCGCATCGGACGCATCGATGCCCACCCCAAGCGACGATGGCCACTCTGACAAAAGACTTAGCAAAATACAGCCAGAACCAGTTCCCAAATCTACGATCGACTTAAACGGCCCCAACTCTAATGCTTGTTCAACAAGTGTCTCCGTATCTGGGCGTGGATCTAGAACGGAAGGCGTCACTTTAAATCGGTGTTTCCAAAATTCGCGATACCCGATTATTTGAGAGATTGGTTGAAATTTCAAACGTTGAGCAACAGCGCTCTCGAATATAGATAAGGTTTCGGGTTTTATTTCGTCATCCAAGTTCAAACGTAACGATGCAATCTGTCGCCCAGTGGCAAAAGCCAAAAGAACAAATGCATCGGAATGGGCATCTGTTCCGACAGTCGGGGTAAGTCGCGCAATGCCTGCGTCGACTGCATCACGTAAACGCAACATTATGGATTAAGTTCAGCCAATTTTGCCGCTTGGTCATCGGCAGTCAAGGCATCGATAAATTCATTCAAATCACCTTGCATCACTTGGTCCAACTTATAAAGCGTTAGATTAATACGATGATCGCTGACCCTACCTTGGGGGTAATTATACGTGCGAATGCGTTCGGAACGATCGCCTGTGCCAACTTGGTCTTTGCGCGTCGCTGCACGCTCATCATCGGCTTGCTGGCGTTGTAAATCATACAAGCGTGTGCGCAAAACATTCATCGCTATTTCGCGATTACGGTGTTGGGATTTTTCGGAACTTGTTACAATCAAACCTGTTGGTAGGTGTGTGATCCGAACGGCTGAATCTGTTGTATTTACGTGCTGGCCACCTGCCCCTGATGACCGATACGTATCCAAACGGATATCAGTTGCTGGGATAACCAAATCGATATCTTCGGCCTCTGGCATGATGGCGACTGTCGCAGCTGATGTATGGACGCGTCCGCCACTTTCGGTTGTGGGAACACGTTGAACGCGGTGAACCCCACTTTCGTATTTCAGACGTGCAAAAACACCGACACCTTTGACGTTGGCAATAACTTCTTTATATCCACCAAGCTCAGTTTCTCTACCCTCGACAATTTCAAACTTCCATCCCTGACTTTCGCAAAAACGGATGTACATACGCAGTAGATCACCCGCAAACAAAGCAGCTTCGTCGCCACCGGTACCGGCACGAATTTCAATGATTGCGGGCTTTTCATCCGCTTCATCTTTGGGAAGTAGTGATAATTGCAGCGCCAGTTCTGCTTCTGGTAAGGCAGATCGTAATGTCGGAAGCTCTTCTTGCGCCAAAGTGCGCATTTCGGGATCATCCAACATGAGTTCTGCGTCGGCGATATCAGAAACTAGCATATTATATTGGTTGATTTGTTCCACGACAGGCTTCAAATCCGCATACTCTTTTGACAGGGTCGCGATTTCGTCCATTGCTGATCCATCAGCCATTTTTGCTTCTAGAAATGCAAAACGTGCGCGGATTTGTTCAAGTTTATCTTCAGGTACCATCCGACTGTCTTCCCCCTTCAAATGCATGGGGTCAAGAGCAGACGTGCATTTTCCAAGAAATTATGCTATACGCGGCCTATGTACAAATTTTTTGCATTCCTGATGGTTGCAATAAGTGTAACCCAAGCACACGCACAAGACGCCGAAATAAAGTGGCCTGACTGTTATTGCACGGATAAAACCGGCCAGCGGTTGGAATTGGGCGAAGTCATTTGTTTGTCGGTAGGTGATCGTGATTTTATGGCTCGATGTGAAATGTCGTTAAACAATCCTATGTGGCGCGAGCTAGGCAGATCGTGCCTAAGTTCCCAAGTTCTCCCGCAAAGTCGCCAACCAAACCTGAACACGGGCTCTATTTACCCCCAAGTCTGAGTGTCCAAATCGCGAACGCGAAAATAGTTTAATTTTTGATGATGTTGGTGACGATTCCAAAATTTTTATAGAGATTAAGTCAGGGAAGCCAAAAACCAGGCTACGGCTGACATATGTCACATGGAATAACCCATCACTGCCCGCTGAAATACGCGTCACACGCGGTAACGTCGCAACCATTTTTTCAAGGGCTTGTACTAACGAATGCGCTGGCACACTAAATATCCCCTCTTCGTTTTTACTTAGATAAAAATTGGGGCTGTTTGGGGGATCTATTGTAAATGGATCAACGTGAAAATCCGCATTACTCAAGGGCCAAAACCTAAGCGAAAGAATGGCAACGACAGCAACTGCAATAATGAATAACAAAATGGGATTCATTCAATCGCTTCTGCGTCTAATTCACTTGCGCGTTTTTCAACCAAGCCAACAATGTGATCTACCATTTTTTCATTGTCGATTTTATGATCTTGCTTACCTGCCCAGTAAACCATCCCTGATCCTGCACCACCGCCCGTAAAGCCTACGTCAGTCATCAATGCTTCGCCAGGGCCGTTAACAACACACCCAATTATGGACAAAGACATGGGCGTTTTAATGTGTTCCAAACGCCTTTCCAAATTTGCAACGGTTTCGATTACATCAAAACCTTGGCGCGCGCATGATGGGCAAGAAATAATATTTACACCGCGATGTCGAAGTCCAAGGGATTTCAAAATCTCAAACCCAACTTTGACCTCTTCGACCGGATCCGCTGACAAAGATACGCGCATGGTGTCGCCAATGCCCATCCAAAGCAGATTACCTAACCCAACTGCCGATTTTATCGTACCGCTGGTTAATCCCCCTGCTTCGGTAATACCAATATGTATTGGTGCATCCGTCGCTTCGGCCAAACCTTGGTATGCAGCGGCGGCCATGAAAACATCAGATGCTTTAACCGAAATCTTAAATTCATGAAAATCATTGTCCTGCAAGATGCGGATATGATCCATTCCACTTTCAATCATTGCAGAAGGGCAAGGTTCACCATATTTATCCAACAAATGTTTTTCCAGCGAACCGCCGTTCACACCGATACGGATTGAACAACCATAATCGCGCGCAGCTTGTATTACTTCGCGAACACGCTCTTCTGATCCAATGTTGCCAGGATTGATCCGTAAACAGGCAACGCCTGCTTTGGCGGCTTCGATCGCACGTTTGTAGTGGAAATGAATATCCGCGACTAAGGGCACAGGGCTCTCTTTGACGATTTCACGCATCGCCTTTGTGGACGCTTCATCTGGGCAACTTACACGCACAATATCTGCACCTGCATCAGCACATGCGATGATCTGCCTAATTGTTGCACTGGCGTCATGCGTCAATGTATTCGTCATTGTTTGTACGGAAATTGGAGCATCACCCCCAACTGGAACACTGCCCACATGAATTTGACGACTTTTACGACGTTCAATGTTGCGCCACGGTCGAATGGAATTAAGGCTCATGTATTTGATCCACAGTTAATATACCTGCGTTATATACCCTTAACGAGGGGCATCAACCCATCACGTTTATTGAACAGCCTGCGCAGTCAAATCCACATTAATTGGTGCAGACAATGGCAGATCGAATCCATCTTCGATTAGGGCGTAAGTTTCCGAAACGAGTGTTGGATCAAGCGGTACTTTGCGCGCAACACCCGTTGCTTGACCGACAGGGCCATACATTTTTTCACCAACCATGATATACACAGATCCAGAATTACCTGCACGCATCAAAGCATTGCTGACACCTTCAGGCAGACGATAACGTTGACCTGAATCCAAAATTTTCTCAAACAAAACACCACCCGTAGGCGTATAAACACGAACCCAAGCAGGTTTAAGCGCCACGATATCCATGGCCTCGGGCCCTTGTTCAGTCACTTGTGGTTGAACAACCTCGGTACTTGCGATCAGTTTCGTATGTGAAGGCACTGAAAATACGCCAAAGTTTGCAGGATCAATGCCTGAAATTGGTCCATCGCGCGGCGTTAAACGTGGCATTGATAATTCTGTCGGTCGATAAAACTCTTCAAGGGCGGCCATCTGGATAGGTGTCGCAATTTGTATGCCATCAGAAGATGTTTCGGTATTTTCGCCACCCAAAGTTGATACAGATCGAATAACAGAAGGTGTTTCATTCACCGGTGCAAACTGCACGCGCTGGACTTCGTTTAACACAGCCAAACCGCCGTATCCCAATCCAACAATCAATCCAGCAAGAACAAACAATGATAGAATGCCAGACGGAGATACACCACCAAAGATACCTGCTTTGATAGGCTTGTTAGGGACGCGTGGATTTAAAATTGGATCATCCAACAATCCGTTTGGTTTACCAAATTTCTTCTTTTTCTTTTTAACCTGAGTGCCGTTGATTTCGGCCTGCAACCCAACGAATCCACTTTCCTCGCAAAACTGCAAAAAGCATTCTTCGGAATCTAAACCTAAATGATTGGCATATGAGCGGACATAACCCGCAACAAAACTTGGAGATGGGAATGCAGAAATATCGGAATTTTCGATACCTTCAAGGATATCTACCCGTAACTTCAGATCATCTTTGATATCTTCGAGCGATTTGCCCATAGTTGCACGTTCGCCACGCATCTTATCGCCCAACGAAATATGAAATTCGTCAAACCCTTTCGGATCATCATTTTCGGAAACTTGGTCCATAGCGACCGCACCCCAACCTTTTTTCGCCTCTTGGAGATCGATTCGTAGCGTTCAATCTCTCTTTATAGTGTGACTTATAGCATACTTATCCAACAGAGGCGCCCCTGCGGAGTATTAAAGGTTAAGCGGTGGTTTTCAGCCGACTGAGTTCACAATGCGACCAAAGTTGATCCATTGCAGAGACCAATTCATCCACCATATCCTGTGTATGAACAGGCGACGGTGTGAACCGCAGGCGTTCAGTGCCACGTGGCACAGTTGGAAAATTGATTGGTTGAACGTAAATTCCAAAATCATTCAGCAACCGATCCGAAATCATCTTACATTTAACAGGATCACCAACATGGATAGGCACAATATGGCTTCCGTGATCGTCCAATGGCAACCCCAAGGCGCGGAAACGCAATTTTAATTGCGCCGCAATGTCTTGGTGTTGCTCTCTTATTTTTGTATTATTTTTCAAGTGGCTAACCGATGCAGTTGCCGCTGCGGCCAATGAAGGTGGCAATGATGACGTAAAAATGAAACCAGGCGCATATGAACGGATAGCATCCACAAAACGCGCGCTTGATGCAATATAACCGCCAATGACACCATATGCTTTGGCAAGTGTCCCATTGAAAATATCAATACGGTCAGACAGTCCAAGCATTTCGCAGACACCCGCGCCGCGTGGGCCGTACATACCAACGGCGTGGACTTCGTCAATATATGTTAGCGCATCAAATTCATCGGCCAAGTCGCAAATTTCTGCGATTGGACCAAAGTCCCCATCCATGGAATAAAGCGACTCAAAAGCGATCACTTTGGGGCGACTTGGATCAATTGTTTCCAATAATTCACGCAGATGCGCAGTATCATTGTGGCGGAAAATAAGCTTTTCGCAATTTCCGTGACGGATACCTTCGATCATCGATGCGTGGTTCAGCTCATCTGACAAAATAACTAAATTGGGGAACAATTTTGGTAAAGCAGACAATGTTGCTTCGTTTGCGTTGTACGCCGAAGTAAACAAAAGTGCTGCTTCCGTATTGTGTAAATCAGCCAACTCTACTTCTAATGCTTTGTGAAAGACTGTGTTTCCTGAAATATTGCGCGTACCACCAGAACCAACGCCAGCTTGTTCAATGCCAGCCTTCATAGCATCAATAACAATTGGATTCTGTCCCATGCCCAAATAGTCATTGCCGCACCAAACGGTGATCTCCTGATATTTGCCGTCTGCGTCCGTCCAGTTCGCTTTTGGGAAACGGCCGTTGATCCGACTGATATCTTGAAATACGCGATAACGCCCTTCTTCATGAAGAGCATTCAACGCTTTATCTATTTGGCTATCGTAGTTCATAATGTGATCCGCAGTGTAAGTATTCACACAAATAAACTATTCTGCGTCAAAAATTAAGCCCCAAAACGCCGCAGGGGAAACACTAGTAAATATAACGAATTTGATCAGCCCAATATCGTTCAACGCGATGCAAAGCGCCGTTTATTTCCTTTAATGTGCCGTCTTCAAGGACTGAACGCCGTAACATGCCTTCTGCATGACGTTCGAACAGTTCGCCAACGATTGTTCTGACTTCCAATCCTTTTGCAGTCAATTTCACACGAACGGCACGGCGATCAACCTCACAACGTTTGTGATGCATGTACCCTGATTCTACCAATTTTTTAAGATTGTATGAAACGTTGGAACCTTGATAATATCCGCGCGATTTCAATTCACCTGCAGTGACTTCGTTGTCTGATATATTGAACAACAACAACGCTTGAACGGAATTGATATCCAATAAACCCAACCGTTCAAATTCGTCCTTGATTACATCCAGCAACAGGCGGTGAAGCCGTTCAACCATTGCCAATGTATCCATATAATTGCTTAAGAAATCACTTGATTGGCCATGTTCTGGCTTTGCGACAATCGGTTCATAAATGCTCATTATTTTCTCCGCCAATACTTTGATGTTTTAGCTTTTGACGCATAAACTCAAAGAAGCGGTTAAAATTGAGACTGTTTTAGGTTGTATTTTACTTAGTTTTCAAAAAATGCACACGAATACGTGCAATAGCCTCTGACAGTTCTTCTGGCACAGGAGACTGGCCTGAAACCCACTGATACAAGTCATGGTCATTTTCGCACATCATAATTTCATGCGCGTTTAATTCATCAACAGTTAGGGCCGCCATTTCAGTGTCAGCAAATCCGCCCAAAATCAAATCCATTTCTTTGATACCGCGGTGCCAGGACCTCATTCGAAGGCGCTTTAGACGTGTTTCATGATCTTCCATCAAATTCTCCTTGGTCGCGTGTTAAGATTTATGCGCCCCAAAGGTCAACCCAAAACGATACCTTGCGGGTCGACAGCAGTTTGGTAAAGTTACCTCATTAACGGAGTATCGATCTATGGCCTTCCTTTCGCACAACCTTTCAAACGTAAAACCCTCTCCCACGATGGCAATCACAGCCAAGGCCGCCGCGCTTAAGGCAAGTGGCAAGGATATAATTTCATTAAGCGCGGGCGAACCCGATTTCGATACGCCAGATAATATTAAATTGGCAGCAATTCAGGCCATCAACGACGGCAAAACAAAATACACGGCAGCAGATGGAATGCCCACATTAAAACAGGCCGTCTGCGACAAGCTTTTGCGTGATAATGATTTGACCTATGCACCAAACCAAGTTTGTATTTCCACGGGTGGAAAACAGGTTTTATACAATGCACTGATGGCCACATTAAACCCCGACGACGAAGTGGTCATCCCTGCCCCCTATTGGGTATCATACCCAGATATGGTTTTACTAGGTGGTGGAACGCCTGTCATTGCGGAGGCAAAATTAGAGAATAATTTCAAACTTACCGCCGACGCATTGCGCGCCGCGATCACGCCTCGTACGAAATGGTTCATCTTCAATTCTCCCTCAAACCCAACGGGCGCTGGCTATAACTGGGATGAGCTGAAGGCATTGACGGATGTGTTAATGGATCATCCCCATGTCTGGGTCTTAACAGATGATATGTATGAGTATCTTTCCTATGACGATTTTAAGTTTTGCACACCTGCACAGGTCGAACCTGCATTATACGATCGCACTCTCACAACCAACGGAGTTTCAAAAGCATATGCAATGACCGGTTGGCGCATTGGATATGCGGCAGGCCCAATTCAATTGATCAAAGCAATGGGAACGATCCAATCACAAAGCACGTCTAATCCAAATACAATTGCTCAATGGGCAGCATTAGAAGCGCTGAATGGCCCCCAAGACTATGTTTCAACCAGTGTTCCAGTTTTTCAACACCGCCGAGATTTAGTTTTAGATATGTTAAAGGAAATTGATGGCATCGTTTGCCCGAAACCAGAGGGCGCATTTTATGTATATCCTTCGATAACAGGCCTTATCGGCAAAAAAACACCCGAAGGAAAACGTATAGAAACCGACGAAGATTTCGCATCTGAACTTTTGGATGCCCAAGGCGTTGCAGTTGTATTTGGTGCCGCATTTGGTTTGTCCCCTGCATTTCGCATCAGTTACGCAACTTCGGATGAAAATTTAATAGCGGCATGTAAACGTATCGCATTATTTTGTAGTTCATTGAAATAAATGGATGAAAGATTAAGTACATCGAAAGCATTTAGGAATACGACATGAACAAGCCCAGCAATCTGTATTTTCGGACAAAAGACAATGGCGCCGCTGTATTTCGCGTCGACACGGAAAACCGTCAAAAGCGGTTGGATTTCAAACCCATTGCGAATTTAAATTTGAACAAAGGGCAAATCAACCCTCATGCGGAACACACGCCTACTGCGGATGAATTACACGAAATCGAAGAATGGATTTTGAAGCGCCAAGAAGTTATTGCAACACGGCAAACTGATGACATTCATCGGCTCATCGATACCATGAATTCTACGGCACAGTGGTACCAAACAAAAGCAGACCACGAAAGCTTGGACGAATGGGCAGATGAATTATTGTTAGCCATGCACGACTTGCGGTCTGTTATTGTTCGTAAAAAATCAGAACAACTGACAAAGCGCTAAATCACAATGATAAGCGTTGAGTAGATTTTATTTCTTCCATCGAAAGCAACGCTGTAACATTGAATATTTTCACCTCTGATATCAGTGCTTGGTAAAATGCATCGTAGGCTTTTGCGTTTTCCACACGTACTTTTAGAATATAGTCAATATCACCAGCCAGTCTGTGGGCTTCCAAAACTTCGTCTCTTTCTAACAACGCGCTAAGAAACGCTTCTTGCCAAGATTGTTCGTGTTCTGATGTGCGTACGAGTACGAAAAAGCAGGCCTCCAAGCCCAACTTATCGGCGTCCAAGACAACAGTTTGATGTTTAATTACACCCGTTTCACGCAGTTTCTTTATGCGGTTCCAAACAGGTGTTTTGGATGCGCCAACTTTCTTGGCGATATCGTCCAAAGATTGCGAAGCATCGGTCTGTAATTCCATTAAAATCTTACGATCTATGCTATCCAACGTGATTGCCATTCTGACTTTCCTCAATTTTCGAACTATTGTTACATGTTGCGCCACCAATACAGGAAATCATTCTTAAATATCAAGTATCATTCTTATATACTGGAATATTATTCCCTAAAGTGACAAAAGTCGCGTACTTTGAAAGGGCATAACATGCGACACTTCCCAATATTCCTTGAACTGACCGCTCAGCGCGTCGTCGTGTCCGGAGCGGGCGAATGCGCCGTTGCAAAGCTTCGCTTGATATTAAAAACAAAGGCTGATGTCTTGGTTCTTGGGTTAAATCCAGTCGAACAGATCGTTCAATGGGCGATTGAAAAGAAAATCACCTACATTCCACGCACCTTAAAAAACGGTGACGCAGACAACGCCGTTTTGTTGTACGCCGCGAACGAGGACGATGAAGTAGACGCCCATGCAGCAAGTATTGGCCGTTCAGCGGGTGCATTGGTAAATATCGTTGATAACCTAAAAGACAGCGATTTTATCACACCTGCAATTGTTGACAGATCACCTGTTACCATCGCAATTGGGACCGAGGGTGCAGCGCCTGTGTTGGCGCGTAAAATCAAACAACAACTAGAAGAAACATTACCGGCTTCGCTTGGTGTGCTTGCCCGAATTGGACAAAAATTTCGCTCAAAAGCCAACGCATTACCAATGGGTCGTAAACGCCGTGCATTTTGGTCAGAATTTTACTTTTACAAAGGCCCAAATACGTTGGCACTAAACGGAGAGGCGGCAACCACGCAGCTGCTCGACACCATGTTAGATGCCAAATTGAATGAGCAAGCTGAAATCGGTCGCGTTCATTTTATGGGGACTGGGAATGGTGACGCGGATTTACTGACGCTGAAAGCGCGCAATATATTGCACAATGCAGACGTCATCATCCACGACCATTCAACGCCCAAGGAAATTCTAGAACTGGTTCGAAGAGAAGCTATTCTACACGCTGTAAACAAAACGACAGCAACTTCAGTGCTAAATTCGATCACCGCACAGCATGTATCAAAAGGCAATCAAGTTATACGTCTAGTCTCTGGTGATTTGGCGCAGAACAAAGGCGTATTCGCAGAAATGTCGAAGCTAAACAGCCAAGGTATTTCTTATGAGGTCGTCAAAGGTATTCCGCTCGACCCGCCTTTTCAATTTTCAAACGATCAATCCGCAGTCGTAAACTTACGCCATGTTGGATTGTATCAAAAACACCCACAGCACTTATATCAAAAAGAAATGGTAGGTTCCTAATGGCCCGCGCATTTAGCCCCAAAGTCCTAACCGCAAATCGTTTACTAGAAGGTGACGTTGTCTACCTTGGCCGTGATGGTCAATGGGTTTCAAACCACCAAGACGCCGTTTTGTTTAACGACGAAATCGAAGCAAACAACCAATTGGCACATGCCAAAACTCAGCCAGACCTATTTGTTGGTCCATATTTGGCCAATGCGGAAATGCGCAACGGTCATCCAACACCCACCCATTTCAGAGAAGAATTTCGCACCCGTGGTCCGTCAAACTATATCCACGGCAAGCAGGAGAACAGCAATGTATAGCTACAATCAGTTCGACAAAGATTTCAATCAAACCCGCGTTAATCAGTTTCGTCAACAAGTAGAGCGTCGCATTGATGGTTCTTTGACAGAGGATGAATTCAAGCCACTTCGCCTGATGAATGGTCTTTATTTGCAGTTACATGCCTACATGCTGCGTGTCGCGATCCCATATGGCACGTTGCGTTCTGCGCAAATGGATCAATTGGCAATGATTGCCGACAAATATGATCGTGGGTATGGGCATTTTACAACGCGCCAAAACATTCAGTTTAACTGGCCAACATTGAATGATGTGCCCGATATTTTGCAGGATTTGGCAGATGTGGAAATGCACGCCATTCAAACATCTGGTAACTGTATTCGCAATGTAACGGCGGATCATTTCGCAGGTGCCAGCGCCGACGAAATCGAAGACCCACGCCCAACAGCGGAATTGCTACGTCAATGGTCTACTGATCATCCAGAATTCGCCTTTTTGGGCCGTAAATTTAAAATCGCAATTACTGGTGCGCCCAATGATCGCGCCGTAACCAAGGCACATGATATTGGCCTACGTATGGTGCGCAATGATGCCGGTGATGCTGGCTACGAAGTGATCGTTGGCGGCGGATTGGGTCGCACACCAATGATCGGCAAGGTTCTGCGTGATTTTTTACCGCGCGCGGACCTGCTGCCATATATTGAAAGCGTCATGCAGGTTTATAACGTTTTAGGGCGCCGCGATAACAAATACAAAGCACGTATTAAAATCACGGTTCATGAAAATGGCATCGAAAAGATCCGTGAAATGGTCGAAGAGCGTTTTGTGTTGCAACGCGCTGCATTTGGCGGTTTTGATCAAGAACTGTTAACAGAACTGGAAGCAGCTTTCGAACCACCGGTTTATATTTCTGCGCCATTTGATGATTTTAACGCGGCTTACCGCACTGATCCGGCATTTAGGTCATTCGTTGATACCAACTTGTCCGCACACAAGAATGACCAGTATTCAATCGTGTCGATCTCCATCAAAAAGCACGGACAAACACCTGGCGACGCGACGTCAGCGCAGATGCGCGTCATGGCGGATTTGGCCCGTAAATACGGCCATGATGAATTACGTATCAGCCACGAACAGAACGTGATTTTACCTCACGTACATAAAAGCCACCTGTATACGATTTACCAAGCGTTGAAGGACGTGGAACTGGCGACGGCAAACATTGGTTTAATTTCCGATATCATCGCCTGCCCTGGCATGGATTATTGCGCGCTCGCGACAGCACGTTCGATCCCAATTGCACAACAAATCGCAACAAGGTTTGATGAATTGAAGCTGGAAAACGATATTGGCCCTCTAAAAATCAAGATTTCCGGCTGTATCAATGCATGCGGGCATCATCACGTTGGGCATATTGGAATTTTGGGATTGGATCGCGCAGGCGTTGAAAACTATCAAATCACGTTGGGTGGTGATGGCACACAAGACGCCAACATCGGCGAACGCGCTGGGCCTGGTTTTTCGTATGATGACATCATACCCGCCGTGGAACGTATCATTGTGGCGTATTTAGATTTGCGCCAAGATTCCACCGAAACCTTCCTTGATGCATATAAACGTATGGGCGTTGAGCCGTTTAAATTGGCACTGTATCCACCAGCAAAGGTTGCAGCAGAATAGATGCCTTTTGAAGCTTTTCAAAACTCAGTTGCGGATCGCGTAAGCGACTTGAACCATCAGTATCGCCATCATGCGGCGATACCAGTGCTTAGCCATGCATTAAACGATCCCCTTGTTGGGCAGGTTGCGATGGTGTCATCCTTTGGTGCTGAATCGGTTGTATTGTTGCATATGATTTCGATCATTGATCGCACAACACCCGTTGTTTTCATCGACACTGAAATGTTGTTTCCCGAAACTTTGAGCTATCAAATTCAGGTGGCGAAAACATTGGGTTTAACCGATGTCAGGCGTATTTCACCAACTGCAAATGATGTTCAGCGTGTAGACCCATTCGGGCGCTTACATTTAGCAGATACCGCTGCATGTTGTGATTTGCGCAAGGCACGCCCGTTACAAGAGGCGCTTTCTGGATTTGATGCATGGATAACAGGACGTAAACGTTTTCAATCTGGTACACGACAAACTTTGGATTTATTTGAAAACGAAAACGATCACCGGATCAAAATCAACCCATTGGCGCATTGGCGCCGCGAAGACCTACAAGATTACATCATAAATAATCGCCTGCCCCATCATCCATTGGTGGCCCAAGGCTATCCATCGATTGGATGCTCTCCAACAACATGTACAACCAAGGTTGCAGATGGCGCAGACCCGCGTACTGGGCGTTGGGCAGGCAGTGAAAAAACAGAATGTGGCATCCATTTTGGAAAAAACGGCGCCACACAAGAGGAGATATAATATGAGTGTTATTGTAACAGACACTGGGTTTACAAATGACAACTGGACCGACGGATTTCAGGCGTGGGATGATACCAACCTGACGCGGTCTCATCGCGAAGCTGGTTATGCCATCGACATGGCGAACACAGCTGATCCAGAAAATCTGATCCCCTTTTTCACAGATGCCGCAATGATCCGTATTGCATTTCCAAATTCAGCAGATGGGCGTGGCTTCACATTAGCACGTCACTTGCGTTTGCTTGGGTATACGGGCCGATTACGTGCCTATGGCCACGTTTTGGCAGATCAATATGCTATGGCGCGTCGTTGCGGTTTTGACGAAATTGAAATCAGCACCGATATGGCGACGCGACAACCCGAACAACAGTGGTTAGACCGCGCTGATTGGACACAACATGGCTATCTAGACCGTTTGCAGAAAACGGCATAATAACAATCTGGATATCCGTCCAGAATTCCCTTATTCCTCTAAGGACATTTACAATGAACGAGCAATCTCCCTTGACCAGACCAACTCCCGTTTTGCCAGATGCGCAAACAGTAACAGCAGTGCAACATTATACGGATCGATTGTTTTCGTTCCGCCTGACCCGCCCACGTTCATTACGCTTTCGCTCTGGCGAGTTCGTGATGATTGGCTTGATGGGTGATAATGGCAAACCATTGTTGCGTGCCTATTCAATTGCATCACCCAGTTGGGACGAAGAGCTGGAATTTTATTCCATCAAAGTCCAAGACGGCCCACTGACATCCAAATTGCAGAACATCAAAGTTGGCGACGAAGTCATCGTGCGCCCAAAACCTGTCGGGACATTGGTTCTGGATGCATTGTTACCTGCGAAGCGCATGTATTTTATCGCTACAGGTACAGGCATAGCGCCGTTTGCATCCTTGATGCGTGATCCTGATCTGTATGAACGCTATGAAGAAGTAATCATGTGCCACACTTGTCGTGAAGTTGACGAGCTGACTTATGGGCGCGATTTGATCAATGGCCTGGCTGATGATCCTTTGATTGGCGAATTTGTTGGCGACAAGTTGAAATACTATCCAACATCCACACGTGAACAGAGTCCAAAAATGGGTCGTATCACGACACTTTTATCAAATGGCATTGTTGCCGCTGATTTAGGATTGCCACCATTGAACCCAGAGACTGATCGTTTGATGGTTTGCGGGTCAATGGGGCTGAACAACGATATCAAAGAAATTTGCGAAGCCGCTGGCATGGAAGAAGGTTCAAATTCTTCCCCATCTCACTATGTGGTTGAAAAAGCCTTTGTTGGATAAAGCATTTTTGCAACGCCCATCAGGTATGTGCGTTGCACGCTTAATCAAGAGTATACAATTGAAATTTCTACAGTAATTCTCTCGATACATTAAAGAGGAATAATTTATGTTGAAATATATTGGTTACGCGCTCATTGCATGGGGATTTCTGGATCTTGGACTGAGTTGGATAGGAACAGATTTATATGGAGAAATGGGTATCGCGCTGTCCGATACTATTTATCCGTATACACATTGGATAGCGATGGGTGTCGGATATGTGCTAACGCTCTTAGCGTCCAAGGAATAAAAATCACAATCATAAGTTTGCTGTTTGAATTGACACAAACACTAAAAGAAAGAGCCAAACCTTTGGCTCTTTCTTAAGTTCTGAAATTTCCAAACCTTTTTCCAGTTCATATGATATCGTAAATGGACTTGTCCGTAGAAAGT
>DKMK01000019.1:20665-27516 GCA_002469545.1 Rhodobacterales bacterium UBA7416 | reverse complement strand
AAACGAAGAGAAGATCATGACCATTAAGCTGTATAACACCAAGACCCGCACCAAAGAGGTATTCACCCCAATCGATCCATCGAACGTGCGCATGTACGTCTGTGGACCCACGGTTTATGATCGTGCGCATATTGGTAATGCCCGTCCTGTGGTGGTGTTTGATACGCTGTTTCGCCTGTTGCGTCATACTTACGGCGCGGATCACGTTACATATGCGCGTAACTTCACGGATGTTGATGACAAGATTAACAACAAAGCCGCCGAAACTGGGCGCAGTATTCGCGATATAACGGACGAAACCATCCAATGGTATCTCGACGACATGGGTGCACTGGGTGCATTAGAACCATCAGTCGCTCCGCGTGCCACAGAATACATCGCCGAAATGATCACTATGATCGAAGAGCTGATCGCCAAAGGCCACGCATACGCCGCAGAAGGTCACGCATTGTTCGATGTAAATTCCTATGAAAAATATGGCGCACTGTCTGGGCGTTCGGTTGATGACATGATCGCGGGCGCACGGGTCGAAGTCGCCCCATATAAACAAAACCCAATGGACTTCGTATTGTGGAAACCATCCAGCGAAGACCAACCAGGTTGGGACAGCCCTTGGGGCTATGGCAGACCCGGTTGGCACATCGAATGTTCCGCAATGGCGCGTGCGTTGTTTGGTGATCGTTTTGATATCCACGGCGGCGGATTGGATTTGCAATTTCCCCACCATGAAAACGAAATCGCCCAAAGCTGTGCATGTTGCGGCGACGACAGTTTCGCCAACGTCTGGATGCACAACGAAATGCTACAGGTCGAAGGCAAGAAGATGTCCAAGTCGCTGGGTAATACGGTGGCACCAGATCTAATCTTCAAGCAATACGGGGCCGATATTNNCAACGAAATGTTGCAGGTCGAAGGCAAAAAGATGTCCAAATCACTGGGCAACTTCTTTTCCGTGCGCGAATTGCTGGATCAAGGATATGCGGGTGAGGTGATACGGTTTGTGTATCTGAGTACGCATTATTCGAAGCCGATGGATTGGACGGATAAGAAGGCGAAAGAGGCCGAAGCCACGTTGCGCAAGTGGCGTGTGCTGACAGACGGCATCGAGCCATCTGCCAACGCGGCATCCACAGTAGTGAATGCATTAGCAGATGATCTAAATACCGCGGGTGCGATAGCAGCAATGCATGACTTAGTGAAACGTGGCGAGATTGGTGGACTTAAAGCATCAGCAAATTTGTTAGGGTTGTTAGCCGATGATATGGGGGGCTGGGCAAAAGCCGTTGATTTTGACCTATCTGCATTCGAAAGCTTAGTATTTTCAGCTCGTACAACGGCCATGGAAACAAAAGATTTCTCAGAAGTTGATCGCCTGAAATCCACACTTATTGCGGCGGGCGTGGATGTTCAAATGAGCAAAGAAGGTGTGACACTAATTGCTGGCCCCAACTTTGACGCATCCAAGCTGGAGGCTCTCCTATGACCCGCCAACGCATATACCTCTACGACACAACCCTACGCGACGGCCAACAAACCCAAGGCGTCGATTTCACCGCCGCCGACAAAATCCACATCTCCAAGGCGCTGGATGATCTCGGCCTCGACTACGTCGAAGGTGGCTGGCCCGGTGCCAACCCGACAGACAGCGATTTTTTCGATGCCGCTCCCAAACTACGTGCAACCTTCACAGCATTCGGCATGACCAAACGCGCTGGGCGCTCTGCTGAAAATGATGATGTTTTAGCGGCCGTTTTAAATGCGAATACCCCAGCTGTTTGTTTGGTTGGCAAAACCCATGATTTTCATGTGACGACTGCGCTGGGCATTACGTTGGATGAAAACCTACAAAACATCTCCGACAGCATCAAACACATCGTCGCCCAAGGTCGCGAAGCATTGTTCGATTGCGAACACTTTTTCGACGGTTACCGCGAAAACCCAGAATATGCACTAAAGGCGGCGAAGGTTGCCCTTGATGCAGGTGCGCGCTGGGTTGTTTTATGCGACACAAACGGCGGCGCATTACCCGCACAGGTGCACGCCGCAACACGCGCCGCGATTGATGCAGGTATTCCAGGTGATCGCCTTGGTATCCATACCCACAACGACACAGAACACGCCGTCGCAAACTCGCTAGCCGCCGTTGATGCAGGTGCGCGACAAATCCAAGGCACCTTAAATGGCCTCGGTGAACGCTGTGGGAATGCAAACTTGGTCACGCTGATCCCAACGCTTTTGCTAAAACAACCCTATGCCAACTTGTATGAAACGGGAATTGACGGGGATAAACTGGAACAATTGACCAGCCTGTCACGGAATTTGGACGATATCCTAAACCGCGTTCCAAACAAGTCAGCCGCTTATGTCGGTGCATCCGCTTTTGCACACAAAGCAGGCCTGCACGCCTCCGCAATTCTAAAAGACCCGACAACCTACGAACATGTCGATCCAACTGTTGTCGGCAACGAACGCGTCATTCCAATGTCGAACCAAGCAGGGCAATCGAACTTGCGAAAACGACTGACTGACGCAGGCCTCCAAGTGGAAAAAGGCGATGCGCGTTTGGCCCAAATCCTAAATACGGTGAAAGAGCGTGAAGACCAAGGCTATGCTTATGACAGCGCCCAAGCGTCATTTGAATTAATCGCACGTAAAATCTTGGGCATGTTGCCGGCCTTTTTCGAAATCAAACGCTACCGCGTCACCGTTGAACGCCGCCGTAACAAACGAAATGAAATGGTTTCTATCTCCGAAGCAGTCGTCGTCGCGCAAATCGGCGGCGAAAAGGTCCTGTCAGTATCCGAAAGCATGGACCCAGAATGCGGTGACCAAGGCCCAGTGAACGCGCTCAGCCGCGCATTGGCCAAGGATTTAGGCCCATATCAAGACTGTATCGATGACATGCGCTTGGTGGACTACAAGGTGCGGATCACAGGACGTGGCACAGATGCCGTAACCCGTGTTATCATCGACAGCGAAGACGGGCAGGGCCGTCGTTGGTCAACCGTCGGTGTATCAGCCAACATCGTTGATGCCAGTTTCGAAGCATTACTGGACGCAATGATTTGGAAGCTGATCCGTGATGGCGTTCAGCCTGTAAAATGACCACAGATTTTCCAATCGAAGGTGATATCGTAAATTGTGCGGAAAAGGTTCGCCGCGGCGATCCCGACCGTTTCTTGGCAATCATGAGCACGCCGTTGTCAGAACGTGGTGCGCTATTCATAATCTACGCGTTTAACCTCGAAATATCGCGTGCACCTTGGGTAACCAAAGAGGCAATGATTGCCGAAATGCGCCTTCAATGGTGGCTGGATGCAATCGATGAAATTTATGCGGGTGGCAATGTGCGACGCCACGACGTTGTCTCGCCTTTGGAAAAATTGATCAAAACACGAAACCTCCCACGTGATCTTTTTGATGCATTAATTGCAGCGCGACGCTGGGACATTTACAAAGATCCCCATGAAAACGCATTTGCGTTTGAAGATTACATTTTGGCGACCTCTGGAAACCTTATGGCGCTGGCGTGTTTGGCTGTCGGGTCAGACGACAACAACACAAAAGCAGCGCGGGAATACGGCTACGGCGATGGCGTTGCACGGTTACTGCTGGCCATTCCCGCCTTGGAAAACGCTCAACGTTATCCCTTGATCGATGGCCGACCATCCGCAGTCAAATCATTGGCACAACTGGCTTTGGTACGCATGAATAAGGCATCGTTTTCAAACAAACGTGGAAACGGCGCGCTGCGCACAGCTTGGATGGCGCGTGATATCTTGAAGGCCGCAATTAAAACACCTGAAAAGGTTGCGGACGATGCTTTGGAATCAACGGCGTTTTTCAAAAAACTAAAGTTGCTCAGCAAAAGCTTTCGAAACGCTTACTAATTTGCTTAAGCCAGCTTTTTGCTGTTCAACCAAACCAATGAACCACCTGCCAACAATAAGAATGGCACCATCGCAACATTGACCGACGTCCAGCCTTGGATCGGATCACCACCAGAACAGTTCATCAAACCACCCGATGCCAGCGACGCTATCGTTACAAACCCAAATACAAAGAAGTCGTTCATACCTTGAACCGCACCGCGTTCATTTGGTTCATGCGCACTGGCCAACATTGTTGTGGCGCCAATGAAACCAAAGTTCCAACCAATCCCAAGGAAAATCAAACCAAAGTAGAAGTTCGTCAATGCAATGCCAGACAAATTGATCAATCCGGCGATGGTCAAAATGACCAAGCCCAATGAAACAATTCGCGTGGTCCCAAAGCGTGCAATTAAATGGCCTGTGAAAAAGCTGGGCACGAACATACCTAAAACGTGCGCCATAACAACATCGGCGGCATTGGCTTGCGTAAAGCCACAACCAACGACGGCCAACGGCGTGGATGTCATAACCAAGTTCATCAAAGCGTATGAAACCATCGCACAAATAATCGCGACGGCGACCTTTGGTGATTTCAACAACTCCAGACGCGAACGCCCTTTTGGCGTGTTTTCGTCCTCTTTTTCGGGCATCGGAATATTTAGAAACAAAAACAAAAACGCGCCAATAACATTGATTGCAATAACAGCAAAGAAAACGCCCATGAACGGCACAACAAAGGCGTCAGAGGTAAGTTTAACCAATTGTGATCCAAGAACCGCAGGAACTAATCCGGCTGCCATAAGATATGAAATCGCCTTTGGGCGAAATTCTGCGGACGCAGTATCAATTGCCGCAAATCGGAAAAAACCCTGCGCCGACATGTAAATACCTGTGAAATAAGACCCCACAAGGAACAACGCAAACGAGTCGATATAAAGAGCATATGCACCAATCGCGCCGCCCAATGCCCCGCCCGTTGCACCAACAATAAAGCCTAATTTACGTCCAAAACGCTGCATGAAATTGGACAACCATGGCGCCGTGGTCATCGATCCAAAAACAATCAATGAAATAGGCAAAGTTGCCCAACAAATGTTGGACGCCAAACTTTGGCCTGCCAATCCACCGACAATAAATAGCATCGGCATCTGCGCACCCAAAAAGGCCTGCGCAGCAATCAGAATCGCCAAATTACGTTTGGCCAGCGTGTCATTTGTTGTCATGGGGTGAACCTGTCGATTATGTGGGCGAAACTGCCCGAATGCGATCCATTGATCAAGCCCATATCGGGTAATTGTTCACCAGCGGCATCGCAGGCAGAAAAAAGTGGCCGACCTTCAGACTTTAATGTCGTGGCATAATGAAATTCGTGACCAGAAAGCGGACCCGACCACAATGTATTTGGCGTTAATCGACGATACCCAAGATGCAATTTACGTTTTGCAAAACTGGTTTCCAGCTGCAATAGGCCCAACATTTCATGACGATGACCCTGCGCGTCGATTAAACCTTCGCCCATTGTCATATACCCACCACATTCACCATAAACGGCAGAACATGCACGCATTGCCTGTTTGAAATTCGCGGCCTGCGCCAGTTTACCCGCATGTAACTCAGGATACCCGCCAGGCAAAAACACCAAATCGGCGTTTTCAGGCGCTTCATCATTCAAAGGCGAGAAAAACGAAATTTCCGCCCCCATTGCCTTCCAATCCGCCAAAAGATGCGGATAAGCGAATGAAAATGCGCGATCCCGTGCGATTGCAATTGATTGCGCCGGTGGTGCAAGGCGCTGATTTGATGCACCGTCTGTGTCTGACGCCGTCATCAACGCCATAAGCTGCTCAATATCGATCGCATCTTCCACAATGTCAGCCGCCGTATTTAAAAACTGTTCCAAATCATCGCGCTCTTGTGCTTGAACCAACCCCAAATGCCGCGAAGGCGTTTCCAAATGCGTTTGTCTGTATACAGCGCCCAAAACGGGAATCCCGATTTTGTCCAATGCGCCGCGCAACATGGCTTCATGACGCGGGCTGCCAACTTTGTTTAAAATCAAGCCTGCAATTTTGACGTCTGGTTGCAGGTTTGCAAAACCAAGCGCGACCGCAGCAACCGATTGCGCCTGTGATGCCACATCCAACACTAAGACAACGGGCAAACCTAAAATACGTGCCAAATCCGCTGTCGCTCCCTTGCCATTTGGCGGTGCTCCGTCGAACAATCCCATGGCACCCTCGATGATCAATGGCGTCGATGATGTCGCCAATGCACGAATGCGATCAGGCGACATCGCCCAAGCATCCAGATTGACACATTCCGATCCAGATGCCGCCGCATGAAATCGCGGGTCAATATAATCAGGGCCACTTTTAGCAGATCCAATATCGCAACCCGCACGCTTTAAGGCGCGCAATAATCCCAACGTAATTGTGGTTTTTCCACTGGCTGAACTGGGCGCCGAAATGATGATGCCCTTGGTCATTGCGCTTCTGCTGGGCGTCCACGACCTAATGGATCTAAATTCCGCGGCTTCTCGCCTGCAATTAATCCTTGCCAGTCCAAAACTTGGCGCATCAATACGGATTTTCCAACACAAATGATGGCGGGTGGTTCCATACCAGCATCCATCAAATCGCGTTCAACATTTTCCAATGTGGATTCCAATACCTGTTGATTTGGCAACGTCGCATTGGTGACAACCGCAACTGGTTCTGATGGCGCACGCCCAGCGGTCAATAATTCACCAATGATGCGGCTTACATGCTTGATGCCCATATAGATCACTAACACTTGCGACCCATCTGAAATGGCTTTCCAGTTTAACGAACTTGGCGATGCGCCACTTTGGTCATGTCCAGTCACAAAGGTAACGGATTGGTTCACATCGCGATGCGTCACAGGAATCCCTGCATATGCCAACCCGCCAATACCCGCAGAAATGCCCGGAATAATACGCACAGGAATGCCATGTTGGAT
>DKMK01000019.1:0-20593 GCA_002469545.1 Rhodobacterales bacterium UBA7416 | reverse complement strand
GCAGACGGCTTTCCACCGCGCTTACCAGCATAAATCAATTCAGCCCCGTCAGATGCCCAGCTAAGGATATCTGGACCAACCAAGGCGTCATAAACAATAACGTCAGCTTGGCGAATTGCATTCAAACCATGCAGGGTCAGCAGGCCCGCGTCGCCGGGGCCAGCGCCACACAGCCAAACCCATCCGGGTTGTAAAACAGGCCAGTCATAAGGCGGGAGGGGATTCGTGTTTTCCATCCGCGCAATATGGCGCAGACACAAACAAAAGGCGAGAGCATGCACGACGTAATACCAATCATTTTCGCCCTATGCATTATGGGCGTTGGCGTGGACACAAAAGCTTTCTATAGTTGTCAAATGAGCAGAAAACCCACAGGTGAATTACGTCGCGGTTGGACGACGGGCGCATGCGCTACCGCAGCTTGCAAAGCTGCGTTAAATGCGCTGTTTACAGGCGCGTTTTCACGCGATGTCACGATTACCCTGCCCAAAGGTGAACAACCGGTATTCCCATTGGCGCATACCGCACGTGGTGACGATTGGACCGAAGTCGGCATAACAAAAGATGCAGGCGACGACCCAGACGTAACCCACGGGGCCTTGATTATTGTGCGCGTTTGCCAAAACGACACAGGAATTGAATTTAAGGCAGGCGAAGGTGTCGGAACCGTCACAAAGGCAGGATTGCCCATCGGTGTTGGTGAACCCGCAATAAATCCAGTGCCGCGCCAAATGATGACTGATGTGGTGACGGAGATGTGTGAAAAACATGATCGTAAACCAATGGTCACAATAACAGTTTCCATCCCAAACGGCGCTGAAATCGCGTTGAAGACTTGGAATGGACGATTGGGAATCGTGGGTGGCCTTTCGATTCTAGGCACAACTGGAATTGTGCGACCCTTCAGTTGTGCAGCATGGATCGCATCCATCCATCGCGGTGTTGACGTGGCACGTGCCAATGGCATGACACATGTGGCTGGTTGCACTGGCTCAACCTCAGAAACGGTGGTTCAAAACTTACATGGCTTAACGGAACATGCGATGTTGGATATGGGCGATTTTTCTGGTGGCTTGTTAAAATACATCGCGAAAAACCCTGTGCCACGCCTGACGATTGGTGGTGGCATCGGTAAAATCGTTAAATTGGCCCAAGGCGCAGTCGACCTTCACTCATCGCGCTCGCAGGTCGATTTTAATGCCCTTAATCAATGGTGTAACGTGGACGTAAGCGATGCCAATACCGCACTAGAGGCTGTTGAACGCGCTGGCGATGATCTGGCCGTGCGCGTGGCCCAAGAGGCCAAAAAACGCGTGTTACTACAATTAAAGAACGCGAATATTCAGGTGGATATCGTCGTAATTGATCGCGCTGGCCGTATTTTGGGACAAGCAGAATGACCGGTCTCATTTTGGCAGGCACATCTGATGCACGCGAATTGTGCAGTGCGCTGGCGAATTTCAAAGTACCGGCAATCGCATCGCTGGCTGGTGAAACACGCAACCCAGTCAAACTCGATCTACCGATGCGCATTGGTGGATTTGGCGGGAAAAACGGATTGGCACAATATTTAACCGATAATCAGATAAAATGGGTCGTCGACGCTACGCATCCATTCGCCTCGCAAATGACCCAAACCAACGCGGATGTCTGTTTAAACCAAGATATTCCATTCATCGGCCTGCAACGACCTGCATGGGAACCAGCATCCAGCGACAAATGGCATTTTATCGATACCATTTCTGAATTGGCGGGCATGATCCCTGATAAATCCACGGTGTTTTTGGGAACAGGGCGAAAAACCCTGTCTGAATTTACCGTCCTGAAAAACTGCAAATTGCTGTGCCGTGTCATTGATGCACCCGTGCGCGACTTTCCGTTTCCAAACGGACAGTATTTGGTAGGGCGTCCACCATTTTCGGTAGAAGAGGAAATCGACCTATTTAAACAAGAAAAAGTCGATTGGTTGGTTGTGAAAAATTCAGGCGGATCAGGCGGGTTTGCTAAGCTTGCAGCAGCGCGGGGGCTGGGATTGCCCGTCGCAATGATCCAACGTCAAACCTTACCACAGATGACCGTTAAGTCGGATGTGCAGCAGGCCTTGGATTGGATACAGAGCCAGTTAAAATGAGCATTGGTCGGATAATTTCATCAAACGCATGTGTCGTCGAAGGCGCCAATTATCTGGCATCCATCGAGCCACGATTTGAAAAAGCATTAGACGTTGTGGGGCCCTTACCATTACGCCTTCGCGACGACGGGTTCGCAGCTCTGCTAAACGCGATCGTCGGACAACAAATTTCCGTCGCAGCAGCGCGCGCAATTTGGACACGTTTGGAAAATGCAAATCTGATCACTCAGAAAAATATCGCGAACGCATCAATCGACATATTACGCGAAAATGGTTTGTCAAAACCAAAGGCGCGATATGCATTTGAACTATCAGTAAATAACATAGATTACATAAGCTTACGAAGCAAAGCGAATGCAGATGTTGCCACAGAACTAACCAATATATTAGGTATCGGCCAATGGAGCGCGGACATCTATGCTATGTTTTCGTTGGGCCGCGCTGATGTCTTCGCCAGTGGTGATTTAGCGCTCCAAGAAGGCGCAAAATTACTGTTCAATTTGGACGCACGTCCAACCGCTAAGGAACTGAATATAATGGTCGAAAAATATTCACCATGGCGCAGTGTTGCAGCCCGCATTTTGTGGGCCTATTATAGCAAAATGAAATCAAGCGAAGGTATACTGTAATGTCCCTCAATAATCACATCAAACAGCCCAAATCAGGTAAGGCCGATAGCTTGGTCATTTTCTTGCATGGCTACGGCGCGGACGGAAATGATTTGCTGGGCTTGGCGGATCCCTTGGCACAACATTTACCCAACGCGATGTTCATGTCGCCAGACGCACCAAACCGGTGTGGCATGAACCCAATGGGGTTCGAATGGTTCCCAATTCCACGCATGGATGGCTCAACCCAAGAACAGGCAAATGCAGGTCGCAACGCGGCCAGCACGGTTCTTAACCAGTTCTTGGATGACGTGGCCAAAACGACAGGCATTCCGGCAAATCGCACGTTCCTGCTCGGCTTTTCACAAGGCTGCATGATGAGCCTGCACGTGGCCCCGCGACGCGCCACTGCGCTTGCAGGTGTGATAGGCATGTCAGGTATGTTGGTAGAACCAGGAAAACTGGCCGCCGAAGCCATCCAAAAACCACCAGTATTGTTGATCCACGGCGACCAAGACGATGTCGTCCCATTCGCCGAAATGGCCAAGGCCGCAGATGCGCTTTCCGGCGCGGAATTCGAAGTTTACACATTGGTTTCAAAAGGAACCGCACACGGCATCGCACCAGACGGGTTAGGGGCCGCATTACAATTCATCCAGCAAAACCTCTAAAACCTCTCGCAGATATAGAGGGTTGCCGTGTACGATTGACTATATATAGTAATGTCAATTGGAACGGGATGTTCCCGTTTTGATGGTAAATCAAGCGAGGAAGCGTCTTGGGTGTAATGAATACCGTCTTTATGGACAATTTTGTTCGATCATCAAGCAAGCTTCAGAACCGACCTGCGTTGGTTTTGAACGCAGATTATCGACCCCTTTCTTATTTCCCATTGTCACTCTGGAGCTGGCAAGACGCCATAAAAGCGGCCTACCTAGAACGCGTAGATATCATCGCCGAATACTCCGAATACGTTCATTCGCCCTCCATTTCGATTAAGATACCATCGGTTATTGTCCTGAAAGATTACGTCAAACCGACAAACACAACGGTGTTCACACGGTTCAACCTTTTCTTACGTGATGAATTCACCTGCCAATATTGCGGATCAAATGGCGACATGACGTTTGATCATGTTACCCCACGGTGTCGCGGTGGCCGCACGACTTGGCAAAACGTTGTCGCATCGTGTGGGCCCTGTAATCTGCGCAAAGGATCGCAATCTTTGCGTGAATCTGGAATGCATTTACGACGCACAGCAATTCAACCCAGCACCGCACAACTTATGAATGCGGGGCGAAAATTTCCACCAAATCACTTACACGAAAGTTGGACAGATTTTCTATATTGGGATGCCGAACTCGAAGAATAGCGGCAAAACCCTTTTAAATATGAACATGACGCTTATGTAACCTGTATGAACAGACGAAACTTCACACTCGGTATCGCCGCGCTATTTGGCGCGCCAAAGGTACCTTTATCCGCCATTATTGCACCCACGACCGCTTCACCGGTCATGGCTGCAAAACACTTTAAATTCGCCAGCATGATCAGCCGTGCGCACAACAATTGTTCGCCTCAGTTTCTAATGCGGCATTTAAATATTGATGCTCAGGTTGCGGGGCAAATTCAGCAGGCACTGATTTCAGAAAACGTCATAACATTGCCCAGTGTAAATGGTATTTCACGTGCCGTTGATCCGATGCAATACAATAAGCTACCGCAGGCGGTTTCGAACATACCAAGCCCAGCAAACACTGACACAACCATCCAAGATCGCATAAAAACGCAAATGGATCAGAAATTAGCGACGGACGAAAGCAACGATCCAGATCACAGCCAAGAACAGGCTGATGATCCCGTTCCAGCCAGCCATGGAAACGCCGATGAAATCCCAAGCGATCTCGTCACAACGCGCGATCGGGGCGGCCAGGATTTGACTTAACAAATCCTCTGCCGAAACGCCTTGGGTCCCACTAGACGTACATGTCGTTGGGCCTTCCCACCACTTTTGCTCTACACCAGCGTGATAAAATCCAATCGCTGACGTGGTCAACGCGGCAAGCGCACCAAAGATCGCCAATCTGGCGTCACGCAGTGCTAATGCAATAATCCCGATGCCAATCGCAACTGCATGTGGCCACCGTTGCCAAAGGCACATTTTACATGGCGCATAGCCCAACACATGTTGAAAGAAATAAACACTGCCCATCAAGACAAGTGATCCCAATGTGGCAATTCCAATAAGACGCATCGTTTTCATAAATATTTCACCACTGCAAAACCCGCGACCAAGATGACGCAAAACAACGTAAACATTAATCCCAACCGCTTTTCAATGAAATCACGGATCGGCAGGCCGAATTTCCATAACAATCCCGCGATCACGAAAAAGATGGTGGATCGCGCAACCAAAGACCACAACATAAACGTCGCAAACGGCATACCAGTCGCACCCGATGTGATCGTAATCACTTTGTAAGGAAAGGGGGTTAAACCCGCGATTAACACCGCCCAATGACCCTGTGCATTAAACCGCTCTTTGAACACCTCAAAACTATCCGCTTTGTGGTAAAAATCCAAAACCGGCTGCCCCACAGTTTCAAACAACTGCGCACCAATATAATACCCTAATGCACCACCTGCCACGGACCCAACTGTCACAACACCCGCAATTAAAAACGCACGGTTTGGGGCGGCAATAATGACTGGGATCATTAAAACATGTGGTGGAATGGGGAAAACAGAACTTTCTACAAATGCGATTAAGCCCAAAATCCAAAGCGAATATTTGCTGTCAGCAAAAGAGAGCGTCCAATCATACAGCTTGCGTAACATATCCATATTCCTTGTTTGCGCCCAAAAAGCAGTGTTCAGCCCCAAGGTCAAGTATCAAGAGCCTTGCATGGAACACCAACAGTACTTAATTTCAAATGATATCTTTAGGAGAGTTTACAATGAAATGGCGCAATGCACGCAAAAGCAGCAACATAGAAGATCGCCGTAGTCGTAGCGGTCGCAGCACAGCACGCAGTGGCGGCATGGGAATACTTGGCATCGTGGCTGTTTTGGCAATCGGTTACTTCACCGGTATCGATGTTTCATCTTTTGTGAGCGGCGGCGGTGGTGGCACACGCATCGAACAAGGCACAACGACAATTTCAGCCCAAGATAAAGAAGCAGGCGAATTTGTCTCTGCGGCCCTTGGCTATACAGAACAGGTCTGGTCAGATGTGTTCCCAAACCAAGTAAACAAAAAATACCGCCCAACAACACTGGTGTTGTTCAAAGGTGTTACGCAATCACCATGTGGCAATGCATCAGGCGCAACAGGCCCGTTTTATTGCCCCGCAGATCGCAAAGTGTATTTGGACACGGATTTCTTCGTCACCTTGGATCGTAAAATGGGTGCCAAGGGTGATTTCGCCGCCGCTTATGTTGTCGGCCACGAAGTCGCGCATCACGTCCAAAACGAGCTGGGCATTTTAAGTCAGGCAAACCGCGCACGCCAATCAATGTCCACAGGCGACAGTAACCGCGTGTCAGTGATGATTGAACTTCAGGCTGATTGTCTGGCGGGGATATGGGCACGCTACTCTGGCGAACGTCTGGGCGCATTAGATTCGGGTGACATCGAAGAGGCTATGAATGCAGCAAAACAAATCGGCGATGACACACTGCAACGCAACGCAGGACGACGCCCAAGCCCACACACATACACCCACGGAACGTCTGAACAGCGTCAACGTTGGTTCGCACGTGGATACCAATCTGCGAAAATGAACCAATGTGACACTTTTAATGCAAAACAGCTATAATTGCCGTTGACGCCCCCGAACAGTTTGGCTAAATCCCTCTTGTGTGCCGTGCCCGAGTGGCGGAATGGTAGACGCGACGGATTCAAAATCCGTTTCCTCACGGAGTGCCGGTTCAAGTCCGGCCTTGGGTACCACACTAAAAAACGCCTCGCTTTTGCGGGGCTTTTTTTATGGTGAAATGAAATTTTCTTATGGAGCGCACTGTTTTAATCTCGAGTCTTGGTTTGACGCAATGTCCGCTTTGAGCCCAAACTGCTCATTGTTCGCAGAGAAGCGAACGTCTAGTTGTGGGAATAGACGCACGAAGGAATCAAGGTCTTGGGCACGCCTTTTTTATAACCATGTAGGATCTCCAACCCCCGCTCTGATGATGGCGCGGCGCATATACAGAACAGGCACCGCATCGCTCACGCCGATTTCTCCAAGTTGAAGTGCCTTGTGCCTCTAATCCTCCGCAGCCAAAGACTGTAGGCGAGCATAGGCGTCCGAACCGGCAAGCGCCCCATTTTTTTCAGCCATGTCGAATGCTGTCATGCCGTCTCGTGTTGTTGCGCTGGCATCCGCTCCCGCGTCCAACAAGACATTCACAACCCCTGCATGACCGTATACCGCCGCCAAAAACAGCGCGGTTACCTCGGCTCTCAAATTCTGCGCGTCTAAATTTGCACCCACGTCAATCAGTTCAGACACGATCCGGACTTGCCCGGTCGCAGCGGCATACATCAGCGCAGTCTCGCCATTTTCATTGGTCGCATTGACGTCCGGACCGGCCTCCAACAACGCCAAAGCATTGTCGGAACGGTTTGTCAGTACGGCAAGCATCAAGGGCGTCGCTTCTTTCCCGTCTCGCGCATCGATATCCGCCCCAGCGGCCAGCAGCGCTGCCACGACCTCGTCGACGTTAGAGGCTGATGCAATCGTAAGCGGTGTATCACCAAGATTTGGGTCGCGGGTATTGACCTCAATGCCTCCATCCAACAGGGCCTGTACGATGTCCAACGAGGCATACCCGACAACTTCCAAAAGCGCATTTCGATCCTTCCAGTCCCGCGCATTCACATCCGCATCGGCCTCAATCAGGGCCTTTAACGTTTCTGCGGTGCCGTTACTGGCCGCGTGGATCAACGCTGGCGTTTTCCAACGATCAAACGCATCAATCTCGGGGTCAGCCTCCAGCAAAGCCGCAATCATTTCCCCATTGCCGTGACGTGCAGCCCAAATAAGCGGCGTTCGGTCGTTCTCATCTCGTGCATTGATGTCCGAAACGGCAATCATGGCGTTAACATCGGCAAGTGAGGCCACCTTCCACCAATGCGGATCACAAAGTTCTGCACAGTCCTGAGCCTTGGCCGAGTGAGCCAATAGGCCGCTGGCGATTGCCAAAATCATCAAAGTGCGCATCTGAATTTCCCTTCTGACGCCAGTTCAGTGTTCTAGTTTAGCAAAGAACGTAGTCAGTTTAAAGTCACCTCTTTTCTGGTTCAAACCGTGCTCACAAAAGTTGCGAGAAAACCAAAGATGCAGCGGTCATTCCACCAAGAACGGGCGATGGTCACTTTGTCCCCACAGCAGACATTTCGATAAAGCTAATCGCGATTAAATTCAATTTGTTCCAAGACCAAACACAACTGAATTCAAAACGGTGTTCTTGCTGAACCATTGGTTCAAGATATTCTAGACTTGCATCCGATCCCAAGTTTCATCAGGTTGTTGATATTCGCAGGGGAGTATTATGGATGAATTGATTTTTTTCGGCTTTATTGCATTGGCCGCAGTGGTTTTAGGTATTGTTTTACCGATCATAGCACTCACAAAAATTGGAAACCTGCGATGGGAACTTGAAAAAGTTAAAAAAGAATTGACTGGCATCCAGTCCGCCATTCACGGCGATGAAGTCGCAACAAACAGCGTCAAACCACAGCCAAAACAAGCCGCAGCGGCGATGAAAACACCGGCTGCCAAAGTCGTTTCTAAACCAACACCCACTGCTGCCCCAGTTAAAATCAAACCAGCCGAACCAGCTGGCCCAACGTTTTTCGCCCGCATGGCTGAAAACATCAAAGCAAACTGGATTGTCTGGCTAGCAGGCGTATCGCTGGCCTTTGGTGGCGTCTTTATCGTCCAATTCGGGATCGAACGGGGGCTTCTTGGCCCAACCGCGCGTGTGGCCATGGCATTGGCCTTTGGTGTGGCGATGATCATTGGCGCCGAATTTTTCCGAAGACGATCCAAAAACCAAACAGTCGCTCTATTCTCGCCTGTCACCGCACTGGCCGCAGGCGGTATCGCCAGCCTGTTTGGGGCCGTCGTTTCTGCCCATACCCTTTATGGATTAACCTCCGCTTTGATTGGCTTTATATCAATGGCCGCGGTCGCATGGGTATCCATGGCATTGGCCATGATTTACGGTCCAGTTCTGGCTGTGATTGGAATTCTAGGCGCATATTTCTCGCCTTTGCTGGTCAACTCTGACAGCGGCTCGCCAATGATGTACGCATATTTCCTGCTGGTTTTGGCAGCATCATTATTTGTCGAACGTTGGAACCGTTGGATTTGGTTATCAGCGCTGTCAATTTCATGCGCACTCTTGTGGGGTGCGTTGTTACATCTAGATATGACCGAATTGGCATTTTCCGCGCCTTATTACGGGGTGGTTTTCATCCTTGCCATGACGATCCCCGCATTTGGTATCCTGCCAAAGTTCGCGGACAGTGCTTGGGTGACACAAAACTCAGTGACCAAAGTTTCGTCTCAGTACCCGACCATTCTGACAGTGTGTACGGGGCTGGCCGTAACCGCATTAACATTTATGTTTGCACGCGAAGGCTTGTTGCATTGGCAAATTGCAACGTTGACCCTGCTGGGCCTAACAGCCATCGCAATATTGTTGTGCCGCAAGGCCCAAAATTTGGATCAACTTGCAGCCATTTTTGGCTTTGGCTTAATCGCCACACTTGGGTTGGTTGTTTGGGCGCTGTTTAATTACAGATTTGGCGACGGCGGCGCTGTGCGGTCCGTGGTTGCTTATTTCCCATACGCCAGCATGTCCGTACTTGGATTGGCGGCTTTGGGCGTTGGCGGTTCATTATGGCGGGCAGGGCATTCGGTACGGTCGTGGTATTGGCATATCTTGACGGTTCTATTGCCGCTGATCAGCTTTATCGCGTTTTATATTGGCTGGGCGCACAGCGCTGTACGCGGCCCACTCTTCTGGAAGGGCGCGGCGGTTGCGCTGGCGATCTATTTTACTGTTTTGGCCATTCTTATGATCAAACGGCGTGAAAAACCTGCCGCCGATATATTGGGAACAGGCGCAGTCGCTGCATGGGTGATCGCGGCCTATATTGGCATGAACAACATGGACCCATGGCTAACCGTGGCCATCGCGGGCATCGCCGCATTGGCGTACTTGGCCGTCGCACGTCACCAATTTCGTTGGGTTGCGATGGCGGGTGTTTTAGTCACTGGTTTGGCTGTTTCACGCCTTGTCTTGGAACCCGGCTGGTTGTGGGCGGCAAATGCGATGTTGATCCCATTCTTAATTGCTTTTGTAGGTACGATCGCAATTTTCGCGCTATGCCTTAAGGACGCAACAATACGTAAGTTATCAATGCAAGTGGTACAGTTCGAAACCGCTGGCTTGGCGGCGTTAGCAACGTTTTTATGTGTATGGTTAGTGCGCTGGTCAGCAAATATCCAAGATTACACAATCGCGGGTATTTATGCGGCGTTATTGGCCGTTTTGGCCATTGTTCAATATTACCGCCGTGATCAATTGGATGATTTCAAAAAGCTACGAAATGTGTTCGGAAAGATCCTACTGGTGGCATCAACGGGAATGCTGGTCATTTCCCTGACTGTTTTGTCACCACTTATCCTTGGCAAAGCGACAGGTTACTTTCCATTGGACAGCATTGTGTTGGCCTATGGTTTGCCCGCCATTGTTTTGTTTGCAACGGTCTATTTCAAACAGTTACCTATGGTGATTTCGAAAACGAAAACACTGGCGCTGGTCGCATCGTTAATCAGCTTTGTGGCAATGCTAGAGATCAGAAGGTTTTTCCACGGGACTGTCATGAATGTCGATCACGGTGTTTTCCAAGGCGAGATGTATGCATATACGTTCGCCTTGTTGTTTGTAACCGTGGCGGTCTTTGTGACTTCAGTAAAGAAAAACAGCCTGATGTTGCGCCGTATCGGCTTGGCCTTGGCGGCCGCGACTGCATTCAAGGTATTCTTGTTTGATATTTCGGAATTACGCGGTCTTGGGCGTGCGACATCATTTATTGGGCTTGGCCTGACATTGGCGGGTCTTGGTTGGTTGCATCAAACCTATGCAATCAAAGACGAAGAAGACATTCGTTAAAACGAGAAAAGCCCCAAAAGGGGCTTTTCATTACAATGTGATTTTCAGGTGAAAATCGGATTTGGATATTTTCACAAAGTAAAAACGTTAGCCGAACACTTTGGTCAGTGCATTGTCGATAGCGCCAACGATGATATCCGTATCTTCTTTGGTAAGGATCAAAGCAGGTGATAAGCACAATGTGTTGTTAAAGCCTGGAACCGAACGATTGGTTGCACCAATGATCACACCATTTGCCATACAATCGCCGACAACAGCTTGGACCAGTTTTTCGTCCGCTGGCTCTTTTGTTTCACGATCTTGAACCAGTTCAACACCAAGGAACAAACCTTTGCCGCGCACATCACCAATAACAGAGTGTTTCGCTTTCAGATCTTCTAGGGCACTTAGGCAGTATTCACCCATCTTCTGACAGTTTTCCAGTAGACCTTCTTCTTCGATGATCTTCATGTTTTCGATCGCCGCCGCAGGGCCACCTGTGCAGCCGCCAAATGTTGAAATATCGCGGAAGTAGCTCATTGGGTCAGATGGATCTTCTTTGAATTTATCAAAGACCGCTTCTGTTGTGACGGTACATGAAATCGCCGCGTAGCCTGATGCAACGCCCTTAGCCATTGTTACGAAATCTGGCTGGATGTCGAAATGTTGGTACCCAAACCAAGTGCCTGTGCGACCCAAACCACAAACAACTTCGTCGATGTGCAATAGGATTTCATATTTCTTACAAAGGGCTTGGATGCCTTCCAAGTATCCCTCTGGCGGTATAATAACGCCACCACCAGCGGTGATTGGCTCTAAACACATCAGACCAATTGTTTCGGGGCCTTCGCTTAGGATGACCTCTTCTGTGGCGCGCAGGCATGCGGCACCGTAATCGGCCTCTCCGTATTGATCACGGTATTCAAGACAATGTGGGATTTCAACGAAACCAGGCGTGTAAGGTCCGTATTGCGCTTTACGTTGTTCTTGGCCTGTTGCCGACAAGGCAGTGATGGTTGTGCCGTGGTAATCGCGATTACGGTACAAGATTTTGTTTTTCTTACCATCGTAGTGGCTATGGCTGATCTGGCGAACCATTTTAAAGACTTTTTCATTCGCTTCAGAACCAGAGTTTGAATAATAAACGCGGCTCATACCGGGCATTTTGTCGATCAACATATCCGCATAAATCGCCGCTGGGATTGAACCCGCAGATTGTGCGAAGTAGTTCATTTTGACCAATTGATCGCGAACAGCATCGGCAATGCGCTCACGGCCATAGCCAACGTTTACTGTCCATACACCACCAGAAACAGCATCAAGATGCTCTTTACCGTTTTGGTCCCAAACGCGCATGCCTTTACCTTCGACGATGATACGTGGGTCAACTTGGCTTTCGTACTGTTTGTGCTGACTTAAATGATGCCAGACGTTTTTGCGGTCTGCTTCGACGATCTCTTGGATGTCGTTTGTTGTTGCGTAATCCATGTAGGCACACTCCTTTTGCGTTTATCTGCCTCAGCGTTGCAAAAAATGAGAATGTGGGCGCAGATTTTTCCGACGCAATTTGTCGCTTTCGCACAATTACAGGAAATTGGGTGAGTTATGAATGTGGTGCATGGTATGTGTATGCAAAGTGTACAGGTTGTGCACCGGCTGAATGCACAAAAAAGGGCGCATGTTGCCACGCGCCCTTTCTAAAATATTTATGTCGAAGATTACTCTTCTGTTGCTTCTTCAGCTTTTTCTTTTTTCTCGGGTTTGAACAGCTCATTGCCGTCTTCGTCGAGTGCAGCTGCTGAACCCATGTCGTCGAACAATTCGGCGATTTCGAATTCTGCTTCTGCGTTTGCTACGGCTGCCAATTCTTGGATAGATTGACCTGCAGCTTGTAGTTCAGATTCTTCGATTGAACGTGCAACGTTCAATTCGATTGAACACTCTACTTCTGGGTGCAAAGAAACGCCAACCTTGTGAAGACCCAATTCTTTGATTGGGTTTTGCAAGATGATTTGTTTCTTATCAACTGCGAAACCTTCTTTGGTTGCTGCATCAGCCGCATCGCGGTTGGTTACAGAACCGTACAAAGCGCCAGCATCAGATGCAGAACGAATCACAACGAACTGTTGTCCGCCCAATTTGTCAGCAATTGCTTGTGCTTCTGTTTTGGTTTCTAAGTTTTTAGCTTCAAGCGTAACTTTTTGAGATTCAAAAGCTGCTTTGTTAGCATCGGTTGCGCGCAATGCTTTGCCTTGTGGAAGCAAGAAGTTACGTGCAAAGCCTTGCTTTACAGAAACGACATCGCCCATTTGGCCAAGTTTAGCTACGCGTTCGAGTAGGATAACGTGCATGGTGTTCCCCTTACTTCACTGCGTATGGCAGAAGTGCCAAGAAGCGTGCGCGTTTGATTGCTTTTGCAAGCTCGCGTTGTTTCTTTGCAGATACTGCGGTGATACGTGATGGTACGATTTTGCCGCGCTCAGATACGTAGCGTTGCAACAATTTCGTGTCCTTGTAATCGATCTTTGGTGCATTATCACCAGAGAAAGGGCAGGACTTACGACGACGGAAAAATGGTTTGTTTGCCATGGTTTAAGGTCCTTTCCTTAACGTTCGCGTTCGCGGCGACGTTCTTCTTTTGCCGACTTCGCTTGGATTACAACAGATGGGCCTTCTTCATGCTCATCAACACGGATTGTCATGACGCGCATTACGTCGTCATGCAAACGCATCAGGCGTTCCATTTCTTGAACAGCTGCAGAAGGTGCATCTGATTTCAAGAAGGCATAGTGGCCCTTGCGGTTTTTGTTAATTTTGTAGGCCATTGTTTTTAGACCCCAGTATTCCTGATCGATGACTTTGCCATCGTTATCAGAAAGAACTGCGCTGAAGTGTTCAATAAGACCTTCAGCTTGCGCGTTGGACAAGTCCTGACGCGAAATAAATACGTGCTCGTAGAGCGCCATATCAGTACCTCGATTTAAGCGAGCTTCAAAATACGAACTAACTTCTGCATTCGTATACGAGAGGCGACCGCGATGAAAAAATATTGCAGAAGTGGGGCGCTTATATGGTGAATGGCAAAAATTGCAACTGCATTTCTGGCTATATTTCAGTGCCGTGACGTGATTGCAAAATATACGCTATCTTGGAAAAAATGAAAATTGATGTTTAACGCCACATTTTAGCCATATAAATTTTCAATATACGTCATAACAATAATGGATATGTGAATGGGCGGAGCTTTATCTATAGCGCCTACATTTACAAGTGGAGGTTGAATTGAGTGACCTATTTAAAAAATTGAGCACAATCATGCGTGCTTTTAAAGATGACAAACGTGGCGCGGTGACCGTTGACTGGGTTGTTCTGTGTGCCGCGATCGTTTTGATGGTTGCCTTGGTAATTCAATCAATCTCGTTACCAATGGGCGAAATCGCAGCAATTGTAACAGCTGCGATCACAGGCGGCGGATGATGTCGTTGACGTCGTTCACCACTTAGATACCCCCAATTTTTGATTATTTAGCGATGGACAGCCTTGCTGTGCCTCTTTAGCTTTGACCTTGTCTATTATGCTCTGAAATTGATGTTGGGGCCTAAAAAGGGGGAACTAATGACGCACGCTTTTTTATTTCCAGGTCAAGGGGCGCAAGCCATTGGTATGGGCAAAGATTTAGCCGAAGCATTTCCAGAAGCGCGCGCCGTTTTTGAAGAAGTTAATGATGCTTTAGGACAAGATTTATCTGCATTGATTTGGGAAGGCGACATTGAAGCGCTTACTTTGACCGAAAATGCGCAACCTGCATTGATGGCGACGTCAGTCGCCGCTGCACGGGCCTTGGCATCCACTGGTGTGGATTTTAATCAAGCGTCGTTTATTGCGGGCCATTCATTGGGTGAATATTCCGCATTATGTGCAGCAGGGGCCATTTCATTAAGCGATACAGCGCGTTTGTTGCGTATTCGCGGCAAAGCCATGCAAGCGGCAGTGCCCGTTGGTATTGGCGCAATGGCTGCTATTTTGGGTTTGGATTTTGCGGCAGTTAGCGAAATTGCACACCAAGCCGCGGAAACTGACGTTTGTCAGGCCGCAAATGATAATGACCCGGGACAAGTCGTTGTTTCAGGACATAAGGCAGCTGTAGAGCGCGCCGTTGAGTTGGCAAAAGCAGCAGGTGCCAAGCGTGCATTGTTGTTACCTGTATCCGCGCCATTCCATTGTTCATTGATGCAACCAGCAGCGGACGCAATGGCAGAAGCATTGGCAGAGGTGACAGTTTCATCGCCAAGCGTGCCATTGATCGCGAATGTCCGTGCTGATGTGGTGACGGACGGTGAACTGATTAAAGAATTACTTGTGGAACAGGTGACGGGTTCAGTGCGTTGGCGTGAAAGCGTTGCGTTTATGAGTGCACAGGGTGTTACCGAAACGTTTGAAATTGGTGCTGGTAAGGCATTGTCTGGTATGGTGCGGCGTGTTGATCGTGCAATTGGTGTTAATGCAGTTGGCGACGCCGCTGGTGTCGCTGCGGCCGCTGAAAAATTAGGTTAGGAATTAATATGTTTGATTTAGCAGGAAAATGTGCGCTGGTTACCGGTGCATCTGGTGGTATTGGTGGTGCGATTGCAAAGGCGCTGTATGCGCAAGGTGCAAAAGTGGCCTTGTCTGGGACACGTGTTGATCCATTGAATGCACTGGCCGCAGAATTGGGTGATCGCGCGTTTGTCGTTCCGTGTAATTTAAGTGATACAGATGCCGTTAAGGCGTTGCCTGGCCAAGCAACAGAAGCCATGGGTGGTTTAGACATCTTGGTTAACAATGCAGGCATCACACGCGACAACTTGTTTATGCGCATGTCTGACGACGATTGGCAGTCTGTTATCGATGTTAATCTGACTTCTACGATGCATTTGATGAAGGCTGTTATGCGTCCGATGATGAAGCAACGTTTTGGTCGTATTATCAACATCACGTCAATTGTTGGTGTGACGGGTAACGCAGGTCAGGTGAATTATGCCGCGTCCAAGGCTGGTATGATTGGTATGACAAAGTCGTATGCACAAGAGATTGCCGCGCGCGGCATTACAGCGAATTGTGTTGCACCTGGTTTCATCGAAACTGCGATGACATCTGAACTGCCAGAGGCTGTGGTGACAAACATGTTGGGTTCTATTCCACAAGGCCGGATGGGAAATCCAGATGAGATAGCCGCGACAGTCGCATTTTTAGCATCCAACGAAGCCAGCTATATCACGGGGCAGACAATGCACGTGAATGGCGGCATGGCAATGATCTAGGGCATATGGGCGGTTTATCCCGCCCAGTTACACATGAGCAAAATCATACTTTTCAATAAACCGTTCAATGTTTTATCCCAGTTTACGGACAAAGGCACAGAAGGTTCGGAGCGGCAGACTTTGTCTGAATTCATAGATGTGCCTGGTGTTTATGCGGCGGGACGTTTGGATAAAGATAGTGAAGGCCTGTTGGTTTTGACTGACGATGGCGTTTTGCAGCAAGAGATTTCAAACCCAAAACACAAATGGCCCAAGACATATGTGGTTCAAGTCGAAGGGACGTTGAAGCAGTCGGACGTTGATCAATTAAGCAAAGGCGTGACGCTGAAAGACGGCATAACACGCCCTGCAGATGCAGAATTAATTGATGAGCCGGCCGGACTTTGGGAGCGCAATCCGCCAGTGAGGTTTCGCAAATCTGTTCCTGACAGCTGGATGATGATTACAATCGCCGAGGGGCGTAATCGCCAAGTTAGGCGCATGACGGCAGCAATTGGTTTTCCAACCCTAAGATTGATCCGGTACAGTGTTGGGAATTTTACAATTGACGATATTGCGAATGGCGAATGGCGCGAAACGAAGTTCTGATTAATGATTATTAAAGGAGTCTCGTTTTTTGCAAAGTTGGCCGAATTTTACAGTTGAGTGGAATTTCCGTCGAAAACGTTTGCCATATGAATTTTCTATGATATAGCGCGGCTCAGTTATGGTTAAAACTTGATTTTTAATTGTAAGCGCCCACGTTGGGTAAATCTTGTCGCGTCACGCGACTTTCTAAACGGCACATGTGCCATATGAAGAGGAATATACCATGAGCGACATCGCAGATCGCGTTAAGAAAATTGTTGTCGAGCATTTGAGCGTTGACGAGGACAAAGTAACAGAAAGCGCGTCTTTCATCGATGATTTGGGCGCAGACAGCCTGGACACTGTAGAGCTAGTAATGGCTTTTGAAGAAGAGTTCGGCATCGAAATTCCAGACGACGCTGCAGAGACTATTCAGTCTTTCGGCGACGCAGTAAAATTCATCACAGAAGCTTCCTAAGTTTCAATTGAGTTTTAAAAGAACGGCGTATCCATTCGGGTGCGCCGTTTTTTGTTGCCTATGGCCCAGAAAGAGCGCCGCATTGCTTGCGCAGATTAGGGAATTTGGGTAAAACCGCACAAAAGAAAAATAAAGAGGGCTTCGATATGCGCCGAGTAGTTGTAACAGGTTTAGGAATGGTTTCACCGTTGGCAAGCGGTGTAGAGGAAACATGGAGCCGTCTTATTAAAGGCGATAACGCTGCTGGAACGATTACGCGCTTTGATGCGGAGAATTATGCCACCAATTATGCCTGTGAAATCCCATTCGGCGACGGCACAAACGGTAGCTTTAATCCAGATGATTGGATGGCGCCGAAAGAACGTCGTAAAGTAGATGATTTCATCCTTTATGGTATGGCGGCGGCCGATATGGCGGTTGCTGACAGTGGTTGGGCCCCAACGGACGAGGAAGACCAGTTTCGCACAGGCGTAATGATTGGTTCCGGTGTTGGTGGGTTGTCAACGATTGCTGACACATCAATTATTTTACAAGAACGCGGCCCACGCCGTGTGTCACCATTTTTCATCCCATCATGTTTGATTAATTTGATTTCAGGTCAAGTTTCGATCAAGCACGGATTTAAAGGGCCAAACCATGCCGTTGTAACAGCGTGTTCCACAGGTGCACATGCGATTGGTGATGCCGCGCGTTTAATCCAATACGGTGACGCAGATGTAATGTTGGCTGGTGGTGCCGAAAATCCGATTTGTGAAATTGGTATTGCTGGATTTAACGCCTGTAAAGCATTGTCCACGTCGCGTCGCGACAATCCCCAAGAAGCATCGCGTCCATATGACCAAAATCGTGATGGTTTTGTTATGGGTGAGGGTGCAGGAGTTGTCGTCTTGGAAGAATATGAGCATGCAGTTGCACGTGGTGCCAAAATTTATGCGGAAGTTTTGGGATATGGCCTGTCTGGCGATGCACATCACATTACTGCGCCTGCGGCTGATGGGAATGGTGGGTTTAGATCTATGTCGGCTGCGATTAAGCGCGCTGGACTGGAGCCAAGTGCGATTGATTACATCAATGCGCATGGGACCTCTACCATGGCTGATACGATTGAATTGGGCGCTGTAGAGCGTTTGTTGGGTGACAAAGCGAATAACGCGACAATGTCGTCAACCAAGTCCGCGATTGGGCATTTGTTGGGGGCCGCTGGTGCCGTAGAAGCGATTTTTAGTATTTTGGCCATTCGTGACCAAATTGCGCCGCCCACATTGAACTTGCATGATCCGGTGGAAACAAAATTGGATTTGGCACCGCTGAAAGCTGTGGAACGTGACATCAATGTTGTGTTGTCCAACTCTTTTGGGTTTGGTGGCACAAATGCATCGTTGGTTATGGGGAAAGTATCCTAAATGTTTGCGCGACATTTTGCGGCTAATTTTGTAAACTTGTTAATCGTTGCTGGCATTGCATTTGCCGGCTTCGTTTATTGGGCAAAGGGGCAGTACGTCGTTGACGGGCCGCTTGCCGAAGATACTAAGTTTGAGGTGAAAGCTGGTGACCGTTTCCGCCGTGTCGCGGATCGTTTGGAAGATGCGGGCATAATTTCAGATGCAACCATATTCAAAATTAGCGCACGTTATTCAGGTGACGATAGTCAATTGAAGTTTGGTAATTACGCTGTGCCCGCTGGTGCGTCGATGCAAGATGTTGTTGCATTGATTACGTCAGGGCGTGCAATCAGTGAACAAGTTACGTTTCCTGAAGGGTTTACATCGTATCAAATTATCGCTCGTCTTGGTGAAGTTGAAGGTTTGTCTGGTGAGCTTGATGGATTGCCAGCTGAAGGTAGTTTAGCGCCAAATACATATGCATATATAGAGGGCGATACACGTCAGAAGATTTTGCAAAAAATGGCGGAAGCGCAAACAAAGATTTTAGATGAAGCTTGGGCAAACCGTGCAGATGACTTGCCATATGACAACAAAGAAGATGCATTGATTATTGCATCTATTATCGAGAAAGAAACGCCACAAAAAGATGAGCTTGGTGTGGTTTCTGGTGTGATTATGAACCGTTTGGCGCAGGGTATCCCATTGGGCATGGATTCAACGATTGTTTATGAGTTTACCCAAGGCAACCCAGAAAATATGCGTTCAATTCGGCGCTCTGACTTGGTGAAAGACACGCAATACAATTCACGTCGTTTTGCTGGTTTGCCACCAACGGCTATCGGCAACCCTGGTAAACGTGCAATTGAAGCGGCCGTGAATCCAGAGGCAACGGAATTTTTGTTCTTTGTGGCCGATGGAACTGGCGGGCACGTGTTTGCAAAGACTTTAAAAGAGCACAATGCGAATGTTGCCAAGTGGCGTAAAATTGAACGCGAACGCAAAGCAAAGGCTGCGAAAGCCAATTAAATAAGGCGGACGTTGATTTTGTTAACAGAGGTATAACGCGCAGTGCGTTGATAAACAACAATTTTTCTTGACTTTGCGTACGGTTCAACGTATACCTTTGGACAAGCTGGAAGAAGTGGGTAAGCAGTAGGGGTAACCTTGTTGCTTTCTGTTTTGCTTGGTCGGCAACCGCAAAGAAAATCATGACAATAAAACCTAAAATGAAAGAAATCGATTTAATCGAAAGGTTGGATCGTATCCAAAAGTATTTGGATAGATATGAAAGCAAGCTATTTCGATTGATGGATTCTTTGGACAATTCTGAAGAACTGGAACCGAAGACACGTGCTTTGGAAAACGTTGTGATGCGCTTTGAGAAGGTTGCGTATAAGTTTTTCGAAGTGGGATATAAACTTGACGACTTTAGAGAGAAAGAACGTGGAGCAGGCGTTCTGGACACAGCTGCTGCAAAAGAAGAAATATTCAGGCGGCTCGATCGCATCAAAGCATCTGAACGAGCTGACAAAGATAAGTCAGCAGTTAAGTGATAATGCACTTTGTGCCTTACCTTTTGATTTTGATATTTGGGCTTTGCCTCATCAACGCCCACCAATCGGTGATTGGTCCACATGGGTAATCCTTGGGGGGCGGGGGGCCGGTAAGACACGTGCTGGGGCGGAATGGGTGCGTGGGCTTGTCGAAGGGCCTAAGCCACGTTTGCCGGGTGTATGTCGACGGGTTGCGTTAGTTGGCGATACGATTGACCAAGTTCGTGAGGTTATGATTTTTGGCGATAGTGGTATCATGGCATGTTCGCCGCCTGATCGCCGCCCAAAATGGAATAGCGCACGCAAATCCCTGATCTGGGAAAACGGTGCTGAAGCATTAGTTGTTTCGGCGCAAAATCCAGAGACTTTGCGAGGACCGCAATTCGATGCAGCCTGGTTGGATGAGTT
>DKMK01000025.1 GCA_002469545.1 Rhodobacterales bacterium UBA7416 | reverse complement strand
GCCCAGAAAAAACTGTTTGCGGCGACGTCCATGCGTTTTTCATAAGCGTCCAAAATACGCACCACGTCGCGTTGTGGCAAAGTGTAATGCATTATCGACCCAATAAAGGCGACGACGAACAAGATAATTAACCATTTAAATAAACGCATAGAAAAATCCGATCAGATACTGTTGTATCTTATATCGTGCTTTGCCGCCCAAAGTTCAACTTTCATTAACCAAATTCCCCGTAAGATTTTAAAAAGAGATGAGGATTCTATGGGAACGATCGCCAAATTTGAAAAACAAAATGCACAACCTGTTTCAATTAAGAACATTGAGCCAGCACAGCGCGTTGAATTAATGCGTAACAATCGCGTTTTAATCATGCAAATGACGATCCCTGTTGGCGGTTTTTTGACACCCGAATGCCATTTGTACACGCGCAAAAAAATTCTGATCGTCGAAGGTTGCGCCGCCGTCAATTTACCCACTGGTGCGATCCGCCTGTTAGAAGAGGAAGAAACGCTTATTCCGGCAGGAACATTTCACCGCATCGAGAACCACGGCAAGATTCCATTAATTGCGATTGAAATCCGCACAGGCATCACCGATGTTGACGACAACTATATCGACTTAACCGACCTGTGCGCACGAAAATAAGTCGTAATTCAGGGTTTTCATTGCACCACATTCAGGATTGTGCCACGCAGTATACAGCAACGTTTTAACGACTGTAGGACCCTGACATGTTAGATCACACAAATCTTAAATCACTTTTGAAAGACCCGTCTCTTTTGGCGACCCAAGCCTTTATCGCAGGCGAATGGGTTGATGCGCCAGATGGTAAAACATTTGATGTCGTAAACCCCGCACGCGGTGATGTTATTGCGACTTTGCCTGATATGGGTGTTGATGCGGCGAAACAAGCAATCGCGGCTGCCACCATTGCTCAAAAAGAGTGGGCAAAATTCGCCGCTAAGGAACGCGGTACGATCGTGCGTAAAATGCATGCTTTGATGTTGGAAAATGCAGCCGACCTTGGCGCAATTCTTACTGCTGAAATGGGCAAACCATTGGCCGAAGGTATCGGCGAAATTGGCTATGCCGCCAGCTTCTTTGAATGGTTCGCAGAAGAGGCGAAACGTATTTACGGCGAAACGATCCCTGGCCACATGCGTGACAAGCGCATCACCGTCATCAAACAACCCATCGGCGTTGTAACATCCATCACCCCGTGGAATTTCCCCGCCGCAATGATCGCACGAAAATTGGCGCCTGCATTGGCATCAGGTTGTTCATTCGTCGCAATGCCTGCGCATTTGACACCATTGTCTGCGCTGGCAATTGCCGTGATCGCGGAACGTGCGGGTGTGCCCAAAGGTGTATTCAGCGTTATAACCTCTTCTCAGTCGAGCGATATCGGCAAAGAGTTTTGTTCAAACCCAGCAGTGCGCAAATTAACGTTCACAGGTTCCACGCAAGTTGGCCGCATCCTGATGCGCCAAGCATCCGATCAAATTATGAAATTGTCATTGGAATTAGGTGGCAACGCCCCGTTCATCGTATTCGATGATGCCGATTTAGACGACGCGGTCGAAGGCGCAATCATTTCAAAATACCGCAACAATGGCCAAACATGCGTTTGTGCAAATCGCATTTATGTCCAAGCTGGCGTTTATGATGCCTTTGCAGAAAAACTGGCCAAACGGGTCAATGACCTGAAGGTTGGCGATGGTTTGGAACAGGGCACAATTTCCGGCCCATTGATCGAAATGAAAGCAGTCGACAAAGTCGAAGCGCATATCGCCGACGCGGTTGCTAAGGGTGCGAAAATCTTGACGGGTGGCAAGCGCCACGCACTGGGTGGATCATTTTTCGAGGCGACCATCCTAACGGATGTCACATCGGATATGATGGTAACACAGGACGAAACATTCGGCCCAGTTGCACCATTGTTCAAATTCGAAACCGAAGAGGAGGTTTTGGCCGCTGCGAATGACACAATCTTCGGATTGGCTTCATACTTCTATTCCAACGATTTCAATCGCATCACACGCATGCAAGAGGGTTTGGAATACGGGATGGTTGGCGTGAATTCTGGCCTAATTTCAAACGAAGTTGCGCCATTTGGCGGGATCAAGCAATCTGGCCTAGGCCGCGAAGGATCGCACCACGGCATGGACGATTTCCTAGAATTAAAATACATCTGCCACTCAGTGAAATAATCAAATCACGAAAACAACAAAAGCCCCGCCATTGTGCGGGGCTTTTTGTTATGGGGACGCCAACCTAGGGAACGAATGGATGGCGCCCCGCCCAAGTTGTCTGGGGAGAGATCATACTTGGGGACACTGCCCGCGCCAAAAAGGGGGAAAGGCGACGGGCGATGTTAGGGGAAATCTAGACTTCGACAGTCTTTGATTTCGTGACTTTTTTCGCAGGGTTCGCATCAATCATTGATGGTCCAGCAATTTCAATCGTGCGTGGCTTTAACGCCTCTGGTACTTCGCGGATCAGGTCAATATGCAACAAACCATCACGCGTTTCCGCGCCAACTGGGCGTACATGATCGGCCAATTGGAACCGTTTTTCAAACGCACGCTGGGCAATGCCACGATGCAGATACGTCAAATCGTTTGGTGTATCTTCGGCTTTTTTGGCGGAAATCACCAACTGGCCTTCGCGCATTTCAACGTTTAGTTCGTCTTCGCTAAATCCAGAAACAGCAACCGTAATGCGGTATTTGTCATCGCCAGCTTTTTCGATGTTATAAGGGGGGTAAGTGTTCGTTCCAGTGTCGGCGGTTAACGCGCGATCCAGCATATTTGCCAGACGATCGAATCCAACTGTTGAACGGTATAGTGGTGCAAAATCATAGTTACGCATAAGCATATCCTTTTCGAAGCGATACGTTTTCAATGGCCTTCCGTATGGACAGACCAGGTATTTAACAGACCCCATTTGGGCATCCGTTGATTAATATATGGGTAGAAGAATTAATTTGGCAAGGGGTTTAACGAACGCTTTGTTCACATTTATTTTACCGCTACTTTTTTACACGTCCCAGTTGGGATGCAAGTGATCCGCCCGGCTTTTTACTTTGGAACACTCCGGAGGTTTGGGATAATTTTAACAACAACTCATTCAGTGGCTCTTCTAGTGAAACGCCATACGACACGTGTTGCCCGTTCAATTTTGCCTTTGCAGAAACGACGGATGCGATTTTCGGAACGCCGTCTTCCATCACAAATATGGGCGCACCAGAGGCGCCGAAATCCGCCGAACAACTGGCGATTATGACCCGTGTTTTACGCATTAGAACGTGGCATTCTTCCTCAATTGCGGGCGCTTCAGATCGATCATGGGCATACGACACAACCATCAATTTCTGCCCAACATGGGGTTGGTTTTGTCGTGCAAAGGGTCGAATTCCATTTGCATTCATCGGCACTGCCAGTTCCACAATCGCCAAATCCGTCGAAACATTTTCATCATTCACACGTAGTGTTGGATGATAATCAGGATGAACCACAACGCGGCGCGCGCGCCCATATGCAGACGCACGTCCATCGCGCCACCCTGCCAGAAACTCTATCGAAGATGCTGGGATTGGCGCGCCCGTATGCATATCAACCACACAATGTGCGGCCGTTAAAACATGCGTCGGTGATATCAAAGCTCCCGAACAAAACTTTTGACTTCGGTTTGTTTTTACATTCAGTCGACCGACACCAGACCACGCCTTAACTTGGTCTGCGGTCACCAAAGGGCGCAGATCTGACTGCGCGAACGCAATCGAGCCAAAACAAATGGCGATCAAAATTGAAATCAGTTTCATGAACCCTACCCTTTGGCGCAAACTAGCCCCAACAGTCGGCTCTGTCCAAAACCAAATTATGGCAAATAATTGCCGTTACTCTGCCGCAACAGATCGATTGGCCAATTTCGGCGGCATCGGCCCACCAGTCGCCCAATCCAATAACTCAACAGTATGCACAACGGGCACGCCAATCGCTGATCCAATTTGCATCATACAACCAATGTTTCCCGCGCTAATCACATCCGGTGTCAATGCATCCAACGTCTTCACCTTACGCTCTTTTAACTGCCCAGAAATTTCCGGCTGCATCAAGTTATAGGTGCCAGCAGAACCACAACAAAGGTGGCTATCCTTGGGTTCTAAAACGGTAAACCCTGCCGTTTTTAGCAACGTTTTTGGGTGCGTTTTTATCTGTTGTCCATGCTGCAATGAACACGCCGCATGATAAGCAACGCGCATGTCTGGAACTTTTGACTCCTTTAGACCCAGATCGATCATGACTTCTGAAATGTCCTTGGCCAATCCCGCAATAACACTGGCATCTGATGCCAAGGCGTCGTCTGCAAACATATGACCGTAATCTTTCACCGTTGTGCCACAACCGCTGGTGTTAATCACAATCGCGTCCAACCCATCACCGTTCACTTCTGCCATCCAAGCATGAATATTTTTGGCCGCACTGGCGTGGCTTTGCTTAGTTTTGCCCATGTGATGTGTCAGTGCACCACAACATCCAGCCCCATTTGCAACGACCACTTCGCATCCGTGACGGCGCAACAGACGGATGGTGGCATCATTGATATCCGTATCCAACGCCTTTTGTGCACAGCCCGTCATCAACGCCACGCGCTTAATGCGTTTTCCTTCGGCGGGGAATACCTGTGGCTTGTCGTTCAAGCTGGGTACAGGGAGTTTTGCAGGCGCGAATTCCACCATATTGCGGATTTTTGCAGGCATCACAGGCGCCAATGGTTTCATCAATTGTGCAGACCGCATCGCGAAACGAAATCGTTTTTCATAAGGTAATATCTGCGCCAACGTCGCGCGCATAACGCGGTCAAACAATGGGCGATTGTAATTTTCTTCGATGTATTCACGCGCATGATCCACCAAATGCATGTAATTCACACCCGATGGGCATGTCGTCATACAGGCCAGACATGACAGACAACGATCAACGTGTTTGACCACTTTTTCATCCGGTTTGCGATTGTTTTCCAACATATCTTTGATCAGATAAATCCGACCACGTGGGCTGTCCAACTCGTCACCCAAAACCTGATAAGTTGGGCACGTCGCGGTGCAAAACCCACAATGAACACAGTTCCTTAAAACCTTGTTTGAACGTGCCGTTTTGGGGTCTTTCAATTGCTCTGGTGTGAATGTTGTTTGCATTATCCCATGATCCCCGTATTCAAAATGCCACGCGGATCGAATTTCGCACGTAGACCAGTTTCCAATTTCGCAACCAACGCATTTTGCGGTGGCATCGCAATTGCACCGGCTCCAGTACCGCGGATCAACGTCGCATGCCCTGCAAAACCCGCTAAATGGTCCCGCAGGTTCAGGTCATCGTTCACGCGCAGATAGATCAACCCACCGCCCCAATCATAGTGAACCTTTAAATCAATCCCAGCCGCCCGTAGTTTGGCAACCAGAACAGGTCCATCTGTTGGCTTCACACTGATCCGCCAGATGTCTCCCCGACAACCCGCCAGTTCTGATACATCACCGACCGCCGCCCAGATCCCGTTTGATTTAACAGGATCGTTTTCGACGGATACGTTTTGCGAGGCAAAGATATCTTTCAATGCTTTGGTGCGATACTTTACTGATTTCGGCAATCCTTCAACACGGATCAATGCGGTACCATCGACCAATGCTGTGCCCGTCACATCATTGGGTGAGCCAAGCGCGCGCGACAGCGCAGCAACGCCTGTCACATCGTCCACGTCGTGAATTTTAATCGTCGCCACTTCCGCAGGTTTTGGCTGCAGCTTAAACGACAATTCGGTCATCACACCCAATGTCCCGTAGCTGCCGGCCATCAATTTCACTAAATCATATCCGGTCACGTTCTTCATAACACGACCCCCGTTTTTCACGACGTTACCTGATCCATCAACAAAGCGCACACCGATCAAACTGTCACGACACGCCCCCGCGGAAATACGCCGCGGTCCCGAAATATTGCATGCAACAACACCACCAATTGTTGATGCCCCAGCAGACCCCAGTAACGCACGATGATCCATTGGCTCAAACGGCAACTGTTGATTTTCCAAATCCAACGCCTTTTGCACATCTGCCAAGGGCGTCCCTGCGCGCACCACCAATGTCAGCGCAGCGGGTTCCAATAACGTAATACCCGTCAGTGCAGACGTGCTGATACTTTCGCGTGCTTTTACTGTATTGCCCAACCCTTGGCGCGTACCTCCACCAACAATTCGCACGGGTTCACTTGTCGATTTTATGGCCTCAACCAATTCCAATTCACTTGTTGGGATCACGATGCATTCCTCCGCGTTTCAGTTGCCGTCAACGGGAACACTTTGGCCGCATTCAACAACCATTTGGGATCAAACACGTCCTTAACATGCAGTTGCGCTTCGATATCCTCGGCATTGTATTGATCAAACATAAGGTCGCGTTTTTCGACACCGACACCATGCTCGCCTGTCAAGCATCCGCCGACTTCAACGCACAAACGCAGAATTTCCGCACCCATCTCTTCACACCGCTCCAGATCGCCTGGCTTGTTCGCATCAAACAAAATCAACGGATGCATATTCCCATCGCCAGCGTGGAAAACATTACCAACGCGCAGGCCAAATTTTTCACCAATTTCGCCGATGCGACGCAATACAAACGGCAATTCTGAAACAGGTATGGTCCCATCTAAACACATATAGTCGCTGATTTGCCCAATCGCGCCAAACGCCGATTTTCGCCCCAGCCAAATTTTCGCACTTTCCTCTTCGGAATTACTTTGGCGTAGTTCAACCGGATTATGACGCTCGGCAATCGCTATGATTTTTTCCAACTGCTCTTCGATTTCAATCTCTGAACCTTCGACTTCGACGATCAACAATGCTTCTGCATCTGGATAACCTGCCTTTGCGAAATTTTCGCTAGTTTCAATGCACAGACGGTCCATGAATTCGATCGCAACAGGCAAAACGCCCGCCTTAATAATATCCGCAACACAGGCACCGGCGACTTCGTTTTCATCAAACGCAATCAACACAGGACGCGCCGCCACAGGTTTGTGCAAAATTCGCAACGTGGCTTCGGTTACGACACCCAGCTGGCCTTCGGATCCGCAAATGACCCCCAACAAATCCAAACCACCCGCATCCAAATGGCTGCCACCAATTTCAACGACGTCACCGTTCATCATAACCATCGTCACACCCAACAAATTATTCGTCGTCACGCCGTATTTCAAACAGTGCGCGCCACCAGAATTCATCCCAATATTACCCGCAATCGCACAGGCCAATTGGCTGCTTGGATCAGGCGCATAGAAAAACCCATCCTCTTCAACCGCACCAGAAACGGACAGGTTCGTGCGCCCAGATTGCACACGGATCAATCTATTATCGTAATCCGTTTCCAAAACATCATTCAATTTCGCCACGCCCAAAATCACACAATCTGCCGTCGGCAATGCGCCACCTGCCAATGATGTGCCCGACCCACGCGGAACAACTGGCACACCCTCTTCAAAACAAATGCGCAGCACATCCGACACTTGCTCCGTATCGCTTGGCAAAACCGCCAACATCGGTGAACACCGATATGCGGTCAGCGCGTCACACTCATATGCACGGGTTTGGCTCGGATCAGAAATCACTGCTTCTTTGGGTAATACCGTCAACAAACGGTGCACGATATGCTGTTTCTTGTCGAGAACAGCGGCATTTGGAATTGGCATTTGCATGGTTTCAGCTCCGTTAAATATTGGTAAAATAAACTTACCAATTTATAAAAGCAACTAAATTCTACGCGACACGCCTGCCTTCGCGCCACCAAGCCAAAACCGCGAAACCAGCGGCCAGCAATAAATACAACCACGCAGGCAGCACAGGCATTTGGCGCACTGACGTCGCAACAAATGCCTGACGATCCACGATCCCAATCCAATTCGCGCCTGCCGCGACACGCCCATCACGGGTGATCCGAATAGACGGTGTTGAATTATCATCCAACGCAATGACACCGCCACCCGTTTGATCGACAATATCAGCCATCAACAGATCGGTGGAAATAACCTGTTCAAATTCGCGCGGCAACGTTGGCCCCAACGCAACAACCGCCATCTGGGCGCCATCCATCAAACGATACAGGCCATTTTCTTGGCCCTCAAACTGACCACGCCACTGGCCAGGCGCCACTTGGTCCAACGTCACTTCACGCGTCGATCCATCGGGATTTTCCACAACCAGATCACGCGTATCATCGCCTAATGAACGCCGCGATATTATCACATTTGTACCGTCCACTTGCGCGGACAAACGTTCCTCTTCTAAATCAGGTTCTTTCATCGCCCAATGCGCCAGACGACGTAGCAATTCCAATTGCGGCCCGCCACCTTCGTATCCTCGTGACCACAGCCACGCTTGATCGGATAACAACAGGGCAACACGCCCCTTTTCCACACGATCCAAGATCAACAACGGCGCATCATCTGGCCCCGACATCACCGCGTCACCGCTAATCTGCTTGCCTTCGATCAGACGAAACCACCGTCCCCAATCTGGTTCATCGTCAACATTGTTCACCTGTAAACCCTGAGTCACAGGATGCTTTTCACCCAATGCATTCACCCGCGGTTTAAAACCCTGTTCAATCACGCGTCCGGTTGGAACCGCTGGTAAAATATCACGTAACTCCGTGCGATGCAGGCTCTCTGCGCCCGCAAAACTTTCACCCGTTGCAACCAAGATTGCGCCGCCTTTGCGGACATAATCCACGACGTTATTTAGATACCGACCAGACAACAATCCGCGGCGTTTGAAACGATCAAATATAATCAAATCGAACTCGTCAATTTTCTCAGAAAACAACTGGCGCACAGGGAATGCAATCAAAGACAATTCATTCACTGGCACACCGTCCAGTTTTTCTGGTGGGCGCAAAATCGTAAAATGTACCAGATCAACAGCATTGTCAGATTTCAACAAATTACGCCACGTCCGTTCACCCGTATGCGGTTCACCCGACACCAACAAAACCCGCAACCGATCACGCACGCCATTGATCTGTAACACTGCATTATTGTTGCGATCCGTTAATTCACCATCCTCGGGCAAAACATTAAACTGAATGACATTTATACCGCCATGCGACAACTTAATCGGCAATTCCAATTCGCGGTCCGTCGGTAATGGAAACGTTCCATACTCATTGCCATCAATCGCAATGCGCAACGTTGAGCGTCCCATTTTATCCGCAGGCACATCGCCCTGTTCACCAATGCGAAGCCGTAAAATAATCTCTTCGCCGACAATGGCAAAGCTTGGCGCATTGATAAGTTCAAGCCGCTTATCCCAATCACCCTGACGCCCTGTTTGCAATAAATGCACCGGTGCGGGAAATACATTCAGGGCCTCTTGGTCGTGAATGCGTCCATCACTCAGCACAATCGCACCAGCAACACGCGATGCGGCCACTTGTGCGGCGGCCTGCGACAATGCCGTCAAAACCATTGAACCACTGTCACGCATACCCAAATCATTCTCGACGCGCACCTCGCGCAGCTCGAAATTCGCATCACCGCTAAATCGTGCTTTTATCGCA
>DKMK01000089.1 GCA_002469545.1 Rhodobacterales bacterium UBA7416 | reverse complement strand
TGACGCGTTCGTTGGGTTAAGGGAATCGTTATGGAATTACCGTTTGGGTTTAATAAACTGCCTCGCGTAGCAACTGGCTTCACACAAAGTGCTATGGCATTTGTAGGGTTAGCTTCCGGTATTGCTGTATTGCTAATTATTCTACACTTTTCGGCACCAAGTATCGACTTAGAAATGCTTATGTTGGTTGAAACACTTGCATTCCTTTTTTGGATTTTCTGTCATTTGGTTGCAATCATTTTAAACGCCGTCTGGATTTTTCGCACTGGTAAAAACGCCCACGTGATCCAAAATGTTCCAGACAGAATTGGCGCACATATGGCTTGGGGTTGGTATCTTGTGCCTTTCGCAAATCTTTGGCTGCCCCGTACGGCATTGGTGGAAATATGGAACTCGTCACATGATCCACAGGGAAATATTGATAGAAAACCACCCAGTTATTTCAATACTTGGTGGGCTTCTTGGATAGGATTTTACTTTGTTGCAAGATTAGCTGGTACAGGTGACACAGATGATTTTGTTTTCTTAATCGAAGGACAAATTGGATTTGCACTTATGGGCGTATTGTATTTTTTCGCGGCTACGAAGTTTATCCAAATTATGAGAGAGATCACAGCCCGCCAAACAGAATTAGGTTCAAATGAAGGAACATCAACATGACAAATTTTGACGCAAACTGGAAAGCTGAACAAGAAGCGAAGCGCGCTTATTTGGCTGAGAATGGCATGTATAGCGAAACCGAAGAGCACAGTTCGTGTGGTGTTGGTTTGGTTGTTTCAATCGATGGTAAGAAATCACGCAAAGTGGTGGATAATGGTATTTCCGCGCTGAAAGCGATTTGGCATCGTGGTGCGGTCGATGCGGATGGGAAGACTGGCGATGGTGCTGGTATCCATTTGCAAATTCCGATCAAATTTTTCTATGAGCAAGTTGAACGCACTGGGCATGAACCACGTGAAGATCAGCTGTTGGCGGTTGGTCAAGTATTCCTGCCACGGACTGATTTTGGCGCGCAAGAAACATGCCGTACGATTGTAGAATCCGAAGTTCTGAAAATGGGATACTATATTTATGGGTGGCGTCATGTTCCCGTTGATGTGACTTGTTTGGGCGAAAAGGCCAATGCAACGCGCCCAGAGATTGAACAGATTTTGATTTCGAATTCCAAAGGCGTAGACGAGGTTCAGTTCGAACGCGAGTTGTATGTCATTCGCCGCCGCATCGAAAAGGCAGTGACTGCCGCGCATGTGAAAGATTTTTATGTGTGTTCACTGTCGTGTCGTTCAATCATTTACAAAGGCATGATGTTAGCCGAGCAAGTTGCGGTGTTTTACCCCGACTTGATGAACGAGCATTTCATATCTGCGTTTGCGATTTATCATCAGCGTTATTCCACGAATACTTTCCCACAATGGTGGCTGGCTCAGCCGTTCCGCATGTTGGCGCATAATGGTGAAATCAACACATTGAAGGGCAATGTGAACTGGATGAAGTCACACGAAATTCGCATGGCTTCGCGTAGTTTTGGTGATTATGCCGAGGATATTAAGCCTGTGATTTCGGCGGGGTCTTCGGATTCTGCGGCATTGGATGCTGTGTTTGAAACTATTGTGCGCGCTGGGCGTAATGCGCCGATGGCGAAAACAATGCTGGTTCCTGAATCCATCAACTCTGTCGGTGTGAAAGACGAGTGGAAGGACATGTACGAGTATTGTAATTCGGTGATGGAACCTTGGGATGGCCCTGCTGCGCTGGCAATGACTGATGGTCGTTGGGTGTGTGCTGGTCTGGATCGCAATGGTTTGCGCCCGATGCGTTATGTCATCACCGGCGACAACTTATTGATCGCGGGTTCAGAGACCGGCATGGTGCCAACGGACGAATTTTCCGTAAAAGAAAAAGGCGCGTTGGGCCCTGGCCAGATGATTGCTGTTGATATGGCTGAAGGCCGTTTGTTGCACGACGAAGCAATGAAAGACGAATTGGCGAAAGAGCGCGATTTCAATGAGTTTGTGAAGTCTGTTGTGAATTTGGACGAGTTGACGGCATCGAAGAAAGAAACGGTAGCGTTTCAAGGTGATGCGTTGCGCACGCGTCAGGTTGCGGCGGGTTATTCCATCGAAGAGTTGGAAATGATCCTGCATCCGATGGCAGAAGACGCCAAGGAAACGCTGGCATCGATGGGTGATGATACGCCGTCGGCTGTTTTGTCCGAAATGTACCGTCCGTTATCGCATTTCTTCCGCCAGAATTTTAGCCAAGTGACAAATCCGCCGATCGACAGTTTGCGCGAGTTTGGCGTTATGAGTTTGAAGACTCGATTTGGCAATTTGGGCAACGTGCTGGACGAAGGCAATTCATTGACAGAAGTGTTGTCATTGTCATCGCCGTTTGTGACCAACAGCCAGTTTGCCGCAATGGTCGAACGTTTTGGTGAGAGAGTGACAACGATTGATTGTACGTTTGCGCTGGGTGACGGAAATGGTTTGCAAGATGGTTTGCAACGGATTCGCGAAGAAGCAGAAGATGCGGTGCGTTCTGGTGCTGGGCAAATTATTTTAAGTGATAAGGCGCAATCAGATACGCGCGTACCGATGCCGATGATTTTGGCGACAAGTGCTGTGCATTCTGGGCTGACTACTGTTGGATTGCGTACGTTCTGTTCGTTAAACGTACAGGCGGCCGAATGTATTGACCCGCATTATTTCGCTGTGCTGATTGGTTGTGGTGCCACGACTGTGAATGCCTATTTGGCGCAAGACAGTTTGGCGGATCGGATTGATCGCGGGTTGTTGGATTGTTCACTGGAAGTCGCGATGGCGCGGTATAAAGAAGCGATTAACCAGGGTCTGTTGAAGATCATGGCGAAGATGGGGATTTCAGTAATTTCATCTTATCGCGGTGGTTTGAATTTCGAAGCTGTTGGTTTATCACGTGCATTGGTTGCCGAATTTTTCCCCGGTATGACCAGCCGTATTTCAGGCATAGGTTTGTATGGTATTCAACGCAAAGTCGTTGGTATTCACGCCAAAGGCTGGTTGGGTAATTCTGATATTTTGCCGATTGGTGGGTTTTACAAAGCACGCCGTTCAGGTGAAAAACACGCGTGGGAAGCACAGACGATGCATATGTTGCAATCTGCCTGTGATCGCGCGTCATACGATATTTGGAAACAGTACAGTGCGCGCATGCAGGCGAACCCACCGATTGCTTTGCGCGATTTGATGGATTTCAAACCTGTTGCAAAACCGATTTCTGTGGACGAAGTGGAAAGCATCACGGCAATCCGCAAACGTTTCGTAACACCGGGTATGTCGTTGGGTGCGTTGAGCCCTGAGGCACATAAAACGCTGAACGTTGCGATGAACCGTATTGGCGCNNCAGTGGTGAGGGCGGAGAAGATCCAGCGCACTTCCATCCTGAGCCAAATGGCGACAATCCGTCTGCGAAAATTAAGCAGGTTGCGTCTGGCCGTTTTGGTGTGACTGCGGAATATCTGAATCAATGTGAAGAGCTGGAAATCAAGGTCGCACAGGGTGCGAAACCGGGTGAAGGTGGGCAGTTGCCCGGCATTAAAGTGACGGAATTGATTGCGCGTTTACGCCACTCTGTAAAAGGTGTGACGTTGATTTCACCGCCGCCGCATCACGATATTTATTC
>DKMK01000110.1 GCA_002469545.1 Rhodobacterales bacterium UBA7416 | reverse complement strand
TCGGCCCAGAAGCTGAACCTGGTTGCCACGCTCATCCGCGGCCACAAGGTCGAGGACGCGCTGAACATCTTGGCCTTCTCCAAGAAGGCGATGGCAGTGGACGTGCGCAAGGTGCTGGCTTCGGCCATCGCCAACGCGGAAAACAACCATAATCTGGACGTCGACGCCCTGATCGTGGCCGAAGCATCGGTAGGCAAGGCGTTCACGCTGAAGCGTTTCCATGCGCGTGGCCGTGGCAAGTCGACCCGGATCCTCAAGCCCTACAGCCGCGTGCGCATCGTCGTGCGTGAAGCTGGCGAAGAAGCGGAGGCGTAAGCACATGGGTCACAAGAGTAATCCGATCGGTCTGCGTCTTCAGATCAACCGCACCTGGGACAGCCGCTGGTACGCCGAAGGCGAAAACTACGGTAACCTACTACTTGAAGACCTGAAAATTCGCGATTTCGTGAAAAAAGAATGTGTTCAAGCTGGTATCTCACGCGTTATCGTTGAGCGTCCACACAAGAAGTGTCGTGTGACTATTCACTCTGCACGTCCAGGTGTGATCATCGGTAAAAAGGGTGCTGACATTGAAACGCTTCGCAAGAAATTGTCAGCGTTCACTGCCAGTGAATTACACCTAAACATCGTTGAAGTGCGCAAGCCAGAAATGGATGCACAGTTGGTAGCTGAATCAGTTGCTCAACAACTTGAACGTCGTGTGTCTTTCCGTCGTGCAATGAAACGTGCCGTACAAAACGCCATGCGTATGGGTGCCTTGGGCATTCGTATTAACGTTGCTGGCCGTTTGGGCGGCGCNNGAAGGCCGCGTGCCTTTGCACACATTGCGTGCTGATATCGATTACGCTCGTGCCGAAGGCATGACCGCATATGGTATCATCGGCATCAAAGTGTGGATTTTCAAAGGCGAGATCATGGAACATGATCCAGCAGCCCGCGATCGCCGTATCGAAGAAGCACAAAACAGCGGTGGACCACGTCCACAAGGTGGCAATCGTCCACCACGCCGTTAATTTAGGGGAGTTATATAATGCTTTCACCAAAGCGCACAAAATTCCGCAAACAGTTCAAGGGCCGTATTAAGGGTCTTGCTAAGGGCGGTTCAGACCTGAACTTCGGTTCATTCGGTCTGAAGGCGACGACACCAGAGCGTGTAACAGCCCGTCAAATCGAAGCAGCACGTCGTGCCATGACGCGTCACATGAAACGTCAAGGCCGTGTTTGGATCCGCATCTTCCCAGATGTTCCGGTAACAAACAAACCGACCGAAGTTCGTATGGGTAAAGGTAAAGGTTCAGTTGAATATTGGGCATGTAAGGTCAAACCAGGCCGCATCATGTTCGAAATCGACGGTGTATCCGAAGCCGTAGCAGTAGAGGCCCTTCGCCTTGCCGCTATGAAACTACCTGTAAAATCACGCGTCGTACGTCGCGAAGATTGGTAGGCACTTTCAATCTGTAAGGATTGAAAGCACGGTGTAGACAATCCGTTGGATTGACGGGCCGTTAGCCATCTAGAAATTAACCCCTGGCCGCAAGGTTGGGGGTTTTTTGTTGCCATTTGAACATTTTCTACAACTGATCATTGTGCTAAAGATTGCTCAGAGTTTGATAGGGAAGTGAAAATGGATGTTATTGTCGGCGGACTGTTCTTATCAATATTCTTAAACGCTTGTATTTGGTTTGGGTTGTACAAGGGGAAATCAAAAAAGAGTAAAGTCTTGGCTGTTCTTATAATGTCGCTGATCTCAAGCCCGATCTTAGCATTGCTCTTCATAATCGGTATGATGGCAGTGGCATAGCACTTTCAATCTTTTGGATTTGAAAGTCCGGCATAGAGTGAGATCACGCCCTCAACCCATGCCCTCACATTTAATATTTCCATGCATGTTGAGACTAACCCAAACGGCTTATTGAGTTCAGCCAATTTATCTGCAACGATAATCTACAACAGCACCCATACCCAAACGCACAGCACCCAGCCCCCCAACCCACAGGCTCCCAAAATGCCAGATTTCGCAATCTACCCCAGCCTAAAGTCCAAAACCGTCATAATCAGTGGCGGTGCCCAAGGCATAGGTGCAGAGATGGTCAAAGCATTCGCCGCCCAAGGGGCACAAGTTGCCTTCCTTGACCTCGACGAAACCGCCAGCGCCGCCTTGGCCACAGAAATCCCAAACGTCCAATACGAAATCTGCGACCTTCGAGATATCACCGCAATGCAGGCCGCCCTTGCAAAATTAACCGACCGTCTGGGCCCCGCGCATGTCCTTGTGAACAATGCCGCGCGTGATGATCGCCATGATTGGAAGGATGTTACGCCGGAATATTGGGACGAACGTCAGGCTACCAACATCCGCCACATGTTCTTCGCCATCCAATCCATCGCACCGGGCATGATTGCCAACGGCGGCGGTTCAATCATCAACATGGGATCGAACTCATGGTGGGAGGCAGGCAGCGGTTTCCCGGCCTACGCAACGGCAAAAGCGGCGGTTCACGGCCTAACCCGCACCATGGCCCGCGACCTCGGCGATCATCGCATTCGTGTGAATACCGTCGTACCGGGCTGGATCATGACAGACCGTCAAAAAGAACTCTGGGCAACGCCCGAAGCATTAGAAGCACATCGTAACCGCCAATGTCTGCCAGATCTGATCGATCCGATCTACGTCGCACGCATGGTCTTGTTCCTTGCCTCTGACGACGCCGCAATGTGTTCAGCAAACAACTACATGGTAGAGGCCGGCTCGATCTAAAACGAAACGACGAAAACCCCGGGCTGATCGCCGCCCCAGCGTAAAAAAACAAACCAGTCATCCAACCCGAATAGGCGCTTCAAGCTTATGTTGTAGCAATTTCAATTCACCGTTGGAAATCACCACACCCTTACGCCACTGCCCCTTCATCACATCTGGAAACTGCTTGGCATAATCACGAAATCGATCGTTGGTTACCGCAAATGATATGGGCAGATGTTTCAATGCATTCAAAACATATAAATCGGCCTGAACCCCGCTTGGAACGATGTAAACTTCAGTTGGTTTAAGCCTGAAAATATCCTCGATCATTGCCAATGAATGTTTTTGACCCGCTGGGAATGCACCATGCTCATGAAGCCGATGATAAATATTCGCATCAAAGAAACAAACAATTCGATACCCCTCGTTGCGTAATTGCTGTGCCAGCAACCCCAACGGCTGAGCATCCAAGTCATTGTCGTGTCCAAAATGATAAACATTACTGCCATCAAAAAGCACCGTTTTCGCATCAAGACGCAGATTGCGCATAAACCCCTGACGATCATTGGCCAACAGTGAATGCACCGGCTTGGCGCGTGTAAATGATTGAAACGATTGCATCGTGAACGGAATGCCTTCACGTGCTTTGACACCCCAAAACCATAAAACGAACAGAACCCCGACAAGTATCATCAAGACTCCTAATTCAATTTGCGAATCCGTCACTACCCACCACAAGGGAAGGGCGGCAATTGAAAATAACAACGCCATATTGAGCACGGATAAAGCGGCATCATGCCCACGCCCACGCATCTTGGATTGTGGTCTTTTCGACTCGCGTGGTTTTTGATCAGGTTTAGGCGCTAATTTATCGCCCAGTGTAATTGGTGCCTGCGTCATATTACCACTTTTCAAATAATTTTCTCAAAATGTAACCACATTGATACCCAAACACCAGATCGATGAGCGACAACAAGGTGCGGCGTTTTCTCATTACGTGACGTCACAGTGCATGGCGTGACAGACGTCACATGCCAAGCTTTTTATACCCTCTAGTTCTCAATTGAATTAAATTGCGAAGGGTACTTACATGTTCATATTTATAATCGAAAACACCGCATGGCTGATCGGCCTGTTTCTGTTGGTCGATCTTCTGGCGGGGGTTTTCCACTGGGCCGAAGACACATTAGGTAACGTAGACACACCGATATGGGGGCCATTTTTCGTGGCGCCCAACGTCATTCATCACAACGCCCCCCCTAGAGATGAATAAAATTCACTGGTTTAAAAACAGCCTTCCAATCTACGTTCTGTGTGCAGTGGTTTTTATCACAGGATTGCTGACGGCAGGGCCAAATTGGAAACTGGTATTTTTTGTGTTCTGTGGGCTGTTCGCCCAACAAACGCATCGCTGGGCGCACACGCCGCGTAAAATTTTGCCCACACTCATTTTACGTCTACAGCGCATGAAAATCCTACAAGACGGCAAACACCATTATAAACACCATCAAAATGACCATGATACGCATTTCTGTGTTGGCACGCCGTGGATGAACCCGATCTTACATCACATTCGGTTCTGGCACTGGATGGAACGCTTGTTTGTGCCAATTTTCGGTGCGCCACGCCGCACAGATTTGTCCCATAATGCATGGTATCGTGATCAAGCGATTTGGAATTGATTGGAAATGACCAGCGAACCTCTTGGGTGTCAAATAATTTGCGCGCGCCCAAGACATTCTCGTTTCCAACGGACGCTAACTTGGCGTATACCCGCCCTATGTCAGATATAACCACACTTTTCGTGACCCGCCTTTACCGCTCCGCAATTTCCACGGACCAAACGTCCATTGATGCCGGCGAACTTGAAGCCACCTGTTATTCCATCGCCAACGATGACGAAGCAGGCCAAAACTGGTGCGAAGAAAACGACTTCCCCGGTTACACCAGTTACGCCTCATTGGATGACCTGCCGTGGCGGTTCCCGATCTTTAAGGATTTGGTGGATGCATTGGATCAACACGTGGCCAAATTCGCCGCCGATCTGCAATTCGATCTGGGTGATCGTGAATTGAAACTCAACAGCCTGTGGATCAACATCCTACCCGAAGGCGGCATTCACACATCCCACATTCACCCGCACTCGGTGATTTCAGGCACCACATACGTGTCCATGCCCGAAGGCGCCCCTGCCATCAAATTCGAAGACCCACGTTCCGCCATGATGATGGCCGCCCCACCACGCACTGTCGATGCCCGCCCCGAACAACGCTTGTTCCACTACGAACAGCCCAGCGTTGGCGATGTCCTACTTTGGGAAAGCTGGCTGCGCCACGAAGTGCCAATGAACATGACCGAAGAAGACCGCATTTCAGTCAGCTTTAACTACGGCTGGGCATAACCCATGTCACGGATGATGTTCTTGTTACCACTGGTGGCAACCATTTTCCTAAGCGCATGCGACACACCACCCCATCCCGCAGAACTGCCGCCTCAAACGGCACAACAGCTGGCGGAACTGACGACTGGCATTCTGGCCCTTGGCCCAAACGTTGACGTGACGGAGGCGAAACGCGCCGCCAAGATTGCCTTTGAATATCCCCGTCAACTTGCCATTGAATACCGCGTCACCGACCCCCCGTTGGTGCATAATGCCAAAGTGAACGCAGGCCTTCGCACACGTGGTTTGTGCTGGCATTGGGCCCAAGACCTTGAACGCCGTCTGACACAAGAGAATTTCAAAACACTGGACTTACACCGCGCAATTGCCAATTCCAGAAAATCATTCCGCATCGAACACAGCACTGTCATCATCAGCCAAAAAGGCGATACCTTATACCAAGGCTTGGTACTGGATCCATGGCGTAACGGCGGATTGCTCTATTGGGGGTCACCACAAGCAGACACGCGCTATGACTGGCTACCAGCTCAACTCGTTCTTGACGAACGCGCGGCAGAGCAGGGGTAACCTAACCTTTCGTGCAGATGGTCTGCCCACGAGTTTCCAATGAATATGGACGAGGAAGAGCGGATCAGCGTTAGTTTTAATTATGGTTGGGGTTAACGGTTTTGCCAAAGGCAAAAGCCGTGGTGCGTTGTAAGTAAAACGAAGTTTTTCTGGGGCGCACTGTGTAATGTTATTGCGGTCAATATTCGCCGTTACATAGAATGATTATATGAATAACTTACTTGCTCTAAATATCACTAATAACAACGGTGAACGACTCTGCCCAGTTTTGATCCAACTCAAAAATTGGCTGAAAGGTTTCGAATTGCATCCCAACTTGAATAGAAAGTGGTCATTTATAGCCTAATGACTTGTACGAAATAGCGACAAGACCTTGTTTAGAAGATTTGTAGTATCTGTAGTAGAAATCTTATTTTGGATGAAAACTATATCATATAATTTATCCCCGATTTTTTCTAATTCTCTATTGGCTTCATCAAAGTCATTATTTGGCCAAGTATGGTCATTGCCTGAGGATATATTCAAATCACTTAACGTTCCAGACCCTCCAAAATAAGACCTTCTTACGAAATCCAACCCCTGAACTTCATCAAGTTCAATGATCTCAAGGGTTTTCTCCACGTGCTCTAACCAAGGTTTGTCACCGGCCATTGTGAACAAAGCTTGAAACTCGATTATGGTTTCTTGCAGTTCTTGCGTCATAAAGCCACTTAATCCTATGTAATTGTTGACTATGAATACCATAGGTTTTTCCTTATTGGTATTCCCAAAGCACGAAATAGCGGCGAAGCCGCCGTGCATCGCTGGCCCGTCCCGACGGGATGGCGATTTTGCAGGTGCTGGGGCATATAGTTACATCACAATTCGTGGCCAGCATAAATTGCCCAACATCATCCACAGATCGCCACCCCACGGGCCAGCGATGCACTTTGCCGAGATATCACGCTCTTATTGTGTGAAAATCATGTTTATCCACTACCACTAGACACCCAAATCACGCATCCGCCTAAAACCCAATCAAATCCGCCTTTACCCCTTGCCACACAGGGGAATCCCCCCTAAAGAAGCCATTCTAATGTACTCCATCGGATT
>DKMK01000104.1 GCA_002469545.1 Rhodobacterales bacterium UBA7416 | reverse complement strand
TTTCTCTGCGCCTTTTGCCAAAATGTCAGTTACGCGCAAAACAGTGATCTGTTGACGGTGACCTTTTGTACGTTGGCTGCTGTGCTTACGACGACGCTTAACATAGTTGATAAGCTTCGGGCCCTTAGCTTGCTCCAGGATTTCTGCTTGAACAGCAGCGCCTGCAACTCTTGGTGCGCCGATAACTGGCGTATCGCCACCCATCATCAAAATTTCGTTGAATTGAACAGTGTCACCAGCATTGCCAGTAACTTTTTCAATACGCAGGATATCCCCGCTGGCAACTTTATACTGCTTACCGCCAGTTTTTAGAACCGCAAACATATGCGTCTTTCCTTTATCTTCCGCGTCTTTCGGCCCCTATTTCTAGGCGTTTCGAGGATCATCCTCGCCTTCAAACTGCGCGCCCTATCGGACGATTATACAAATACTCTGCACGAATGACTCGTACAGATGGCGGCTTATCCGAAAATGGGCGATATAAGTCAAGCGCTTTGTCCTTTGTAATCTGGCAAAACGCCCCTACATTTGGATCATGCGCACACTCACCTTATGCCTTATCCTATTGGGATGCACAAACCCCAATGCCAACCACATCGGCACCCCCCTGCTGTTACCCGTGGGTGCGCTGACAACGGGCATCCAAAACGCGGGATATAATGCACGCCGCTCACAGGTAAAGTCCTACATCATCGCCAACCACGAACAGCTACGGGCGGATGTACTGGCTGGCAAAGGCCCCACCCTAACCAACCTCATGCAGATCGCCAAAACACCACGGGGCAACCAAGCGGCCCTGCTAACAGAACTCCGCCGAGGCCAAACCCAATACTTTGCCAAAGACCCCGAACCGCTTGTCGTGGCGGTTATGGTGCATTCGTAACTTACAACAATTAACGAAGGTCGAGGTTTAGTCAAACTTCCTGGCACTCTCCTTGGATAAGTTACATGACTTTGATTAAAAACAAAATTTTACTGGTACTTTTACAAAAACCACCATAAGTTGTAATCATAAATATCTCAAAAACTGAGCTGTTTCTTTTTTAACAATCTATTTGATAAGAAAAAAAATTCATGAAAATTATCTGGGAAGAACGTAAGAGTGGTTGGTCAAAACGTGACAGTGACGCTCGTAGCAATTGGGATGTGGACTACGCACGAATAATACACTCTGGTTCATTTCGCAGGCTTCAAGGCAAAACTCAAATCCTTAATCTTGGGGATAGTGATTTCTATCGCACTCGGTTGACACATTCACTTGAGGTATCACAAATCGCATCTGGCGTAACGAGACAAATCGAAAAAGACAACGAAGGCCACGACATATTTGACTACTTACCTGACCTCCCAATGATTCAAGCCATTGCTTGTGCACATGACTTGGGGCACCCACCATTTGGACATGGCGGCGAGGTAGCACTGAATTACTGTATGCGCGGGAATTCAGGCGGTTTTGAGGGAAACGGCCAGACACTCCGAATTTTGTCAAAGTTAGAAAAGTTCTCCGAGAACAACGGCGCAGATTTAACAAGACGAACGCTACTAGGAACATTGAAATATCCGATTAAATATAGCCTTGCAAATGGCAGTGAAATGTCTCCAAAACTCGTTAAAAATACAACTACCGTAAAGCTGATCGATCGAGCCAGTTCCAAACCACCGAAGTGCTATATGGATAGTGAAATGGAGGTTGTTGAATGGATTTTAAAGGACTTATCCAAATCTGATCATAAGACTTTTACAGAAATGACAGCGCAGCAGGGAGGGAAGCATAAGAAGTCATCACACAAGTCTCTGGATTGTAGCATTATGGATGTGGCCGACGATATTTCATACGGCATTCACGATTTCGAGGACGCTATTGCTTTACGCTTGATCGATAAAGACGACTTTGAAGACATTGTTACCCCTGAAAAATGCTCTACCTACCTAGACTACCTAAAGGAACGCTATCCTACGGAATATGAGAACGACATTTATGGCCAGTTTGTTAACCAGATATTTGGGCGAAGCCAAGAACGGAAGCACACAATAAGCCGGCTTGTAGGGTTCTTCATCGCAAATGCCGAAATCGTAGAGAATTTGGCATTTGATGAACCTTTACTAAAATATCGTATAGCGATGAATGGCGTCGCTGAAAAATTTTTAAATGCTCTTAAAAAAATTGTGACTGATATTGTTATTAAAAGCCCTGAAGTCCAGCATCTAGAGTTCAAAGGGCAACAAATGGTTGTGGCTGTTTTTGAAGTGTTAGAATCAGAACCCAAAGCATTTTTACCTCGCGACATATATAAAGATTATAAGAATAGCGGCGAGGACTTACGCGTAATTTGTGACTACGTTGCAGGTATGACAGATAGTTATTTGTTAAAGACCTACGAGCGGTTATTCAGCCCCAGACTTGGTTCCGTTTTCGATAAATTATAAATGTAGCAAGTGGCTATAAGTTTTTGCATATGGATAAGTAATAGAGGTGTCTCTACTGAGAAACTGTAAATTGGTGACGTATTAGGTAAGTCTCCTCACACTCATTAACCATCACCTAAAATTTTCATAGAATTAAGCTAAAACTGTCTCTAACCATACGTTAACGTTTTGTTAACAGGTGTGGTCGGAATGCGGTTGTTTTGGGGGATTTCTATGGTGGCACTTTCAATGGCATCACCAATCATGGCCGATGGTTTTGACGAACGGTTCAAATCCTTTGACGCCCACCACTGGTCAATCGCCAACTACACCTTCAAACACCCCCATTTCGATACCGATTGGTCAACCAAACAGGTCGCGATCAACAACGGCCTCACCCTGTCCCTGACCCCACAACAGGGCCGCAAAAACCGCTACCTCGGTGGCTCCCTGCGCCGCAATACCCCCACTGGATTTGGCCGATACGAGGTGATAATGCAGCCCCTACGCGGTGCGGGCGTTGTCACGGGGTTCTTCACCTACACAGGCCCCCATTACGGCACCCGCCACGATGAAATCGATATTGAATTTCTGGGCAAAAACACCCGTCAAATCCATCTGGCCCTGTTCGTAGACGGCAAGATGTGGAACAAATTCATCGATCTCGATTTCGACGCCGCCGACAAACCCCGCGCCTATGCCTTTGAATGGGGTGATGGATTTGTGCGTTGGTATGTCGGTGATACATTAATCTATGAACGCCGCGCCATCGACGGCCCCATTCCCGCTGTGGCAGGCCGCCTCTTCGCCAACATCTGGGCCGCCGATCCATCCATCAAATTATGGTCAGGCGAAACGCTATCGGGAACAAGCGGACAGGCCAAAGTGCTGCAAATGGGCTTCACACCGCGAACCGCGGGTACGGGAACTTAAAAATAAAGCAGGCTCGGAGGTGCCTTTTTATTCCAAGCAAATGTGTTATCCTTTGGTGCAGGATGAAGCACTCGTATATCCATAACAATGCGGATAATCAAAACATGACAATACTTTCCAAACGCATTCGCACCCACCTGTGCGAAATGGCGCAGTCCGCCACGCCAATAACCTACAACGCATTGGCGCTGGCCATGAACTTGGCCCCGCCCAAAACCATCCATCAAGTCACCAGCGCATTGGAAATCCTGATGGAAGAGGACGCCGCCGCGTCCCGTCCGTTCATCGCAGCCCTTGTGATTAGTAGATCAGGCAGCCGTCTGCCCGCCGCGGGTTTTTTCGTGCACGCCAAAAACCTTGGCCGTTTCACGGGTACGACAGCTGGCCCCGAGGCCAGAGAATTTCATAAAACTGAGTTGGCATCCGCCATCGTTTTTTGGGCCAACCCTGTTAAAACTTAACGACGCGGACCTGTAATTATCGACGGGAATCTGGTCTTTAAGCCAAGGTTCGTCTGCGGGCACTTAGGCTTTTACTTCTTCCAGCTCAATCAAACAGCCATTGAAATCTTTGGGATGTAGGAAAATAACAGGGTTTCCATGTGCGCCAATTTTGACATCCCCCAATACCCGCGCGCCCTCCGAGGTTAACTTTTCACTGGCCGCTGCGATGTCTTCCACTTCGTAGCACATGTGATGAATGCCACCTGATGGGTTCTTCTCTAGGAAGCCAGCGATTGGGCTTCCTTCGCCCAAAGGATACAACAATTCGATCTTGGTGTTGGGCAGTTCGATAAAGACAACGGTTACACCATGTTCGGGCAAGTCATCCTTGGGGCCAACAGACGCGCCCAATGCACCCGCATATTGCGCCATCGCAGCGTCCAAATCAGGCACAGCAATTGCCACATGGTTTAAACGTCCGATCATTTGATATTCCTCCGAACGCCCTGCACCTGACCCAGAACAGAGTTCGCCGCATCGATTACATTTGATCCTGGGCCGAATACTTCGGCCACACCAGCGGCGCGAAGGAAATCGTAATCTTTTTCAGGGATCACACCGCCAGCGACCACAATGATGTGCGGTGCGCCGTTGATTTTCAGCTCTTCTATGATCTCTGGGATCAGTGTTTTATGACCAGCCGCCAGTGATGATACACCGACCACGTCAACACCGAGTTTGATCGCTTTTTCGGCGATCTCTTCTGGCGTTTCAAACATGTCCGATAGATCAACAGTGAAGCCCAGATCAGCAAAGGCCGTGGCAATCACTTTGGCGCCGCGATCATGTCCGTCTTGACCAACTTTTGCAACCAAGACATGTGGCGTCTTTTCCATTTCTGAAATGCGCCCTTGGAGGTTTTTATATTCAGGATCACCTGCATAGGCATTTTCGTAAACGCCACTGATCACACGTGTTGTTGCGGCGTGGCGCGTGAACGCGCGTTCCATCGCATCGGAAATTTCACCCAAGGATGCACGATGACGTGCCGCCTCTACTGCGAATGACAACAGGTTACCCTGTCCACTATGCGCTGCATTTTCCAAGTCAGTTAACGCGGTGGCACAAGCCGTTGCATTGCGTGTTCGCTTCATCTTATCCAAACGCGCAACCTGTGCTTCGCGTACGGCTGTATTATCAATTTCACGCGTTTCTAATTCTGCTTCTTCTTCTAGCCGGTACTTATTGACGCCAACGATGACATCTTCGCCCTTGTCCACGCGCGCTTGGCGCATTGCTGCCGCTTCTTCGATCCGCATTTTTGGCAAACCTGCCTCCACAGCTTTAGTCATGCCGCCCATGGCTTCGACTTCGTCAATCAATTCCCATGCCGCATCTGCCAAATCTTTGGTCAATGCTTCGACGTAATATGAACCGCCCAATGGATCGACCACATCTGTGATTCCGCTTTCATGTTGCAAGATCAACTGCGTGTTACGTGCAATGCGCGCCGATTGTTCTGTGGGTAATGCAATTGCTTCGTCAAAGGCATTCGTATGCAACGACTGCGTGCCGCCTAACGTTGCGGCCATCGCCTCGATCGTGGTGCGGATTACATTGTTGTATGGGTCTTGTTCCGTTAATGACACACCAGACGTCTGACAGTGTGTACGCAACATTTTTGAACGATCTGACTTTGCGCCAAAGTCGGTCATAATCTGAGCCCACATTTGACGTGCTGCACGTAGTTTAGCCGCTTCCATAAACAAGTTCATGCCGATACAGAAGAAGAACGATAAACGCCCTGCAAAGGCATCAACATCCAACCCTTTGTCCATCGCCGCACGCACATATTCCATGCCATCTGCTAGTGTATAGGCCAACTCTTGCGCCAGCGTCGAACCCGCCTCTTGCATGTGATAACCACTGATGGAAATCGAGTTGAATTTGGGCATATCATTGGATGTATACTCAATAATATCCGACACAATTCGCATGCTTGGCGCAGGTGGATAGATGTAGGTATTACGCACCATGAATTCTTTCAGGATATCATTTTGAACTGTGCCAGACAGCACAGCTTTATCAACGCCTTGCTCTTCGCCTGCTACGATAAACATCGCAAGAACGGGAATAATTGCGCCGTTCATCGTCATAGAAACAGACATTTTATCCAATGGAATACCATCAAACAAAATTTTCATATCCTCGACGCTGTCGATTGCCACGCCAGCCTTGCCAACATCGCCAACAACACGTGGGTGATCGCTGTCGTATCCACGGTGTGTCGCCAAGTCGAATGCCACGGACAGTCCTTTTTGTCCTGCCGCCAAGTTTTTGCGGTAAAACGCATTACTTTCTTCGGCTGTGGAAAATCCAGCGTACTGACGAATTGTCCAAGGGCGACCAGTATACATCGTGGCTTTCACACCACGTGTAAACGGTGCAACACCAGGAACATCCGCCGCAATTCCATCAGGTGCGTCGTCTGCATCGTAAAATGGTTGAATATCAATACCTTCTGGCGTCTTGGTGTTGCTTGGGGCCTTACCTTTGGCCTCTTTTGTTGCCAATTCCGTCCAGATATTCTTACGTTCATTCGCCATTTTTTTACCTCTGATTTGCCAATTTGGCAGAAACACCGTTAGGTCATTTCGTTTATTTATGCGGCAGTGCGTTCTGCCAGACCGGTTTTAAAAACGGGTCTGGCAGGATTGTTTATTCAAATTCCATGATGATTTCGTCCACGGCTAAACTGTCGCCTTCGGACACTGGAATTTTTGAAACCACTGCGGGGCGTTCTGCACGCAGAACGTTTTCCATTTTCATGGCTTCGACCATGGCCAATGCTTGACCCTCTTCAACTGTATCGCCTTGGGATACCAAGATTTGCACAACCAATCCCGGCATCGGGCACAACAATAACTTGGAAGTATCCGCTGCTTCTTTTTCGGGCATTAATGCCGCCAATTCGGCAGTGCGTGGATGCAATACCTTGACCACTTGATCCACGCCACGTGCACGTACACGGTAACCGCCAATCACAGGGTTCACTTTCACAGCGCTTTGAACGCCATTCAATGTGACAATAGCCAACGAACCGCCCAATTCGAAATCAATGGAAGCATTAAGTTTTGCACCGTCAATTACCAATGCATAACCGTCGCCCACATTTTCAACCGATGCTGGTGTGTTTTCGCGACCAATGCGTAAAACCAAATCTTCGACATCAGCAACAGGGTTATCAAACGTACTATGGCGTGCTGAAATCCGTTCCATTTTCATCCGTGTCACGATCAAGGCTGTGGCCGATAAAATAGTCTGCAATTCAGCGTCAGGCGTTACACCCTGGAATCCATCGGGGTATTCTTCCTCGATAAATGCGGTGGTAATGTTGCCTGAACGGAACCGCGGATGTGCCATGACAGCAGACAAGAACGGCAAGTTATGACCAATACCTTCCAGCTCAAAGCTGTCTAGTGCGGTTTCCATTTCTGAAATGGCAGTAGCGCGGTCAGGTGCCCATGTACATAATTTTGCAATCATCGGGTCATAGAACATGGATATTTCTCCACCTTCGTAAACACCGGTGTCATTGCGCACAACGCGGTCTGCATGTGCCTCTTCTGCTGGTGGGCGGTAACGTGTCAAACGACCAATGGATGGCAGGAAGTTGCGATATGGATCTTCTGCATACAGACGGCTTTCCATCGCCCAACCGTTCAGCTTTACATCATCTTGGGTCATGGACAGTTTTTCACCTGCCGCAACGCGGATCATCTGTTCAACCAAATCAACACCAGTGATCAGTTCCGTTACTGGATGTTCAACTTGCAAACGTGTGTTCATCTCAAGGAAGTAGAAATTGCGATCTTTATCAACGATAAACTCAACAGTACCCGCACTGGTATAACCAACGGCAGATGCCAATGCACACGATTGCTCGCCCATCGCTTTGCGCGTTGCTTCGTCCAAGAATGGGCTTGGCGCCTCTTCTACAACTTTTTGCTGGCGACGTTGGATTGAACATTCACGTTCGCCCAAGTAAATACAGTTGCCATGGCTGTCTGCCAAAACCTGAATTTCAATGTGACGCGGTTGAACCACAAACTTTTCGATGAAAATACGGTCATCACCAAAACTGCTAGCGGCTTCGGATTTTGAACGTGCAAAACCTTCACGTGCTTCTTCATCATCCCAAGCGATGCGCATACCTTTGCCACCGCCACCTGCAGATGCTTTGATCATCACAGGGTAGCCGACTTCGTTTGAAATCGTCACCGCATGTTCTGCATCATCGATCAGATCCATATGTCCCGGAACAGTCGAAACATTCGCTTCTTGAGCAATCTTTTTGGATGTAATTTTATCGCCCATGGCTTCGATTGCTGGCACAGGTGGTCCAACAAACGTAATGCCTTCGGCCGCTAAACGTTCACAGAACTCTGCGCGTTCAGACAGAAAACCATAGCCCGGATGCACAGCATCAGCGCCAGTTTCTTTGCAAGCTGCGATAATCTTGTCGATCACCAAATAGCTTTCGGATGCCGGTGGCAAACCGATATTAACAGCTTCGTCCGCCATGCGAACATGAAGAGCATTTTTATCCGCGTCGGAATAAACCGCCACAGTTGCAATACCCATTTTTTTGGCCGTTTTAAACACACGACACGCGATTTCACCACGGTTGGCTACAAGTATTTTCTTAATCATATCAATCACCTACAATGGAATGTTATCGTGTTTTTTGAACGGCTGTTGAACTTTTTTGTTCTTTAGCAATTCAAAACTACGTGCGATGCGGCGACGTGTTGAACGGGGGTTGATGACCTCGTCCACGAAACCGCGTTGGGCAGCGATGAACGGGTTTGCAAAACGCTCTTCGTAATCCGCTGTATGCTGGGCAATCTTTTCATCATCCCCCAAATCCGCACGGTGCAGAATTTCAGTGGCACCTTTGGCACCCATCACCGCAATCTGTGCAGATGGCCATGCGTAGTTCACGTCAGCGCCCAAATGCTTGGGCGCCATAACACAATACGCACCACCATAAGCCTTGCGGGTAATCACAGTGACCAACGGAACAGTGGCTTGTGCATATGCGAACAACAATTTGGCACCATGCTTAATGATCCCACCGTATTCTTGTGCTGTGCCGGGCAAGAACCCTGGCACATCTTCCAGTGTTAGGATCGGAATGTTAAAAGCATTACAGAAACGTACGAAACGCGCGCCCTTGCGGCTGGCGTTGATATCTAAACAACCTGCTAAAACCATCGGTTGGTTTGCAACCACACCAATTGTTTCGCCGTTGATACGAATAAAGCCAACCATCAGATTGCCTGCAAATTCCTTTTGGATCTCAAAGAAATCACCTTCATCAGCCAAGTTCACGATCACTTCGCGCATGTCATAGGGTTGGTTCGCATTGTCGGGGATCAATGTATCCAGTGATGGAACTTCACGGTCCCAATGATCACTGGTCTGCTGATATGGCGCGGACACTTCTGCGTTTAATGGTAAGAACGAATAGAAACGACGTAAATCCAACAATGCTTCGACATCGTTTTCATATGCACCATCTGCCACAGATGATTTTTTGGTGTGCGTACCCGCTCCACCCAATTCTTCGGCTGTAACGATTTCATTCGTCACTGTTTTGACAACATCAGGGCCAGTCACAAACATGTATGATGTGTCTTTAACCATAAAGATAAAGTCGGTCATCGCAGGGGAGTAAACTGCGCCGCCAGCAGATGGACCCATGATCATGGAAATCTGTGGGATTGCACCGGATGCCTGAGCGTTACGGTAGAATACTTCGGAATAGCCGGCCAATGATGCAACACCTTCTTGGATGCGCGCGCCGCCACTGTCGGAAATACCAATCACTGGCACACCGTTTTGCATTGCCAAGTCCATCACTTTACAGATTTTTTCTGCATGGCTTTCGGACAGGGAGCCGCCGAAAACAGTGAAGTCTTGGGAATATAAATAGACGGGGCGTCCGTTGATTGTACCCCAACCGGTCACGACGCCATCACCAGGAACTTGCTGTTCAGCCATGCCGAAATCCGTACAGCGATGCGTTTTGTACATGTCGTACTCTTCAAAGCTGCCTGCATCCAGTAATACTTCGATACGTTCACGCGCAGTTAACTTGCCGCGTTTGTGTTGTGCGTCGATGCGTTTTTGCCCGCCGCCAAGCCGTGCTTGGTCACGGCGCGCTTCCAATTGTTCGGATATCGTCGTCATGATGCTCCCCTTTTCATGTTTTCTGACTTTAACAGCTAACGCCATGACGACATTGACACAACGGGTTTTGGCGGATAATCGTGTAATATTGCAAACCCTTGCAAATTAAAACATAGCGAATTGCGAAGTTGTTAATGGAAAAAAGCTCTCGAAAACTCTTTGCAGGTGCGCAGATGCGTAACTTGCGTAACAAACAGGACCTTACCCAAAAGGATTGTGCAGATCGTTTAGGCATATCGCCAAGTTATCTAAATCAGATTGAAAACAACCAACGCCCCCTGACGGCAGCGGTTATATTGGCACTGGTTGAAGAGTTCAAAGCGGACATTTCCAAATTCACCGTTGATGACAGCAATCGAAAATTGTCTGACTTGCGCGAAATATTGGTGGACCCTGTGTTTAACGGCACGACCCCATCCCTTCAAGAATTGAAAATTGCAACGTCCAACACGCCAGAATTCACAGCCGCCTTTTTGGCGCTTCACAATGCGTACCAATCCACACAAGATCAACTGGCAAAACTTGATGGCCTTCTCCAAGGCGAAGAAAGCGTTTTGAAGTCACAGCCCTACGAAGAGGTTCGCGATTTCTTTCATTATGAAAACAATTATATCGATGCATTGGATCGCGCAGGCGAAGATTTCAGCATCAAACTGGACCTAAGTCACGATGCACAGGCCAAACTGGTGGCCCATCTTCGTGACCACCACAACATTACAGTTCAACGCTCTGACACTTTGGCCGCACATCAATTACGCAGAACCGAAGGTAAGGTTTTATACCTAAACAGGAACCTGCCTGAACCTACCGGCAATTTTCAACTACTACAGCAAATCGCGTTCCTAGAACTTGGTGACGTGATGGATGCGATATTGGACGCGGCACAATTTAAATCAACAGAATCCCATGAAATTGCCCGCCTTGGCCTTGGGAATTATTTCGCTGGTGCCGCCCAAATGCCATACGGTGCTTTTCTGCACGCCGCACAGGAATTTCGCCATGACCTGGAATTGATGGCTGATCGCTTTGGGGCCAGTTTGGAACAAATTGCGCATCGTCTATCAACCATGCAACGTGTCGGTGACAAAGGTGTACCATTCTTCTTTTTGCGCGTCGACAGATCGGGCACCATCACCAAACGCCACTCTGCTGCGCAATTGCAATTCGCACGTTTTGGCGGTGCATGCCCTCTTTGGAATGTTCACCAAGCATTTGAACGCCCTGGTGATTTTGTACGCCAATTGGCCATTACGCCAGATAATGAAAAGTACTTTTGCGTAGCGCGCACGATCACAAAGCGTACACCAGGGTATCATACCAGCATTCGTCGTTATTCGATTGGGTTGGGTTGCAATATTGCGCACGCGAAATCGGTGGTTTATGCGGACGAGTTAAATCTTGAAAATACAGACAGCTATGATCCCATTGGGATTTCATGCCGCATTTGCGAACGCACGGGATGTTTGCACCGTTCAGTGCCACCAATTGGCAAAACGCTACGCATCGATCCCTCGAAACGCAGCGTTGTACCGTTTAGTTTTGATAACGAATGATTAGTCCATTACTGGGATAGAAAACTCGCCACCCTCTTTGATGCCAGACGGCCAGCGCGCTGTAATCGTTTTCGTGCGCGTATAGAATTTAAACGCGTCTGGCCCGTGTTGGTTCAAATCGCCGAACACAGATTTTTTCCAACCACCAAACGTGTGGTATGCCAATGGCACGGGGATTGGCACGTTGATGCCAACCATGCCGACATTGATACGGTTCGCAAAATCACGCGCCGTGTCACCATCACGCGTATAAATCGCGGTGCCGTTGCCATACTCGTGATACATCGCATAGGCGATCGCTTCTTCGTATGTTTTAGCACGCACGGTACACAAAACTGGGCCAAAGATTTCTTGGGTATAGATGTCCATTTCGTTCGTCACATTATCAAACAAATGCGGTCCAACGAAGAACCCGTCTTCGTAGCCTTGCAGATTGAAATCACGACCATCCACAACCAATTTAGCACCTTGATCAATACCCGTTTGGACGAGACGTAGGATATTTGCCTTCGCCGCAGCAGTTACAACAGGACCGTAATCAACATCCGCGCCAGCCGTATATGGGCCAACTTTCAAGGTTTCGATCCGCGTGACCAATTTTTCAATCAAACGATCCGCAGTTTCTTCGCCCACAGGCACAGCCACTGAAATCGCCATGCAACGTTCGCCTGCCGCACCATAACCCGCACCCAACAACGCATCCGCCGCTTGATCCAAATCAGCATCTGGCATGATGATCATGTGGTTTTTTGCACCACCAAAACACTGAACACGTTTGCCGTTGGCACAACCTGTTGCGTAAATGTATTCCGCAATCGGTGTTGAACCAACAAAGCCAATGGATTGCACAGTTTCGGAATGTAACAAGGCATCAACCGCCTCTTTGTCGCCATTTACAACTTGCAAAATACCGTCTGGCAAACCTGCCTCTTTCATCAATTCGGCCAACATCAACGGAACAGATGGAGCACGTTCAGACGGTTTCAGAATGAATGCGTTGCCACAAACGATTGCCGGGGCAAACATCCACATTGGGATCATCGCAGGGAAGTTGAACGGTGTAATGCCAGCTGACACACCCAACGCCTGACGCATGGAATACATATCAATACCAGGGCCAGCACTGTCGGTGAAATCACCCTTCAACATCTGTGGTGCACCGATACAGTATTCAACAACTTCCAGACCGCGCTGAACGTCGCCAGCCGCATCTGGCAATGTTTTACCGTGCTCACGGCTCAATGCTTCGGCCAATTTGTCCATATCGCGGTTAAGTAGTGATACGAATTTCATCATCACGCGCGCCCGACGTTGCGGGTTCACTGCTGCCCATGCGGGTTGTGCCGCTGCTGCCTTCGCAATGATTGCATCCACTTCGGCGGTTGATGCCAATGGGCACTGTGCCTGTACGTCACCCGTTGCTGGGTTGAAAATATCGCTAAAACGGCCCGAAGTGCCCTCAACATGTTCGCCATTTACGTAATGAGTCATATTTTTCATAAGAATCTCCCAATTCTAAATTTTCTCTCACCCTTTTAATTTGCAAAAATACATTTTAAACAGAGAATAACACAGTAAGTACCTGCATTTGTGCAAAGGTGAAAAATGTTGAACTGGGACGACTACCGAATATTCTTGGATGTGGCACGCACAGGCAGCCTGTCTGCCGCATCAATAACGCTTAAAATTGACCCTGCAACTGTTGGCAGACGTGTAACGCGGCTTGAACAATCCCTTGGCGTCAAGTTGTTCAACAAACTGCCACGCGGATATCAACTTACACCTGCGGGCGATGAACTACTTGATCACATAAAACAGATCGAACGCACGGAGAAAATCGCACGCGGCACATTACAAAAAGCGTCTGCCACCATTTCTGGAAATTTTCGCATCGGCGCACCCGATGGATTGTCAAATTTTGTTTTGCCCCGCGTTGTCGCAAACATTCAACGTGAACACCCCGAACTTGATATCCAAATCTTATCCCTGCCCCGCGTTTTCAACCTGTCACGGCGCGAGGTCGACTTGGCCATCATGGTGACCCCACCAAAAACCGGCCGTTTTGTGACTAAAAAAATCGTCAACTACAAACTTCACTTGGCCGCACATCGCGACTATCTTGCAAAATCAGAACCTATTCTGACCAAAGCGGATCTAAAGTCCCACACAACCATCGGTTACATTCCTGATTTGATATTTGACCCTTCTTTGGATCACATGGCCGAAGTCACACCAAATCGCGCGCCCAACATGGCGTCAAATTCCGTTGCCGTACAAATGCGTATGCTGGAAATGGGTGGTGGCATCGGGTTTGCCCACGATTTTGCTCTGGCACATTTTGCGGACCTCAAGATGGTTCTCGCAAACGATGTATTTCAAGAGCGCGCGTTCTATCTTGTGCGTGATCGCGATGATCGTGCATCCGAACAAGCAAACTTGATCGCGGCGTTACTTAGTGATGGCATAAAGGCAGAAGTAAAAAGACTAGAGGCTACAATTCACAGGAACCAAGATTAGAATGCATAATATATCCCTTAGCGATTATGAAAAACTGGTTGGCACTGAAATCGGTCTTTCCGATTGGATCACAGTTTCCCAAGACATGATCGATGGCTTTTCGAATGTCACAGGCGATCGTCAATTTATTCACAATGATCCCGAGCGCGCAGCCAACGAAACACCATTTGGTGGTGCCATCGCACACGGTTTTCTGACGCTGTCGCTGGTCACTCAAATGTACAAGGATACAACCCCCATAATCCAAGGTCATGAAGTCGTCATAAACTATGGCCTAAACCGCATTCGATTTCTGGCACCTGTCCCCAGCGGAGCACGGATTCGCGGGCGTATAACTTTGTCCAAAGTTACCCCTCGCGGTACGGCACAAATCTTAACGGAAAACAAAGTTATCGTTGAAATTGAAAACAGCGAAAAACCAGCAATGTTAGGGACTTGGGTCACTTTATTGATCAAAGATAAAGTGTAACCACAAATGAAAAAACCCACGCTAATGCGTGGGTTTTTCAGTACTCAATGGCGCGGTTGACGGGACTCGAACCCGCGGCCTCCGGCGTGACAGGCCGGCACTCTAACCAACTGAGCTACAACCGCCGCTCATTGAGTAAGGGCTTATTAGGGCGCGTGACGGGGTGGGTCAAGCGTGTATTTGTATGAAATTGAAAATTAATTCAAAAAAGTTATTTCGTCCAAATTTCGAGTTGAGAATGGCATCCATATTAATTACCCTCAGGTTGATTACAAAGGAGAAATCATTGAAACACTTCATTACAGCCGTTCTTGCGACGGCTAGCTTACTCATTTTAACCCAGCCCGTTTTAGCCAAAAGTAAATACCCCGATATCGGATCAATTCCCGTAGATGACGACTTCAGCGATTTCATAGTCCCATGGCAAGATGGTGGTAAATATATGGGCAAGTATTATCTTGTTCAAACAAAACAGGGTCTGGCACTTTGCGGTGCTGGTTATTTAAAGGGTATAGATAAACGCGTTAACGACCAGCTACTTACCGCAAGTTTCTTGAAAAACAACGGCAAGATCATTATTGAGAACCTGCGTTATTTCAAACACTACCGCACGAAGAAGCAATTTGAAAACGCCGAGGCGAAATGCCGGCTTACGACTTTACGCCGTAAACTCAAAAAATCTGATAAATTAGAATGGGGCGAGCGCAAAGTTCGTTTAAGTTACTAAAAAACTGTTCCATTTAATATTAGACTAAGGCGCGGGAATTTCTGGCGCCTTTTTTCCATCACCTCTTAAAATCAGTTGGCATAGCAGCGAATCTAGGCTTAGGTCACAAATGAATATTTAAGGCTGACCATGTCCCCTAAATCTGCAACCCTATCTATCCTTTTTGGCGCACTCTGCATGAGCTTCGCCGCACTTTTCGTTCGCTTAATCGAAAATGCAGATGGCTATCAGATACTTTTCTATCGTGGTTTCCCGCAATGTGCGGTGGTGATGTTGATAGCATGTCGCGCGCGCAATATATCCCCTGTAGAATTCATTAAATCCATAGACCGTGTTGACGCCTTTCTTGGCGTTGCAATGTGCAGTGCATTTTCTTTCTACGTTTTTGCCCTACTCAACACGTCCGTCGCATCAGCATTATTCATCTTGTCCATCGCACCAGTCGTCGCGGCCATACTTGCATGGGCCATCATCGGTGAACGTCCAAGCGCACGCACATGGACAGCCATCGCAATATCCCTACTGGGCGTTGGCATAATGGTTGGCGCGGGCGCAGCGGATGGACGTCTTTTGGGGAATATATACGCACTCATCTCTGCTTCCAGCTTTGCCTTGATGCTTGTTACTGCGCGAAAGTCAGGAAAATCAGATGTGATGACAGGTAACTTCCTGGGTGCTGGATTCGCGATCATCTTAATGGGTACACTCGCCCTAACAATTGGCACAGGCTTGGCAATCAACACCCCTGACCTTTTGCTTTCCTTGGGCCTTGGTGCGTTCACCATCGGCCTTGGAATCGCATTTGTCGCTAAAGGCGCTCCATGGCTTCCATCTGCCAATGTTGGCGTGTTAGTTTTATTGGAAAGCGTAATGTCACCCGTCTGGGTTTGGATACTTTTGGGTATAGCAATGGAAAGCCAAGAAATCATCGGCGGGCTTTTGGTCTTGTCGGCGGTAATGTTGCTGACACAAGGTATGCGCGCATCCAAACGCAATTAGCGCTGGCTGAACTTATATGACCGAAAGGAAAGTGTGGTGGGTGATAAGAGACTCGAACTCCTGACATCTTCGGTGTAAACGAAGCGCTCTACCAACTGAGCTAATCACCCTACGAGGTGTGATGTACCCAAGGTTAGCCCCCGCTTCAAGTGCCTTTTTTCCCAAATAGCATTTTTTTTTACAAAGCCTGATAAAAGATAAGAAATAACATGGGTGGTGAAACAAACTTGGATAATTTGATAAAATTATTGGACGCAAAATTGAACGATGGTTTGTATGCCTTCGTCACGGTTCAACCCGACAAAATCCCAGCACACCTAAACCCACGAATGATATTCCAAGAAGCCGAGGGCACAACACTAATCGTTTTGGAATCAGAGGCCACGACACACGCTCTATCCTATGAATTTCCCTGCCGCATGATTACCCTGAACATTCATTCATCGTTAGCAGCGGTCGGCTTTATGGCGCGGATAGCAACGGCATTGGCCAAACATGGCATGGGCGTAAATCCCGTATCGGGTTTCTTCCACGATCATCTGTTTGTACCCGACGGGCGCGAACAGGATGCATTGGCAGTTTTACACGACCTCGCAAACGCCTAAAACAAACGACACAACATCGCGTCTTCTCTCACATATCAACAGGCAGTGCACCGGACACTTTTATTTGTCTCAGGATGAAAATGGTCGTTGTCGTTCTGACCACACTCAGCCGAAGGAGGTTGCGCATAATGAACTGTTCCAATGCTTCTGGATCGCTGGCTGCAACCTTCAGAATGAAATCAAAGTCGCCCGTAATAGAAGAGCATTCCAGCACCTGATCGTTATCTTTAACAAAGGCTAGGAATTTATTTAGCGCAGCAACATCGTGATCCCCAAGGGACACTTGAACATGTGCAAAGGCGTGCAAGCCCAGTTTTTTCCCATCTAGGATCGCGGCATACCGCGTAATATAGCCATCTTCCTCAAGCCGTTTAACCCGCCGCCAGCATGGCGAAGGTGACAATCCAACAGCATCCGATAGCTCTTGCGAACTGGCGCGCCCATTTCGTTGTAAGACTTTCAGAATCAGCTTCTCAAACTTATCGAGCATAAATCCATCCTCATTTCGTCAATTATAGGTAAATTTAACCCAACTATCGCCTAAATCTACCAACTTGGAAATGATATACTTAATTATCACCACTATCATACCTACAACCCATTCATAGCAGCCAAATCTGTGCATTCAGGTCGCTGTTCAAACAAAAACACACAGGTCATATTATGAGCAGCCAAAACCACGTCTATCAATCCATCGCACGCGCTACCAAAGATCATGGAACAAAAACGATGTTTGGGCTGATGGGTGACGCCAATTTATTTATCGTGGACAGCTTCGTGCGTGATTTCGGTGGCCGCTTTATACCAGCTGCACACGAAGGCAGCACAATCTTGATGGCATCGGCCTATGCACATGTTACGGGCAATATTGGCGTCGCAACCGTCACCCACGGTCCAGCTCTGTCAAATTGCATAACCGCACTAACTGAAGCCGTGCGCGGTCATGTCCCTTTGGTGATCCTTGCGGGCGATACGCCCGCCGACAACCCACGCCACCTTCAAAGTATTGATCAACGTGAACTGGTCAAGGTCACAGGCGCAGGTTTTGAACAACTTCGCACCCCTGCAACAGTTGGCAAAGATGTTGCGCGTGCCTTTTATCGCGCACAGGTCGAACGTCGCCCCATCGTTTTAAACATGCCCGCCGATTACATGTGGCAACAGGCAGACTATGACATCGAAGTACTTGATGTCTTCACGACCCCCGGGGGCGTTGCTGAGGGTGAAGCGTTAGATAATGCCATTGGCATGATCGCATCGGCGCGACGCCCTTTAATATTGGCAGGCGGCGGGGCTGTTGGTGCACATGATCAGTTGGTGAAATTGGCCGATCGCTTAGAGGCCCCTCTTGCAACCACACTACAAGCCAAGGGGTTATTCAACGATCATCCCTATAACATTGACATTTTCGGCACATTGTCCACGCCTGCAGCATATGAATTGATCGCACAATCCGACTGTATTATTTGTTTTGGCACCGCATTGCATGATTTCACAACAGATCGTGGCAAATTGATGAAAGATAAGCGGATCGTGCAAATTGACGTCGATCCAACCGCAATTGGTGGTGGCTTACACCCCGATGCCGCCCTTGTTGCTGATGCGGGTCTAACCGCTGAAACCATCATATTTTGGCTGGATGAGGCTGAAATTCAACCAAGTGGCTTTACCCGCGAATTGGATGTCGTGGTTTTAACGGCGCACCCCACTGGATCCGACAAGACTACGGATGGTTTTGTAAATTATGTCCATGCACTTGAACGCCTAGAAGAAGCATTACCAAAAGACCGCCTTTTGGTCACCGATGGCGGTCGCTTCATGACAGAGGTTTGGTGTCGCATCTCGGTTCCCAACCCACAAAGCTTTGTTGGCACCGTAAACTTCGGCGCAATTGGTCTTGGCCTACAAGTGGCGATTGGCGCAGGGGTTGGTGCACCGGAAAGGCCTGTTGTTTTGTTCAGTGGTGATGGGGGGTTCATGATGGGCGGGATCAATGAGTTCAACACTGCAGTTCGCCTTGGGCTCGATCTGATTGTCATCATCGCAAACGATTCCGCATATGGCGCGGAACACATACAATTTGTTGATCGGCAAATGGACCCAAGCCTAACAGAGTTCCACTGGCCGTCTTTCGTTGATATTGCAAAGTCCCTGGGTGGTGATGGTTATGAGGTACGTTCAAAAGATCAATTAGATGAGGCACTTGTCGCCCTGAAAAACCGTAAAGGCCCATTCCTAATTGAACTTAGATTAGACCCAAATGATGTCCCACGCATGCGCATCTAGTGGCTTGATTGATAACAACTAAATAGAAGCAGTATAATTATTGCGCTATTTCACGTTCCACTAAAATCCACGAAAAAGCCGCTCAGAAAACTGAGCGGCTTTTTCACTACTAATTTGCTATCGCTTAATGTGCAGTCGCACCAGTCGGTGTTGCCGCCGCACGTTTCGCCGCCGCCGCCTCTTCTGCTGCTTCGTCCCAAACAATTGCTTCCGGTGTGCCAACCAATGCATGTTTCAGCACTTCGGTAACGTGAGATACTGGAATGATATCCAATCCCTCTTTTACGTTGTCAGGAATATCCACCAGATCTTTTTCATTGTCCGCTGGGATCAAAACTACTTTGATACCACCACGCAATGCCGCCAGTAATTTTTCCTTCAAACCACCGATTGGCAACACATTGCCGCGCAATGTAACTTCACCAGTCATGGCGATATCCTTGCGCACAGCAATTCCGGTCAACACAGACACGATGGATGTCACCATACCAACGCCGGCCGATGGCCCATCTTTGGGTGTCGCGCCTTCGGGGACGTGAACGTGGATGTCGATTTTGTCAAACTGCGTTGGTTTCACACCTATCTTTGGTGAAATTGACCGAACGAACGACGATGCCGCATCGATGCTTTCTTTCATCACATCGCCCAACTTACCGGTCGTTTTCATACGGCCTTTGCCTGGCAGTTTCAGTGCTTCGATATGTAACAATTCACCGCCCACAGATGTGTACGCAAGCCCAGTAACCACACCAACTTGATCGGTATCTTCAGCCAAGCCGTATTTGTACTTCTTAACGCCCAAATAATCGCTCAACGTGTCTTTGGTCACAGCAACCGATTTAGTTGTACCCTTCACAATCGCAGTCAGCGCTTTACGGCACAATTTGCCCAATTCACGTTCCAGACCACGAACACCTGCTTCACGCGTGTAACGGCGGATCAGTTCTTTCAAACCATCATCCGTCAACGAAAATTCATCCGCTTTCAAGCCGTGGTTTTTGATTTGCTTATCCAACAAATGTTGTTTCGCGATCTCATGCTTTTCGTCTTCTGTGTAACCGGACAATGGAATAATCTCCATCCGATCCAACAATGGACTTGGCATGTTATAGGTATTTGCAGTCGTCAAAAACATCACATTAGACAGGTCATATTCGACTTCCATATAGTGATCAACAAACGTGCTGTTTTGCTCTGGATCCAAAACCTCCAACATCGCTGACGCAGGATCACCACGGTGATCTTGGCCCATTTTGTCAATTTCATCCAACAAAATCAAAGGGTTGTTCGTTTTTGCTTTTTTCATAGCTTGGATGATTTTACCCGGCATCGATCCGATATATGTACGACGATGTCCACGAATTTCGCTTTCGTCACGTACACCGCCCAGTGAAATTCGGATAAATTCACGACCTGTTGCACGCGCAACAGATTTACCCAACGACGTCTTACCAACACCAGGGGGGCCAACCAGACACATGATTGGGCCTTTGACCTTTGCGGAACGTTGTTGCACTGCCAAATATTCGACAATGCGTTCTTTAACTTTATCCAGACCATAGTGATCCTTATCCAAAACCGCTTGCGCCGCGTTCAAATCTTTCTTCACGCGTGACTTTTTGTTCCACGGAATGGACGTCATCCAATCCAGATAGTTGCGCACAACTGTCGCTTCCGCTGACATTGGTGACATATTGCGTAGCTTTTTCAGCTCGCCTTCTGCTTTTTCGCGGGCTTCTTTGGAAAACTTGGTGTTCTTGATCAACTCTTCCATTTCACCGGTTTCGTCTTGACCACCTTCGGTATCGCCCAGCTCTTTCTGAATCGCTTTCATTTGCTCATTCAGATAATATTCACGCTGGGTGCGCTCCATTTGGTTTTTAACGCGTGATTTGATTTTACGCTCGACCTTTAGGACAGACATTTCGCCTTGCATCAGCCCGTAAATCGCTTCTAGGCGTTCGCCCAAATCCAATGTTTCCAACAGCTCTTGTTTTTGGTCAACGCGGATCGCCAAATGGCCGGCAACAGTATCAGCCAACGCATCGCCATTGTCGCTTTCCAATGCGGCGGCCAGCGCCTCTTCTGGAACGTTTTTATTCATCTTGGCATAACGTTCAAATTCTTTTGAAACAGTACGCGTCAATGCTTCGATCGCGTCTGGGTCGTTATGGGTTACGTCCAATACATCCGCAGTCGCTTCGAAAAATTCATCGTTGTCCAAATACTCGGTGATTTGCACACGTTCTTGGCCTTCGACCAAAACTTTGACTGTGCCATCGGGCAATTTCAACAACTGCATCACAGTTGCCAAAACACCATTTTGGTAAATTGTTTCTGATGTTGGCTCGTCCTCGGATGGGTCAATCTGGGAAGCCAAAATAATTTCTTTGCTGTCTTCCATAACCGCTTCTAGGGCACGGACTGATTTTTCGCGGCCTACAAACAATGGGACAATCATGTTTGGAAAAACAACAATGTCGCGCAATGGTAATACAGGTGAGGTAACGCTTTTCACGTCGGTCATATTATTTCCTTTGTTTTAGCAAAAAATTCACCGTCCCGCATACGCAGCAACGCAGAATTTCTCCTACAGGGTTTAGGTCTTCATAATGTGGTATCCACACCAAGGAAGTCAAGTGACAGATAACGCCTAAGTGCTTAAAAACGTTATTGTGACTATAATTTTTTCAACTTAAAGTAGTTGCATTATTTAGGGAAATTATTTTGTTAACACGTCTTTATCGTCATCGGCTCAGCACGCTCATTTTTGCGATTTTGCTTGGCATTTCACTGTCAATTGAACTAGTCTTAGACGATTACGTATCCACCAGTATTATGCCAATCCAAGACGCCATAATTGATCTTGCATATATTTCACTAACGGTTGGCGTATGCCTATTTGTGGCACTGCTTGTGGCTCTTTTATTTGCAGCCTTAACAAGAAGCTTTCTTTGGTTTTTCACATGGGTTCTTGTGTTTTTCATTCCTCTTCAGCTTTTAGAATTATTAAGCCCTAGTTTTTTTGCATACATGCACAAAGAGTTTTATCTTGGTATTTGGCTTGTAAGTGTGTTGCTTGCGGTCCTATCCACCCGATTGCTTGGCAGTACGCGTTTTGCACGCAAGTACAAAAAGGACCTTAAATTTGATGGAGTGTTCACAGTAGACATTACACCCAAAGATGTTTGGGAAATGCTGGTGCCACTTCCTGAATTTCAAGAAACGCTATTTGACACATCAATTTCAGGAATTGAACCGCTTGATCCAAATCGCCACAGCTACAAAGTTTATACCAGCACCAGTGGTCAACAAAAACCGGACAGGATGGTTTTTACAAAACTTGAACCTTTCACTGCATTCGCAACACAAAGTTTGCGTCTTGATATGTACGGAAACGAAGTCAAAATCATTGAAAACTACCGCATTGTCCCAAACGGTGACCAAACAACAATTTTTGTTTCAGAAACGCATATAGGCATGAATTTACTCGATTGGTTATGGAATAATTTTCAATCGAGTGGTGGTGATTATCTTGATGGCTTCGCTGCGTATTGCAACGGAAAACGCGACTATTCCATGCGCGGTGTTGGGCGTTTCAAACGATCTTTAAAGAAACCCTAAAGAGGCTCAATATCGCCAACAGCTCGCGCCGCATGGAATTCCGTCACAAATGCATCCAGCGTACCCGCCGCAATCGCATCGCGTAAACCTTGCATAAGCTCTTGGTAATAATGCAAATTATGCCATGTTAACAACATGCTGCTGATAATTTCGCCTGCTTTGTGCACATGATGTAAATACGCGCGTGAATAATTTGCACAGCACGGACAGGTGCAATTCTCATCCAACGGGCGTGAGTCATCACGATGACGTGCATTGCGCATATTTACCGATCCCATACGCGTCCACGCTTGCCCATTGCGCCCCGAACGACTGGGCAATACACAATCAAACATATCAATGCCACGCTGTACCGCGCCCACGATATCATCTGGTTTTCCTACGCCCATCAAATAACGCGGCTTATCTGATGGCAATTGTTCAGGCGCATATTCCAGCACCTCAAACATCATCTCTTGGCCCTCGCCCACGGCCAAACCACCAACAGCATAGCCATCAAAGCCCAGTTCGATCAGCTTGTTGGCGCTTTCTTCGCGCATATCCTTAAACGTCGAACCTTGCTGAATGCCAAACAGTGCATATCCAGGACGATCCCCAAACGCATTACGCGAACGATCCGCCCATCGCATAGACAAATCCATGGATTTGCGCGCTTCACTTTCGGTTGCGGGGTATGGCGTGCATTCATCAAAACACATCACAATATCAGATCCCAACAATCGTTGAATTTCCATCGAATACTCTGGTGTCAGATTATGCTCAGATCCATCAACATGGCTGCGAAATTTCACACCTTCTTCTGTCAATTTACGCAAATCCGTCAGGCTCATCACTTGATAACCACCCGAATCCGTTAAAATCGGACGATCCCAATTCATAAACTTATGCAAACCACCCAAATTATGCACACGCTCGGCACCGGGGCGTAGCATCAAATGATACGTATTGCCCAACAAGATGTCAGCGCCTGTTGCGCGTACATTCTCTGGTAACATCGCTTTTACGGTCGCTGCAGTGCCTACTGGCATGAATGCAGGCGTGCGAATGTCACCCTTGGGTGTCTGAACAACACCAGTGCGCGCACGACCATCAATCGCGTTAATGTGAAAATTGAAGTTCTTTGTCATGACGGGATACTCTGGACGTTTCGTTTTCTCTTCCTTATATAAATACTCAGGAATTCCAAGCGAGAAGAACAATGAACGCTTCAAATGATGCACCAATGGAAGGCACACCATTAATTGTGCCCTCAACAACAGACCACGCACTGTATGAACCCATTTGCGAGGCATGCCGCACTGTGCATGATCCAGAAATCCCCGTGAACATTTTTGATCTAGGTCTAATTTACACGATCGAGATTTCGGATGAAGGCGCAGTTGACGTGAAAATGTCCCTTACTGCGCCTGGCTGTCCCGTGGCTGGTGAAATGCCAGGTTGGGTTCAAGATGCGATTGAACCCGTACCAGGTGTTCAATCCGTAAATGTGGAATTAATCTGGGAACCACAATGGGGCATGGACATGATGTCTGACGAAGCCCGCCTAGAGCTGGGGTTCATGTAATGTTTGGCATTCCGGGCAAACAAGCCGTTTCAATAACCGACAAGGCAGCGATCCAAATCCGTAAGTTGATGGATAAGGGCGACAAAAAAGGTCTGCGCGTTGGTGTGAAAACAGGCGGTTGTGCGGGTATGGAATACACCATGGAATATGTGGACGAAATTGACCCAAACGACGAAGTGGTAAACCAAGACGGCGCAACGGTTATGATCGCGCCGATGGCACAAATGTTCCTATTTGGCACAGAAATTGACTACGAAGTATCGCTGCTTGAAGCTGGATTCAAATTCAACAACCCAAATGTAACAGAAGCATGTGGTTGTGGCGAAAGTATCAAGTTCGAAGGTATGTAGCTGAATAAAGGTTAAGGTCTTAGTTCGTCAATTTTCCGAAAATACAACGGTGATTTATGAAACGTTAATCCCACACAGAATGAAAGAGTACGACGATGCGCAGAAAAATGGCCGCAGGTAATTGGAAAATGAATGGCCTAAGTGCCAATTTGGCTGAAGTCGCGGCAATGAATGATGCGGCAAAAGAATCTGATTGCGATGTCTTGCTCTGCGTTCCTGCAACACTGATTTCTGCGATCGACGATGCGGCACCTGATGTTGTAACCGGCGCCCAAGATTGTCATCAAAATGTATCAGGTGCGCACACAGGTGAAATATCCGCAGAAATGATCTGCGATGCAGGGGCTGAATATGTCATCTTGGGTCATTCGGAGCGCCGCGCAGATAATGGCGAAACCGATAAGTGTGTCCACGAAAAAACCAATGCCGCATGGGCCGCTGGCCTAAAAGCAATTGTTTGCGTTGGTGAAACGTTGGATCAACGCAAATCACAAAACACTTTGGACATTATTGGTGGCCAACTGGCCACTTCGATCCCAGATCTTGCAACGGGTGAAAACTTGGTCGTTGCATATGAACCTGTTTGGGCAATTGGCACAGGGTTAACGCCAACAACCGATCAAATTGGCGAAGTACACGATTTCATCCGCATGCGTTTGGAGCGTCGTTTTGGCGAAGGCGTTGGCCGTTCAGTGCGTATATTATATGGTGGTTCAATGAACCCCAAAAACGTCTCTGAAATCGCAGTCGTGTCAAACGTTGACGGCGGATTAGTCGGCGGCGCATCACTCAGGGCCACCGACTTTATTCCAATTATCAAAACACTATCTTAACCGATATAGTCACCGCCATGTTTTCCCAGTTCGTCGTAATGCAGGCGCAATCGTTGCAATGCGATGCGCAGGACGATTTTGCCTGAACGCGCCGACCATCCCATGCGTTTTTCGGCGGCTTCCAATCCTTCCAGAAAACAACAACACCGCAATGCAATATCGCCCAGACCACACCCCAAGGCGCCAAGCGCATCGTTCAATCGCATTTGCGCCACACTCGACCCCTCGCCTGCGTTATCACCGAAAACGCCACGATCACCACCGTTTACAAATCGATCCCAGTTTTGGGCAACACGTGGTCCCAACTGCGACAGCTCAAAATCCTCTCGTAAACGTTCCCCAGCATCCAATAACTCACGGCTGATGAATGGTTTGCCATCACTGCCACGCTTGCGTGCCAGCATTGTTAACGGACTTTCACGCAAATTAACGCGTAACTTGCGTGCATCATTCGCAGGGCCATCATGTACGGTTCGTACACCCCATTCACGGTGCTGATCGCCAAAATCCAGCGTTTCCGATAACGCGCGGCGCAACGCTGCGCGCCCAACCTCGGTGACATGGTAAATGCTGACGGCTTCGCTCTTGGTCAACTTGATCCATTCGCGTAATGCCAGCAATTTGGCAATATCACGATTAACCACCGCAATACGCGCAGGTTTCCCACCCTTTTCTGATCTAAAAATCGCTCCCTTGGGCAGATCCGCACCAATGGCCAAAAAAGCGCCTATTTCACACAGACGGCGCAACACGCGCATTTCCTCTTTGGTGTTATTCTCCAACGTCTCTGTTTGTTCTGTAATACGTGCCATGGTTTGTTTGTCCCTTCCCACTGCGGAAAGGTCGCCAGATCGTTTCAACGCGCGTTCAAAAAAATCATCAACCAACGGATCATCCCGCCGATCTTCAATTTTGCGAACACGGCGCATCACTGTGGATGGATTCAACCCTGTTTCACGCGCCAAAGAGCGCAGACTGCGCCCTTCGTGCACATGGGCAACGTACAAACCAATTGAATCACTGCGTCCGCATCTAAGATGCACCACATTGAATGTTTCAATTTTACCTTCTTCGTACTCAGCCTTGTGAATCACGTTACACTTCCATTTCCACAATCTGCAACCTTTGATTGTTTAGTAAAAATTGTGTTAATTTATTCAACAAGGCTGATTTTTGCTAAGCTATCTAAATTTAAGCATAATTAGGAGTTCGCTGAAACACCAGTTCGCGCAACGGTTGCTTTTGTATGTAATGGTTTATGGAAATAATATAGGAAAACACCATGTCAAAACTTGCTCCCATCACAGAATTCAAGCGCCCACGCATCTTGGTAAAGGCCGCACAAATATCAGCGCAGACTTATGATCGTACCAAAGTTTTGAAACGTATTTTAAAAACGACAAGGCTGCCGTTACATGCTGATGCGATTTCGTGCTTACGTGAACGCGAAACCGACTTAAACGAGGCCCGCCTAAGCGGCGAAGCCAGTTATAGAATACAACAACATATCATGGTGCTTTCCGCCCTATTGGGCGAAATGCAATTGTTAGGTACTTAAACTTGGTCAGCCAAAGGCATCTGGTTCGCTGTCTTTGCGCATCTGCACATATTCCTGCAGTGCCGCATCAGTCGCTGGATCAATGGGGGGTTGAATATAATCCCCCAACATCTTTTTAACTTTTTCATTGGCCAGCGTAACAGTGTCTTTTTCGCCGTCTTCTGTCCAAGTTTCAAAGGGTTTGTAATCCAAAACACCCGAACGCCAGAAACTGGTTTTGAAATTGTTTTGTGTATGCTCACATCCCAGATAATGGCCACCTGGTCCGACTTCGCGAATAGCGCCCATTGCTTGTGCATTTTCTGATGTATCCACACCCTCTGCAATGGAATGCAAAACGCCCAATTGGTCTGCGTCCATGACCAATTTTTCAAGACTAGATACCAATCCACCCTCTAACCAACCCGCAGCATGCAGACAGAAATTAACCCCGCCCAACAGCGCCGCATTCAATGTGTTAGCAGTTTCATACGCAGCCTGTGCATCGGGCAGTTTGGAACCACAGAGCGATCCACCAGAACGGAATGGTAAATTCAAGCGCCGCGCCAATTGGCCCGCACCATACAAGATTTTGGACGCTTCTGGCGTGCCAAATGTTGGCGCACCCGAGTTCATATCAATAGACGCAACAAACGCACCCATAATTACCGGCGCACCAGGGCGACACAGCTGATTATATGCAACACCAGCCAATGCTTCGGCTAAAACCTGCGTCAAAGTCCCCATCACGGAAACAGGCGCCATCGCCCCGCCCACAATAAATGGTGACACGATACAGGCTTGGTTGTTCTGTGCATAAACTTCCATCGCACCCATCATGATGTCGTCAAACGTCATAGGTGAATTGATGTTAATCAGTGATGTCATCACAGTATTGTTTTGAACGAACTCTTCACCAAACAAGATATTACACATGTTTACGCTGTCTTGCGCATTTTGCGGTGCAGTCACAGATCCCATGAACGGCTTATCTGTCAATGTCATGTGCGCATACAACATATCCAAGTGGCGCTTGTTCACCGCAACATCCGTTGGCTCACACACAGTTCCACCAGAATGGTGCAGGTATTTTGACATATACGTCAGTTTAACAATCTTATGAAAATCGGCCATGGTCGCATAACGGCGTCCACCATCAAGGTCGCGAATAAATGGGGGGCCATATACAGGTGCCAACACCATCGTTTTGCCGCCAATTTCCACGTTCTTCTCTGGGTTACGCGCATGTTGCGTAAACTTGGCAGGTGCCGTTTTAATCAACTTACGCGCCAATCCACGTGGAATACGCACACGTTCACCATCAACATTCGCACCAGCATCCGCCCAACGCTTTAATGCGGCAGGATTGTCAGGAAAATTAACACCAATTTCTTCCAACACAGTTTCTGCGTTGTATTCAATGATTTCCAACGCCTCATCATTCAAAATTTCATAATTTGGAATGTTGCGTTCAATGTATTTGGCCGTTTCGATCACTACCGCTGTGCGTTCAGCACGGCGCGCAGCACCACCACCACCACGGGCACGACGTGGCGCGCGAGCTTGTTCAACAGTATCAGACATGACAGGATTCCTTGATGTTTTTCCTAACAATATGATTTGTTCGCAGGATACGGCATTTCAAATTCGGCTATTAACGACAGAAGGCGACATTCTTAACCTTCATAATATCTGACTTAATTCATAAACAGTCGTTTATCACCAAACCTGGCTCAAATCACCAAATTGAGCAACGAATTGACGCAAGAGTAAACAATCCACCCATTCCTATGCGCCCATAATTCGTTTGCGTCGTTCCTTCATGCGATCATTTGCTTCATCAGTTCCATCATGAAACGATCCAAACAGCTTGTCCCACGGGATTTCAAGCGACCCGTAATTACACTCGAAATAACGATGATGCATCTGGTGATGAAACGTGCCCAGCTTCAGTCGGTTTTCATCCTTAACCATCAGCCCCTCAAACCCAGTATGCGTGGTGGCCGCGGTTAAAGTATAATACTGTAGATGAAACAAGATATGCACAGGATGAGCGCCGATGATCCAATGGATCAAAACTGTTCCCAAATAAATCACATGTTCCACTGGATGCATCGATAATCCAGACCACGGCCCCACATTGATATTACGGTGATGTAACGCATGCACATGCTTGTACAAAAACGGCACATGTAAAAAACGATGTATCCAATAGAAATAAAAACTCTCCCACAAGGGGATCAACAGAAACATAACGACAAACCAGATAGGATTAGCCGCCCATGTCAGCAGCGGCGCATACCCATTGGCCAAAGCCCAGAACATCAGCACTTCATATGCAGTCCATACCAACACACCACTGCCAAGCGTCCAAAACATATTGTCGCGAATTTGCCCACCCAGCGTAAATTGACGCCCATTCTTCATCAAGGGGCGCGGATCATATTTTAACTGCGTTCCTTGTTTGGTGAATGTATAAAAATACAAATGCAATCCACCGGCAACCACCGCCATCAAAACCAGATTTCGAATATACATTCCCGCGATCCAACCAAACGCAAGTGTCTTGGTCTCTTCCAACGGTGGTTGGAACCAGTAAAACGAAACAAAGGCGATCCCCAAAATGATCAGCTTTTCGGTTATCAAAAACCACGCATTCCACACCCACGCCAACATATCCATGGGGCGTAAAGGCCACGTAAAAAACGGCGACACCTTCAGTGGAACATCGGGGACATGGTTCCAACCTTTTAGCGGAGCATCAGACATGGGGGAACCTTACATTACAACGTTTCAAGGTATGTGTGACACAACGTATTTCATTTTCAAAATACTATATTCACGCATTCAATCTAAAAAATCAGCTATCTGCGAACATATCCCCAACCCTCTGCTTGCAAAGACGCTAAACTTGGGCCGGGTTGGGAATTAATGCATCCCAATGGCATTTCTCGCACGATTTTTGACATTTCATTCG
>DKMK01000101.1 GCA_002469545.1 Rhodobacterales bacterium UBA7416 | reverse complement strand
GCTACGTAGAGATGGTCAATCACAGCTTGTGTATAAACATGCAATTTCCACGATCATGCCAGCACAACCAGTTGTGCTTTACGATGGTGAAGAGGCTCAAGCCGAATAGATGATGCGTGTCAGCGTCCTCCACCCGGACATTGCCAATCAAACGAAACGTCGCTCTGCACAGCATTCGCTGGAAGAAGCTATTTCGCTTGCTAATGCTCTGGATGTCGAGATTGTTCACAGTACCGTTGTACCTCTTAGGAAGCCTAGTGCTGGAACGTTGTTTGGCTCTGGAAAAGTTGAAGAGTTAAAACAGATATTTGAGTTAGAAGAAGTAGGGCTTGTCGTAATTGATGCGCCGTTGACGCCCATCCAACAACGTAACTTGGAAGAGGAATGGGGATTAAAGGTTTGGGATCGAACTGGACTAATCCTTGAGATTTTCGGAGATCGTGCGCAAACTCGTGAAGGTGTTTTGCAAGTGGATCTGGCTGCGCTTATTTACCAACGCTCACGGCTTGTTCGTGCGTGGACGCACCTTGAGCGTCAACGCGGTGGTTTGAGTTTTGTTGGTGGAGCTGGCGAAACCCAAATCGAAAGTGACCGCCGTCAAATCGACGATGCAATTGTTCGTCTTAAGCGTCAGCTCGAAAAAGTTGCAAAAACACGAAGTTTGCACCGCGCAGCGCGTAAAAAAGTACCTTACCCAATCGTTGCATTGGTGGGATACACTAACGCTGGTAAGTCAACGTTGTTTAACAAAATGACCGGTGCTGATGTTTTTGCAAAAGATATGTTATTTGCGACACTTGATCCAACAATGCGAGAAGTAGAATTACTTTCTGGGCAAAAGATCATATTGTCTGACACAGTTGGTTTCATTTCAGAGCTACCGACACAATTGGTTGCTGCATTTCGCGCAACATTAGAGGAAGTATTGGACGCAAACTTAATATTGCATGTTCGCGATATTGCACATCCAGAAACACAGGCACAAGCCGGCGATGTAAAAGATATTCTGGAAGAATTGAAAATTACAGATGACGCCAAAGATGGAATGATCGAAGTTTGGAATAAAACTGACCTATTGTCGGAAGGCGACTTGCTGAATGCAATGAATACATCAAACCGTCATGACAAAGTTCAGGCAGTATCTGCAATTACTGGTCATGGTGTAAATGATTTATTGGATGAGATCGAAGTCTGCCTTCGTGAAACAACAATGGACGAGATTGTAAGGTTAGCATTTTCAGAAGGAAATAGGCGAGCGTGGCTTTACAAGCAAGGCGTCGTTACTTCGGAAGATACCAAAGATAACATGCTTGAAATTTCAGTGACCTGGACACCAAAGCTCCAAGCTCAGTTCAAGAAAGTCTAATTCTTTGAACTGAGTTGTGTAATTCCGACCGCGCCGGCTCTAGCCAATTGTGGATCCAAAACCATTGGAATGTATTCACCACGACGCCATAATTGAGACAAGTCATCATAGTGACGCGACAGTGGGTGACCAGATTGCCCTGTGGATACAATGTAAAGAGAGCTTTCGAGGTCCGAAAAGTCAATCAACGCGCGGAACCCTGCGGCGTGAACATTCGTATATGGATTTTTACCAGTGTTACTAATCTGCGCGCGCATCAACGTGTGATCACCACCTGACGTCGGTTGGCGTATATTTGACACCCAATTAATCAACGGCATTTTTCCGAATACTTGATGATCATGATGTGCTGTATGGGCTTGCCCCCACTGCCAGCTGTCAATTTTATCTCCAAACTGTGCAGATAGTTCTTGAAGAGCCGCGTCGAGTGATTGTTTTGCAATGTCAGTGCACGTTTCAATCCGCGTTGATTGTTTAATATCGCACCACTGCGCGGCACCATCGATATTACGCATAACGCGTTCAAGGAATATGGGGTCTACTTGTAAAAACGATTGTGAAAGGGGACCTAATTCATCGCGTATTAAAAATGATTGCAAGTTACGCATCCAAGCTGCGTAGACTAAAGGTTCGGGTATATGCTCGTTCATATCACCATTCCAATTGGCCAATAATTCAAGCGCATGTTGTCTTAGGCGTTCACGCGTACCTTCCAACGCAGGTGTTCCTGTAAACCACAGTTCCTTCGCAATCAGCGGTAAGACGGCCCGCGCCGCAAAAGAAACATTGTCCAATTGCGCCTCCATAAAGCTGTCACGCGTATGTATTTTTCGTTCATTCATAAGTTTAGACAACCGCGCAATTCGAAAACTGTCACCCCATTGATGCGCAATATGTTGAGGGAAGGGTGCATTTGTCGTTTTATTGTTTGTGTTTGCCACCAAACCGCTCGTTGGATTTAATTCGAATGGGTTCTTACTATAAGGGAAATACCCGATCCATTGATTACGTTTAAGCCATCCTTGTGAAGGAATTCGGCCTTGGCCGACATGGTCAATATTTCTTTTCGGTAGCTTTCCAATAACCTGAAGAGCAACATTGTTTTTATCAGCAAGCACAAGATTATATTGTGGTGTAACATATTCTGAAAATTGTGCCTGAGCTGATTGAACGGTATCCTGAGTCATCATGTTAAATAGGGCGCTGAACGACTTGTCCTGCTCTACAAGGGTTACAGATCGTAAACTTGGGACGTGTCCTACTGGTGTAATCTGAGTTAGCCCAAAAGTATCCCCATCCAAAACAGGTCCATTAGTGGTCCAACGCAGGTCAATTGATTGACTTGCAGCGTCCTTTATTTCGATTATGACGCTTTCGGATTGAAAGCGCATAAAGCCAGACGGTGTCAAATATTCGTCTTTGGCTTCAGGATTAAGTTTTTCAATAAACACATCTTGATCATCCGCATTACTGGCGGCAAGGCCCCAACCAATTTTGGTCGAACGACCCGACATAATAAGTGGTATTCCCGGCACCGAAGCCCCAATCACGCCACCGGTAGATAATTCCAAACGTGCCAGAGACCAAAATCCAGGGGCAGACAAGGCATTGTGTGGATCGGCCGCCAATATGCTTGCTTTGGATGCTGTGCGATCTGCTTGTGCGGCCCAGACATTCGATGCGGTTTTAAATCCTCTGGTTGGAACCAAGTGCAGTGCATGGCGTGTCGGAAGCGTTTGTATTGGGGATTTGGGAACCGGAAATAGTGAGGCATATTCAGGCATGGAAATAATACCTGAACTTGGATCATCCGGTAGAATGTCGCGCATCAGATCAGCACCGACAGTCAAAGACGTTCGAGCCCTAAGAATATCCGATTGCAAATGATCGCTTGATCGCAACGCCATCAGTTTCAAAAGAGCCAAGCTGTCCGCTGGAACCCAAGGGGCAATTTCAGGTTTGAACAAAAAGAATTCAGGGGCACCGCGGCCCAATGCTTCTATCTGTAAATGTTTAAGCCAAGCATTCACGCCCGCTGAGTAAGATTTCAACGCCTGATGTGCCTGTTCCGATTGGAAATCGACAGAATTTTGGGCAGCGCGATAAATTCCTAACCGACGTGCAAATATGTCAGCTTGAAGTGTCTCAGTTCCGAAAATCTCTGAAAGTCGGCCTTGTGCAGATCTGCGCATCAGCGTCATTTGCCAAAGACGGTCTTGTGCATGGGCTAAACCTAAACCGAAATAAATATCGTTGTCAGATTTACCAAAAATATGAGGAACACCTTTATTATCCCTAACGATCTCTATCTCGTCGATCTTATGGTCAACCGAAATTTCAGTATTGTAATCCGGTATCGATCCAGACGCGAAATAGTAAAGTAGGGCAACAAAAAGAAGGAAAATAACACTGAATGCTATGAATAACCTAAGAAGCCATCGAAATAATTGAGCCATAGCTTTTCCCGTTCGTTGATTGATTTAATACCAGCACAGTTCAAGGGGAGCAATGGAAATGCTTATGGACTGGCAGAGCTTTGCCGCTTAAAGAAGGATAAAGCCTCACTAATGCAAGGAACTGCCATGCCTGCCGTATTCAACCCAAAACGCCCTCTTAATATTGCACCATCAATCCTGTCCGCAGATTTCGCGCGCTTAGGTCAAGAAATCACAGATGTGGAGGCGGCTGGCGCCGATTGGATTCACGTAGATCCTATGGACGGTCATTTTGTACCAAACCTAACAATTGGCCCTAATGTGGTGGCTGCAATTCGTCCGTATGTAAAAACGGTAATGGATGTGCATTTGATGATTTCACCTGCTGATACCTATCTCGAGGCTTTTGCTAAAGCAGGGTCAGATGTGCTGACAGTGCACGCGGAAGCAGGCCCTCACTTGGATCGCTCCTTGGAGGCTATTCGTAGCTTTGGCGCCAAAGCGGGCGTCGCATTGAATATCACAACCCCACTATCTGTAATTGAATATTGTCTAGATAAAATTGATTTGATATTGATTATGACGATCAACCCAGGCTTTGGCGGACAAAAATTCACACATTCGATGGTCGACAAAGTCGCAGAAGCGCGCAAAATGATTGGTGATAGACCAATATGGCTGGAAGTTGACGGTGGTGTGTCACCTGAAACAGCGCCATTGTGCTGGGAAGCTGGAGCCGACGTCATGGTTGCCGGGTCCGCAGTTTTCAAGGGTGGTACACCCGCCGATTACCAACGCAATATTGCAGCAATAAAATCATCCTGTAATCAATAAAATCAATGGGTTAGCCAAACAAGCTAACGCAAATATTATCGTGTAATTCGTGAGTATTTAGAACCTTCAAGAGTTGCGCCGATGTGCAATCCTTCTTGACTGAAGACGACACCATATACTTCGTCTGACGATGTATTTGTATCAATATCAGCGGCGTCGCCCTGATCCCATGCCGTGTACTCAATATCGGCACCAATAGTCCAACCGTCACGACGGCGGAATTTTGCTAAACTATGTTCTGAAGTGAAGAACAACGCTGACGCATACTGCTGAATACCAATTTGAAACCCAAAGGACGCTGCAGCAACTGAGTAGTACTCAACCGGTGCACGCCCAATCAAAAGCGCGCCTTCGCCGTATGCTGCTCCGAAACCTAATCCTGCGCGACGTACGCGCGGCATCAAAAGACAACCAGCACTCGTGTCCAAAAGGTTGGCCAAAGCGGCTGATGTGTTTTCTAAATCACTGATGGCCGTGTCAATCCGTCTGTCAATCTTACGACGACTTGCGGCGGCGGCGGGGAAAGCTGTAGTTACACCAATCAAGCTCGCGCTCGATGCTGCAATGAATTGCCTGCGTGTTGAATAGCTCATGATAAAGCTCCTGTAAAACTGCCTAGAGTTCACTCTGCGGCGAACTTCTAAGGTAAATATACAGTATTTCTAAGTTACTGTCACGTGCACAAAAAGTGATCGGCAATTTTCTGCACCAACAATGAGGCAACGATTAAATTGGCATTCCGCTATCCAGCATTTCAGCCATATCAACTGCATGATAAGTAAGGATACCAGCACAGCCAGCGCGCTTAAAGGCCATTAAACTTTCTGCGATTACTTTGTCCCTGTCGATCCAACCATTTTGAGCGGCGGCTTCAATCATCGCGTATTCGCCGGAAACTTGGTATGCAAAACAAGGTGCGCCAAGTTCCGTTTTCACACGCTGGCAGATATCCAAATAAGGCATCCCTGGCTTAACCATAACCATATCTGCGCCTTCTGAAAGATCACGCGCAATCATTTGAATCGCTTCATTCGAATTCCCTGAATCCATTTGATACGTTTTCTTATCACCTTTTAACGCACCGGAAGCACCCACTGCATCGCGAAAAGGTCCATAATACGCCGACGCATACTTGGCTGAATATGCCATTATAGCGACGTTCTGAAGTTCGTGGGATTCCAAAGCTTGACGAATAATAGCAATTCGACCGTCCATCATATCCGACGGACCTAGAATATTTGCGCCCGATTCGGCCTGAACAAGAGCTTGCTTTTCAAGTACCATCAATGTTTCATCGTTGATTATTTCGCCGTCACGAACGATGCCGTCATGTCCATCAGAGTTGTATGGATCCAGTGCGACGTCTAACATAATACCGATATCGGGAACAGCTGCACGAATGGCACGGGTTGCACGGTTTACGAGGTTATCAGGATTAAACGCTTCGTCAGCAGTCGGTGTTTTCAATGCTAAATCTGTGTACGGAAACAAGGCAACTGCTGGTATCCCTACGTTGGCTGCGTGATTGGCACGCTCTACAGCCAAATCTACGGACAGTCTGTTGACGCCAGGCATAGAAGGAACTGGCTCGCTGATATTTGTGCCCTCTACAATAAACATTGGATAGATAAAATCGTCAGCTGAAATTTTTGTTTCACACACCATGCGGCGCATCCAATCACTTTGGCGCAAACGACGTGGGCGTGACATTGGAAAAGGAGCAGTTACATAAGCCATGATAATCTCTGTTTTGTTTTTTGTTTCTTTCGCTTAAGTTTATGTGATTAATCAAGTGAAAACCATCGTTTGTTCATGAGAACGTGTTTTCCATAACAAGGAACAATCTCTGATGGATTTCGATTTGGCGCGACTGATGAATTCAGAAAGCTTCAACAGTTTTTGGTTCTGGTTGATTGTTGCTGTTTCGTGGTCAAGGATGACACATTTCTCTCTTGGTGCTGGATTGCATGACGTTCGAGATGCGATGCGAAATGGTGGAGCAGATATGGATGATCTAGAATCTATGATTCATGTAAATTCTCGTAAACTTACAAATACATTTGATAAATATGGCGTTTGGATAAGTTCGATAGGAATGTTCCTTATCGCTACAATTGTGACCCTTGGGTTCAAATTTAATATCGAGATGATGCAGGCGCTCGGAATGCTCTTAATTGGGCTCTTAATTGGCAACATTTTGGCGCTAAGATTTGCATATCGCGTTATTTCTAATAATCTTCGGGGATCAGAATTATGCACGGGGTTTACGAAACTTAGGATGGCAAAACAATTTGTTGGGATAGTGGCGATATTCGTCACAAGTTTTTATGCTGCCTATTTCTTAGTCATTCTCCGTGGAATTTAATGAGCAGGGGTTGCACCTAAAACTGCCTATCGATATGCCACATTCATGATATCATATTCGGAAAATATAACTAATCTCTCCGGCGTTCCTGAAGGATTCGATGCAAAGGTAATTGTTCAGAGTTTAGAAAAAACTCAACGCTCAATACTCCACATTTCCCGTGATGATAAAAGGCTCGAAGCATTGAAACGTGCGCTTTGGTTTTTTGCGCCCCAAGTTCCGGTTTTTGTATTTCCAGCTTGGGATTGCTTACCTTATGATCGCGTATCACCAAACAGTGATGTATCTGCAGCGCGCATGGCCATTTTAGCGGCTCTGGCTGCGGGATTTGACAAACCTTTCCTAATTCTCACCACACTTAATGCTGTCACGCAATACGTGCCAAAGCGCGAAGTTTTAAGAGACAGTAGCTTTGTTGCGACCGTTGGTCGTCAGGTGGATCAAAAACGACTACGTCAATATTTCACGCGAATGGGTTTTGTTCAAACGCCGACAGTCACCGAAGCTGGCGACTATGCTATCCGTGGGGGAATAATTGATGTTTTCCCCCCAGGAGAAGTAGGTCCTGTTCGCATGGATATGTTTGGTGACGAACTGGAAAGTGCCCGGCGTTTTGATCCAATTACGCAACGGACCGTTGAAAAGCTTAAGAAAATCGAATTTGCACCAGTATCAGAAGTTGTTTTAGACGAAGAATCCGTTGCACGGTTTCGAAACAGATACAGAACCGAGTTCGGCGCTGCTGGGATTGATGATCCTCTTTACGAAGCCGTTAGTGCAGGTCGTAAACATCAAGGATTTGAGCATTGGGCACCCTATTTTCACGATAGCATGGAAACATTGTTCGATTATGTGGGCGATGCGGCTGTTTTTATGGACGAGAATCTAGTCCAAGTGCATGACGGACGTTGGGATAGCATCGTTGATCAATACGGCGCCCGCATGGAAGCACTTAAGGCCAAATCTCGCATGGATACAGTCTACAAGCCAATTGCCCCAGAAACGCTTTATATGGCGCCAGAGGTGTTTGAGACAGTTTTAGGTAACCGCGATATCAATAGATTAGTTGCCTTACCACAACCAACAGGCCCAAATGCACTAGATATGGGTGGGCGCATAGGACGTTCATTTGCACCCGAACGTCAAAACGAAGAAATCCGCTTATTTGAAAGCCTTGCTGATCACATATCCATGAAAAGGCGTGAATCGGCGGTGGTCATTGCCTCTTTTTCAGAGGGGGCACGCGAGCGTTTAGATGGTTTATTAGCAGATCAAGATGTCGCCGGTATGACCAAGGTCGCCTCATGGTCCGATGTTGATCAAAGGTCTGGATCACTTTCGTTAGTTGTTTGGCCCTTGGATCAGGGTTTTGAAGCTAAAGGGCTTTGTGTCATTTCTGAGCAAGATGTTTTGGGTGAAAGATTAATCCGTGGCTCAAAACGTCGCAAGCGCGCAGAAAATTTCTTAACTGAAGCATCCAGCTTATCAGTAGGCGATCTTGTGGTCCATGTTGATCACGGTGTTGCACGGTATCATGGCTTGGAAACTGTAGTCGCCGCAGGGGCACCGCACGATTGTTTAGTTTTAGAATATGCTAGCGAAACGCGTCTTTACCTTCCGGTAGAAAATATTGAGTTGTTAAGCCGCTATGGTCACGAATCCGGTATGCTGGATCGCTTGGGCGGAGGTGCATGGCAAGCCAAGAAAGCAAAATTAAAAGAGCGAATTCGCGAAGTGGCGGACAAGTTAATCCGTATAGCCGCGGAAAGAGCGCTGCGTAAATCAGAAGTAATGGAAGCACCACAAGATTTATGGGAAGCATTTTGCGCACGTTTTCCGTATTCCGAAACCGATGATCAGTTAAACGCCATCGAAGACGTATTAGAAGATATGGCATCAGGCAGACCTATGGACAGGTTGATTTGTGGTGATGTTGGATTTGGAAAAACAGAAGTAGCGTTACGGGCGGCGTTTGTCGCCGCAAGCTCTGGCACCCAGGTTGCAATAATTGCGCCAACAACTTTGTTGGCTCGCCAGCATTTCAAGTCTTTTGAAGAACGCTTTCGCGGGACGGGTATACGCGTTCTTCAATTATCTCGCTTTGTGACTCCAACGCAAATGAAGAAAAACCGCCAAGCCTTAAGGGACGGTGCGGTTGAGATTGTGGTGGGAACCCATGCTTTATTGGCCAAAGACATAAAGTTTGCAAACCTTGGATTGTTGATTATCGATGAAGAACAAAAGTTTGGCGTAACCCACAAAGAGCGGTTAAAGCAATTGCGTTCAGACGTGCATGTTTTAACGCTAACAGCGACACCGATCCCAAGGACGCTTCAATTATCGCTGTCAGGTGTGCGAGAATTATCAATTATCGGCACACCGCCTGTAGATAGATTAGCAATTCATACTTACGTCAGCGAATTTGACAGCGTTACATTGCGCGAAGCGCTGTTGCGAGAGCATTATCGTGGCGGCCAAAGCTTTTTCGTTGTGCCCCGTATCTCAGATTTGGGTGAGGTAGAAGCGTTCCTTAAGGAACAAGTTCCAGAAGTAGAATATGTCATTGCCCACGGCCAAATGGCGGCGAGTGAATTAGATGACCGCATGAATGCCTTTTATGACGGAAAATACGGCATTCTGGTTGCCACAACAATTGTGGAAAGCGGTCTTGATATACCAACGGCGAATACAATAATCATTCATCGAGCAGACATGTTTGGCCTGTCTCAATTGTATCAAATCAGGGGCAGGGTTGGTCGTTCCAAAACACGTGCTTATGCGTACCTGACGACGAAACCACGGCAGAAACTTACACCTTCAGCAACGAAACGACTTCGGGTTCTGGGATCGCTGGATAGCTTAGGTGCTGGGTTTATGTTGGCCAGTCAAGATTTGGATATTCGCGGTGCAGGAAATCTGCTGGGCGAAGAGCAATCTGGCAATGTACGTGAAGTTGGTTACGAATTGTATCAAGAGATGCTGGAAGAGGCGATTGCCAAAATGAAAGCCGGTGAAATGGAAGGATTGTCTGATGATGGCTCTTGGTCACCACAAATCAACCTTGGCGTGCCTGTCTTGATCCCTGCAACATTCGTGCCAGATCTAGATGTCCGTTTGGGCTTGTATCGCCGCTTGTCCAGTCTGGCGAAAAAGGTTGAGTTAGAATCCTTTGCTGCCGAGTTGATTGACCGGTTTGGAAAATTGCCATCTGAAGTCGATATGTTGTTGCGGATTGTTCGCATTAAAGGAATGTGCCGCTCAGCTGGTATCGCAAAACTGGATGGTGGCCCAAAAGGTGTCGTCATTCAATTCCATCGCGATAAATTCAACAATCCAGCTGGCCTAGCCAAGTATTTGGCTGATTCACGCGGAACAGCAAAAGTTAGAGACAACAAAATTGTTGTGCGTCGCGAATGGGTCAATGACGACCTAAAAGTCAAAGGTGCCTACGTTATCGCACGCGAGTTGGCCGTTTTGTCCAAAGCGATGAAAAAAGGCTGAATGTCAATTTAACATAGTGCGTTCTTTATGTGTCGCTAATCTACGCTCCGTGGATTGAATAGATTTATAATCAATGAAATGGAGCACAGAATTGCCGTGGACAGTATGAGAGGCATTCCAGTTCCATTGAACATCATGCCAATTGGAATGGCGATAAAGACACAAATTGCGGTGGCCGTAGAGCCAATAATAGATGCAGCCAAGCCTGCAATATGCCCCACTGGCTCCATTGCCAACGAATTCAAATTACCAAAGCACATCACATTAAAAAAGAAAAACAAACCCGACCAAATAATAAAAGCCGGCAACATTAAATGATCTGGTAATATATTTTGCCAGATCAAAAACGCAAAAGCCAACGCGATTATTGCGTTTGAAAGAAGGGCAATCGTAGATATCAACCACATACCTACACGTTCGACATAGCGTGCATTTACGGCATTAGACACAGCGCCAAAAATTGAAATTATGCCAAAATAGAGAGGAAACCTTGCCTCGGAATCTAACCATATCGCAAAGTTTTGTTGCGCCATCGAAAGATAGGAAAACAGTGTCGCATACACCAACGAAACCGTCAGCATAGAAATCATAACGCGTTTATTTGTAAACACCTCTAAGTAACCTTGCCAGATCGTTTCAAAACGAAACGGACGGCGATTTTCGATCGCTAATGTTTCTTCTTGTCTAATAAATAACCATAAAAACGATACCAATGAAAATCCCATTATTACAACAAAAATCATACGCCAATTGAATGTAAGCATGACGGTTTGTCCGATAAGTGGTGCGATTGCAGGTGCCACAACAAATATCATCATTGCCAACGACATCACACGTGCCATTTGGCGGCCTTTGTAGATATCTCGAACCAGAGCAATGCCAACTGCACGCGGCGATGATATGCCCAGTCCTTGGATAAACCGTGTCATTAGCAGAGTTGTGAAATCGTCGGTGGTTATTGAAAAAATGCTGGCAACAAAAAACAACAGAATGCCACCACCCAAAACGGTTTTGCGACCAAAAGCATCTGA